>JADGQR010000075.1 GCA_017881685.1 Gemmatimonadaceae bacterium
AAAGCCGTAGCGGCGGCGTCAAAGTCGCAGGAAGCGCTACGCCAAAGCGATCTCGTGCCGTACCTGAGCAAGCCTCTAGCGCGAAGGGAGCCAACGGGTAACGGACGAGCGGCGATCACCGGTGACTTCGTTCTTCGCAACTCGGAGGTGAATCCCGTGATTCGCGAGCTTAGAAGCCACGGAATTGAAGTGACCGCGGTGCACAGTCACATGCTCGACGAGGAGCCGAGACTTTTCTTCATGCACTTCTGGGCAGACGACGACGCGGTCACGCTCGCGAAGGGATTGAGCGCCGCGCTGGATAAGATGGCCGTGAAGCGCAGGTAATCTGTTACCGAAGAAAGCCGGGGCCCTTTTGAGGGGATGGTTCACGCACGCGACCATTTCCCCGACTTTCACCATCGCCACACGCACGATGCTAGAGTGGTTCGAGCGACGCGATTGCCGCTCTTACGACAAACGGAGAACTTGTAACTCTCGCTCATGCCAGGAAGCCGCGACATTGACCAGAAAAACCCTCCGGATTTCATCGATAGCGTTGATCGCTTTCGCTATCACGTCTTGTAGCTCGCGAGGCCACCAGAAAGCGCGGACGGCACCACCTGTGGGCCGCGACGTCGTCATAACCACGATCCCACTTCTGACAAGAGAGCTCGCCAAAACCTACCCCTTCCTCCGCGAAGACTTCGCGAAAGGGGCGGTGCTCGACGGTAAGGAAGTCTATTCGTTCGAGCCCAGCACGATTACGGTCAACGCCGGCGACACCCTTCATTTCATGTTCGTCAATCCCGAAGACGATCCGCACTCGTTCGTAATGAACGATTTTTCAGTCGCCCTTCCGCCTCAGGCAATCACGCGCGCCACCTACATCGCGAAGCATCCAGGCATTTTCGACTTCGTCTGCGCCATTCCCTCGCACCTGCCGATGATGCGAGGGCAGCTGATCGTCCTGACTGCTGCTGGAGCTCAGTGACGTCGCCTTCACCGGGGTTCGACCTCTACACGGCTGCGGTGTTCGGCGCATCGACTCTCGGGGGAGTGATCGCCGCTGTTTCGGGCTTTGGCATTGGGAGCCTGCTCACACCCGTTCTTGCTTTACAAGTCGACACCCGCCTGGCAATCGCGGCGGTCTCGATTCCGCATCTGATCGGCACAGCGCAAAGATTCTGGAAAATGCGAACGCAGGTAGACCGCGCGCTCCTGCTCCAATTTGGCCTCACTAGCGCGATCGGCGGGTTGGTCGGCGCACTGCTTCACAATCGAGTTAGAAATCAGGGGCTGACCGTACTGTTCGGTTGCCTCCTCTTGTTCACCTCTATTGCAGAACTAACGGGCTGGATGCGTCGAGTGCGTTGGGGTCAGAGGGCCGCATGGGCCGCCGGCCTCGTCTCCGGGTTTCTCGGCGGTCTCGCGGGAAATCAGGGAAGTATCCGGACTGCCGGACTGCTCGCTTTCAAAGTTCCTCCAGCGGCATTCGTTGCAACCGCGACCACCGTCGCGCTCATCGTTGACGGCGCGAGAATGCCTGTCTACTTGGCGTCTCAGGGACGAGCGATGTTCGCGCTTTGGCCAATCCTCACGATAGCTACAATTGGAGTCGTCCTCGGCACGGCACTCGGCTCTCGAGTCCTGCCTATGCTCGGAGAAAAAATCTTTCGGCGGAGCGTCGCGATTCTGCTCGCAGTGCTAGGCGGCTCGCTGCTGGTATTTGCCCTCAATGGGCAAATCAAACTTCTTGTGCTTCGACAGGGAACAGCAGATCTCGGCAACGGCCCATACGTCCGCGCGCGTTTGTCCGGTACACTCGTGCCTTGAGCGGTGATCAGTCCGACACATTGTCGCGTGGCGTGGGATTTTGCGGCCGACACGCGCGGCTACACGAACGGCATTGCCGTAACATGGATCACGAAATCGTTCGGAATTCCGGTTACAATCGAGATCGCGGTCCGGCGTCTATTTTCGGATTGAGACTCAACGTTCGGTACTGATCCGGCTAATTGCCATCGCCAACATTCCACCTGCGGGGGCAAGGATGCCGCGCGCGCGAGCCACGATGCTTGCTGTGAGTTTTCTGTGCTTTGTTCTGCTGTCAGTTCCGAGCTCCGCCCAACAGCCCGCAACCGACACTTCAGCGAGAGATCCGCATGAAGTGCAACCCGAGCGGCCGACGGTTGCAACTCATGCCGGCACCGTCGCACCAGGCTGGCTCGAGCTCGAGATCGGCGGTGAGCGAGACCGCTACGCCGATGGCGGGACGGCGCTGAGTTTCCCCGCTAACGTAAAAATCGGCGTGGGCAGCCACGCTCAACTAAACGTGCTGGCTTCCGGACTGGTTGGCACTGCCGCGAATTCGTCTGCTCGAGGAATCGGCGATCTCACGCTTGGCCTCAAATACAGGCTCGTGGAGGATGCGCCTATTGTGAGCGACTTCGCGATCCTGCCGAGCGTGAAGTTCCCGAGCGCCTCCGCAGCGCGCGGATTGGGAAGCGGCACGACCGACGCATCACTCCTCGTGATATCGAGTCGCTCCATTGGATCTGCGGATGTCGACATCAACATCGGCGCCACGCGTCATTTCGGGGGAGATTCCGGTACGCCCACCGTCTCGACTCTGTGGACAGTGTCGGCAGGGTTTCCTGTAAATGGACCTATCGGCTGGGCCGGAGAGATTTACGGATTTCCCGGAACTTCAGGAGAAGGCGGAGCAAAGGAAATCGTTGCTCTTCTGACGGGTCCAACCTGGCAACCGATGAAGTGGCTCGCGGCGGATGCTGGCATCATCGAGCCGCTGAAGGGCCCGCAGCCAAGAGCGTTTTACGCCGGGCTTGTGTGGAACGTCGGGAAAATCTGGTAGCAGCTTCCGCTTCAATACGCGACAAACCATCTAGTGCTCGGCGTGAACTGCAACGTCGGTCCCGGTATTCGGACGAAGCTCAACTCGTGCTTCACAGTTCGCCAGACCTTGTTGTCGCCCGGGTGAAAGTCGAAGGGCTGCTTGATATGATCGTTATGTTCAACGCAAACTGCCTCCTGGACCTTTGCTGACTGTAGTATCTCCATGCTCCTCCTTACTCAGTTGCTATGACGGACCACTCGATGGACCCGAAGGCGCCGCATCACGCGCCGATGCAGTCGACAATGCCGGCTCATCACGATCACGCGGCGATGATGTCGGACCCGTCGATGGCAAAGGAAATGGAGCGAGACATGGCGCGCCGCTTCGTGGTGGCGCTCGCTCTCACGATTCCACTCGTGTCGATCACCGGGCACGTGCCGGGCATGCCGATGCTGGTTCACCCGCCATTGTCCAACTGGCTTGCTCTCGCCCTCGCGACGCCGGTGGTTTTCTGGTGTGGCTGGATCTTCCTGAGTGGCAGCGTGGCAGCCATTCGAAGTCGAAAGCTCGACATGTCCGTCCTCATCGCAACCGGAGTTCTCGCGGCTTACCTCAGCAGCGTCTACCTCACGATCATCGGGTATCCAACGGCCTACTTCGAAGCCGCGGGAATGCTCGTGACTTTCGTTTTGTTCGGGCACTGGATGGAGATGAAATCGCGGCGCGGGACATCCGATGCCCTCCACGCGTTATTTGATCTCGTTCCACCCAGAGCGCGAGTCATTCGCAATGGACGCGAGCAGGATCTTCCAACGTCTGAAGTCGTGAAAGGCGACCTTCTTCGCATTCTTCCGGGCGAAAAAATACCGGTCGATGGAGAGCTCCAGGAAGGTGAGACCGACGTAGACGAGTCGCTCGTAACCGGCGAGAGCTCAAGCGTTCACAAGAAAGCCGGAGACCCTGTTGTTGGCGGCAGCATCAATGTCAGCAGTGCTGTGACAATGACGGCGCTGCACGTCGGAAGCGACACGGTCCTTGCGCAGATCGCGGCCCTGGTCGAGCGCGCGCAGAATTCAAAGGCGCCTGGCCAGCGAATCGCCGACAAGGCTGCGGCAATTCTCGTCATCGTCGCTGTGTCGGCTGGCGTGCTGACTTTCATCGCGTGGTCGGTGTTCGCGCACGCGCCGTTTCTCACGGCTTTGACATTCGCGATCTCCGCCGTCGTGATCGCATGTCCCGATGCACTCGGACTCGCGACACCAACTGCAGTCGCGGTGGGTACCGGACTCGGCGCCAAGCACAACATTCTCATCAAGGATGCGGCAACCCTCGAGCGTGTCAGCAGAATCCAGACGATAATCCTCGACAAAACCGGAACGCTGACGGTTGGAAAGCCAACCGTAACTGATCTCGCACCTGTCGACGGAGTCGATCGCAAAGAACTGCTCGAGGCAGCAGCAGCTCTATCGCGGTCGTCCACTCACCCTCTTTCTCAGGCAATTGTCCACGCTGCAGAACCGAGCAGCGGGCCCGTGACGCCTTCAGAGAATGTCGAGAACATTTCCGGGAAAGGATTGCGAGGCAGTGTTGCGGGCAACCAGATCCTCGTTGGCAACGTGGCCCTGCTTACTGAGAACGGTGTTGCGACCGACGCCGTTCTGAAAATCGGCAACAAGCTCGCCGCGCAAGGCCGTTCTCTGACCTACGTGGCAAGAGGCGGGCGCGCACTCGGAGTGATCGGCATCACCGACGCGGTCAGACCTTCGAGCGCAGAGGCCATACGCCAGCTCAAGGCTGCCGGCGTCGAGCCAGTTCTGATGAGTGGCGACGTCAAGCCGACGGCGGAGCGTGTCGCGAAGGAAGTCGGGATCGAGAAAGTGTTCGCCGAGGTGCGGCCTGAAGACAAGGCGGCCCATGTGCGTGAGTTGCAGGCCAGTGGGCGAGTTGTGGCGATGGTCGGGGATGGCATCAATGACGCGCCTGCGCTGGCACAAGCGGACATCGGCATTGCGATCGGCGCGGGTACCGACGTAGCGGCACAAGCCGCACAGGTCATCCTGATGCGCTCTGATCCACTCGACATTGTGAAGGCGATACACCTCAGCAAGGCCACAGTCCGCAAGATGAAGCAGAATCTTGCATGGGCCAGTGTTTACAACCTGCTCGCTATACCCGTGGCGGCTGGCGCATTCTATTCGACGCTCGGGTGGTCGCTGCGCCCTGAAGTTTCTGCATTGTTGATGTCAGTTTCGTCTATTATCGTAGCGCTCAATGCCGTTTCGCTGCGTCGCGCGCGGATCTGAGCGTGAAGCAATCCGGCGTGGCCACAAGGCCGTATGATTCGTCAGATAAACAGCAGAGCATTTAACGATGCTATATTCCATAAGATGATTCGACTCGTTCGGACAATTTTTCTTCTGACGGCATTGGCCGGGTTCCTTCCTCAGTTGGGAGCCGCC
>JADGQR010000076.1 GCA_017881685.1 Gemmatimonadaceae bacterium
AGTGATTGGCGGCACTGCCGATCGCCTGATCCGATTCGCGTCGTGCCCGGTGCTCGTGGTTCCGCGGCAAGCTGTTGCCGCCGCCAAACGTCGCGCCGAGGCTGAACCGGCGATGGCGGGAGGTCGTGCATGAAAGTCGATGAGAGTACTTCGATTGCGAAGATCGCCGATGAGATTCCAGGCGCGCGTCAGGTCTTCGAGACGCTGGGGATCGACTATGCGTGCGGGGGCGACCTGTCGCTGGCCGACGCAGCGTACGCGGAGGGACTCGACCCGGAGGTCCTCGTCGCTGGTGTGAGGAGATTAGCGGCGCCTTCCGGAGAGACGCATTCATGGAACGACAGACCTCTCGCGGATCTCATCAGGCATCTCACTGACGAGCACCATCGATTCGTTCGCGACGAGCTGGCGGCCATCTCGTTCGGCCTGTTCGATCTCTGTGCACCGCCGGCCACTCCCGACGCAGACCTGCAGTCGCTCCGCGCCGCGATCGTGCGTCTCTCCGATGTGCTCCTTCCACACATGCACGAGGAAGAGGACAACTTGTTTCACCCGATCGAGGCTCTCGAGCGCTCGTGGCAGTCGAGTGAGCGGCCGGTGGACGGGGAGTTGCGCACGCGGATCCGGCAAGTCGTCACGGAGCACGGAACGATTGCCGTACAACTGCGATCCATTCGCGAGTTGAGGCTGCGCCTGGAAGCGGAGAACGAGCTGAATGCGCGTGTCCGGTCGATTCTCGAGTCCGTGGCGCGACTCGAGGCGCATCTGCACGAATACATGTTTCTCGAGAACTGCATTTTGTTTCCGAGGGCCGTGGCGCTTCAGGAGCAGATGACGGCGGCGTAAACTGCGCGTGACCGCACGGCGGCTCGATATGGACGCGCCCACCGGCCCAGCGCAGTCGTGTATTGGACTGGATGCGCTTTTCCGACTGCTCGACTGCTCGACCGCCGGATTGACGAGTGATGAAGCCCGCGAGCGGCTGGGGCGATTCGGACCGAATGATCCGGTCGGAACGAAACGGGCGTCTCCGCTCGAATACCTTCAGTTCTTCACAAATCCCCTCGTCATCGTCCTGCTCCTCGCAAGCATCGTTTCCTACGTCCTGGGTCAGGTGACCGACGGCATCGTCATCGACCTGATGGTGCTGATGAGCGTGGGACTCAACTTCACGCAGACCTATCGCTCGCAGAAAGCCGCCGACCGGCTGCGCATTCAGGTTGCTGCAACGGCTACCGTCGTCCGCGACGGTATCGCCGTGGATGTGCCGCGCCTCGACATCGTGCCGGGAGACGTCATCATTCTCTCGGCCGGTGATCTCGTGCCCGGCGACGCGTGTCTCCTCGATTCGCGGGATCTGCACGTCCAGCAGGGCGCGCTGACCGGCGAGTCGATGCCGAGCGAAAAATCCGCGGACGGATTCGGCACACCGCACCCTGCGGCCACCGATCCCAACGCCGTATTCCTCGGCACGTCCGTCATCAGCGGGACGGCCAGAGCGGTCGTCGTGTCGACCGGCAGAAACACGTTGTTCGGAGACATCGGCGCGCGACTGACCAGGAAAAGACCGGAGTCCGAGTTCGAGCGGGGAACTCGCGCGTTCGGAACGTTCATCACCGAGACGATCATCCTCCTGGTTGCGTTCGTGGCATTCATCTCCATCGCGCGCCACCGAGCCCCCTTCGAATCACTGCTGTTCGCTGTTGCGCTCGCGGTCGGCGTGACCCCCGAGTTTCTGCCGATGATCATCTCCGTCACCCTCTCCCGCGGCGCGGTGCACATGGCGCGGAGAAAGGTCATCGTGAAGCACCTTTCCGCGATCCAGAACTTCGGCAGCATGGACATCCTCTGTTGCGACAAGACTGGAACGCTGACCAGCGGAGTGATGTCGCTGCATGAAGCCGTCGGTCCATCCGGAATCGAAGACGAGCAGGTCATCGACCTGGCAAGACTCAACAGCGTGCTCGAGACCGGGATCAGGAGTCCGCTCGACTCGGCCATCCTTCAGTACTGCGAGCTCAATCCGCGAAAAGAGATCGATCAGGTCACCAAGATGGACGAGATTCCTTTCGACTTCGAACGGCGCGTTCTTTCCGTGGTCCTGACCCGAAACGGTCAGCGAATCCTCATCTGCAAAGGCGCGCCGGAATCGGTGCTCAGTCGCTGTGCGACCGTCGACTCGCAAAAGTCTGCCGAGATCTGCCGCCGATTCAGCGAGGCGGGCTACCGTGTGCTCGCCGTCGGCTGGCGTGAGGTCGAGTTGAGGGATGCCTACTCACGCGACGACGAGCATGATCTCGTCCTCGCGGGATTTCTGGCGTTCGCCGATCCGCCCCTGCCGGATGCGGCCGAAGCGCTGCGCCAGCTGCGGTCTGAAGGTGTTGAGGTGAAGGTCTTGAGCGGCGATGACGATCTCGTCGTCCGGCACGTCTGCTCTGCTGTCGGTTTGAGCTCCGGCCGCGTCGTCACCGGTGTCGAAGTGGATCGTCTCGATGATGTGGCGCTTGCGTCCCTCGCTGAGCGCGAGTCTGCGTTCGGAAGGCTTTCGCCAGGACAGAAGACGCGCGTCATCAGCGCGCTCAAGGCCCGCGGACACGTTGTCGGCTTCCTCGGCGACGGGATCAATGATGCCCCGTCGCTCCGAGCGGCGGATGTCGGCATCTCGGTTCAGAACGCTGTCGACGTGGCGAAGGAAACGGCGGAGATCATCCTGCTGGAACGGAGCCTCAGCGTTCTGCGGGACGGCGTCCTCGAGGGGAGGAAGTCATTCGGCAATGTCATGAAGTACATCCTCATGGCCACCAGCTCGAACTTCGGAAACATGTTCAGCATGGCCGCAGCGTCGATGTTCCTGCCGTTTTTGCCGATGCTGCCGACTCAGATCCTGCTCAACAACTTTTTATACGACTTCTCGCAGGTCACGATTCCATCGGACAACGTCGATGAGACGTACATGCTCAAGCCGCATCGCTGGGACATGAATCTCATCCGTCGTTTCATGATCACGATCGGTCCCGTCAGCTCGCTGTTCGACTTTCTGACGTTCTGGGTATTGCTCAGGGTCTTCCACGCAGGGCAGTCGACATTTCAGACGGGGTGGTTCGTGGAATCGCTGGCAACGCAGACGCTCGTTCTGCTCGTCATCCGCACCGCCGCCAATCCGTTCCGAAGCCGTCCCAGCCTGATGCTCGCGACCTCTGTCGTTCTTGTCGTCGGCGCAGGAATCCTCATGCCTTACACGCCGCTGGCATCGCGTTTCGGCTTTGTTCCGCTTGCGCCGTCGTACTTTGTCTTTCTCGCCATCGCAGTGATCGTGTACCTCTTCCTCGTGGAGATGGTGAAACGCGTCCTGATGCGCGACGTGTCGCAACCGGCGGCGTTTGTGAGCGGGGGCACAACCGCGTCGTGACCGCCAGACTCGCGCCCGGCCTGACGGTCGAATACGTTCGAGTTGTATGGAGGCTCAATATGACGAAACTGACAAGCAGTAAATTGCAGCATGAGGTCCTCGACGAATTGGAATGGGATCCGAGCGTGGACTCGACCAAGATTGGAGTCACCGTCGAGAACGGCGTTGTGACACTGACCGGTCACGTTCGCAGCTACTCGGAGAAACTCGCGGCCGACCGGATCGCGAAACGCGTCAAGGATGTGGACGCGGTGGCAAACGAGATCGAAGTGAAACTGGATGGCGAGCGTGACGATAGCGACATCGCTGCCGCCGCCCTCGATGCACTCCGCTGGAACGTGACGCTCCCGAAGGACAAGGTGAAGGTCACCGTGGCGAAGGGATGGCTGACGCTGCAGGGTGATCTCGAGTGGGATTTCCAGCGACGCGCAGCATTCGACGCCGTGCGCAATCTTCGCGGAGTCCGAGGCGTGACCGACAACATCGCGATCATCCCGAAGTTGAAGGCAGGCGACGTGAAGGAGAAGATCGAAGCCGCTCTCCGGCGCAAAGCGGAGCTCGATGCGAAGAAGATCTCCGTCGAGACGAGCAATGGCCGGGTGACTCTCCGTGGAGACGTGCGCTCCTGGGTCGAACGCGAAGACGCTGTGGAAGCGGCGTGGGCGGCTCCTGGAGTCCACAATGTTGTCGACGAGCTCAGAGTGCGAGCTGCGTGATCCTGCTCGCGGAGTCGTCGATGAAGAGGCGGCCTTAGGGCCGCCTCTTTGTTGTTGCCGTACGAAGATCAGCCGAGTTGCGGTACGTGGATCAGCCGAGCCAATACGAATCGTCAGGAGCAGCAGCGGGAGCCGGCGCCGGATGGTTCCAGTACGAAACGGACAGTAGAAAATCAGCGATGTCCGTCGATGCGAACAGGGGAGCGAGATCGGACGGCGCGACGATTCCTACGAGTTTGCCTTCCCGGTCGAGAACCGGAACCCGGCGGACCTGTCTTGTCTTCATGAGATCAATGACCGCTTCGACCGGCTCGTCCTCATGAATCGTGTACACGGGATGCGTCATCACGTCGCTCACTGGAATCGCAACCGGCGTCTTGCCGGCAGCGACGACGCGGCACGTGATGTCACGGTCGGTGATCACGCCGAGAACTCTCTCGCCGTCCAGGATCGGGATCACGCCACAGTCGTGTTGGAGCATCAGCTTCGCGACGGTGTCGATCGTGTCGGCCGGCTTGCAGCGCATGGGCGACATCGTCATCACTTCTTTGACCAGCATGGGAAACCTCCTCAATCACTTTCGCGCTTACCGCGCGCGATCGCTACGATCGCGGTCACTCCGTCGGCGTGACCGGCAACCTATGCGGTGACC
>JADGQR010000077.1 GCA_017881685.1 Gemmatimonadaceae bacterium
GGGCACCGAATTTCTCGATTGGCGTCAACCTGTTCATCGAACTCGCGCACCACGCTGCGGCAATCATGTCACGGGCTCCCGAGTTCTCAGCCGCAATGGTCGAGACACATCACTCTGCCAAGAAGGACGCGCCATCGGGAACCGCACTCGCCATTGTGGGAGCGATGGAAAGGAGCCTTGGAAAGAAGCTTCCCGTCACGAGCGTTCGCACCGGGTCAGTTCCGGGAACGCACGAGCTGATCTTCGACGGACAATTTGAGCAGATTACGATGCGGCACGAAGCGCGCGACCGGCGGGTATTCGCCGAAGGTGCCCTTCGAGCGGCTCAGTGGCTGATTGGAAAGAAAGGAATTTTCACCATGCGTGACGTGCTCGGATTCGACGAAGTTCAACGCGACCGGTTTCGCCCATGATCAAGATGCCGAACGACTCAAACGGTCGCGTGCTTCTCCGCGGGTGCGGGACAGCGCTGGTCACTCCGTTCGCAAAAGACGGAAGCCTCGATGAGGCAGCCCTTCGCGCTTTTGTGCGATGGCAGGTGGACGAAGGAATTCACTTCGTCGTTCCTTGCGGATCGACCGGCGAAGCAGCGACGATGACGCCGGACGAACATCGCAAGGTGGTCGAGATCACGGTCGAAGAAGTCAACGGCCGCGTGCCTGTCGTGGCCGGCGCCGGCTCGAACGACACGAAGAAAGCCATCGCTCTGTCGAAAGAGATGAAGGCCGCTGGAGCGACCCACTTGCTTCACACTTCGCCGATGTACAACAAGCCGCCGCAGCGTGGTATCGCCGCTCACTACCGCGCAATCGCCGACGCCGTCGATCTTCCGCTTGTCGTCTATAACGTTCCGGGCCGCACCGGAAGCAATGTCGAAGCTGCGACGACGTTGGAGCTGGCCGAGCACGCGAACATCACGGCGGTGAAGGAGGCATCCGGAAACCTCGGACAAATCGCCGAGATAATCCGGAACAAGCCGGACAATTTCACCGTGCTTTCCGGCGACGACGCGCTCACGATCGCAGTGATGGCCGAGGGCGGCGATGGAGTCGTGTCGGTGACTTCCAATGTTGTGCCGAAACTCGCTTCGCAGGTCGTGGAGCTGTGGGATAACGGCGATGTGAAAGGCGCCCGCGACCTCGCGCACAGACTCGCTGCGTGGACGTCGGCGGCGTTTATCGAATCCAACCCGATTCCGGCCAAGGCAGCACTTGCGATGATGGGGCGTATCGAGAACGTTCTGCGCCTTCCGCTCGTTCCGATGAAGGACAGTCTTTCGGATTCGGTTCGGCAGGCGCTTCGTGCTGCCGGAGCGATTAGCTGATGAACGACGCCGAGTCTCCGATGACCGGCGAGCTCGCCGGCATCTCGCTCGAGATGCGGGTCGAGGCTGCCCTCGCTGAATCGGCTGCGGGACGTCTTGCTCCTGACGCGCGTGTGGTTATCGACGAGCTTCTCGCACAGCTCGAGGCGGGAATCGTCAGAGCGGCTCGACGTGAAGCGGACGGAAGCTGGCGAGCCGTCACATGGGTCAAGCGCGGAATTCTCCTGGGATTTCAGCTCGGCACACTCGAAGACATGTCGCCCGCGCCAGGCCCGACGGGCACGGCGCAACCGGGATTTCGATTCTTCGACAAGGACACGTATCCGCTTCGCAACTTCAAGCTTGGTGACGGAGTGCGAATCGTACCCGGAGGCTCATCGATTCGTCGCGGAGCATATGTCGCGAAGGGTGTCGTGTGCATGCCGCCGATGTACATCAATGTCGGCGCGCACATCGGCACGGGAACGATGGTCGACTCTCATGCGCTCGTTGGCTCGTGCGCACAGATCGGCGAGCGCGTGCATCTGAGTGCAGCCGCGCAGATAGGTGGAGTGCTCGAGCCGATCAACGCGTCGCCCGTTGTCGTAGAGGACGACGTGATCGTAGGCGGAAACTGTGGAATCTTTGAGGGAACGGTCGTAAGAGCGCGCGCCGTCATTGGTGCCGGCGTTGTTCTGACTCGCGGAACTCCGGTGTTCGATCTCGTCCATGAGACTGTCTACCGCGGATCTGCCGACTCGCCTCTCATGATTCCGGAAAATGCCGTCGTTGTTCCCGGTGCACGCCGTGTCACGTCAGGGTGGGGAAAGGCCGAGGGCCTGTCGCTGCAGACTCCGGTGATCGTGAAGTATCGGGACGACAAGACGGACAGCGCGACGGCACTCGAGAACTGGCTGCGATGAAGGAACGCGGCGTCGTCCGCGTTCCCGGCGACAAGTCGATCTCGCATCGCGCGCTCATCCTCGCGTCGCTCGCGACCGGTGAGTCTCAGATAGAGGGAATTCTCGATGCCGCCGATGTACGCTCGACGGCCGGGGTTCTTCGCGCATTGGGCGCGCCGATTCCGGATCTTTCTTCGGACTTCTCCGTGACGGGGCTCGGCTTGCACGGACTGAAGTCTCCCGACAATACGCTCGATGCAGGAAACAGCGGAACGACCGTACGACTCATGGCCGGAGTCGTTGCCGCGTGTCGGTTCTCATCGCGTTTCGAGGGTGACGCGAGCCTGAGCCGCAGGCCCATGAAAAGAATCGCCGAGCCGCTGAGGGAAATGGGCGCGCAATTCACGTTCGAGAATGGGGAGGACGGACTTCCGATGATCGTCCACGGTGGCAATCTCTCGGGGATTGCATGGAATACGCGTGCGTCGAGCGGTCAAACGAAGAGCTGCATCCTCCTGGCCGGACTGGTTGCAGGCGTTCATGTGACAGTGATCGAGTCTCGCAAGTCGCGCGATCACACCGAGCGAATGCTCATCTCGCTCGGAGTTCCGGTCTCTGTCGACGACCTTTCGGCAAGTCTTCTCCCAGTTGAATCGCTCAGTCCTCTCGAGCTGACTGTTCCGGGCGATCCGTCATCGGCAGCCTACATCATCGCGTTCGGTGTGCTTCAAACAGAGGGAGAAGTCCGCATTCTCGATGTGTGCATGAACCCGACGCGAATTGGTTTCATCCAGACGATCATGGATATGGGAGGCGATATCGAGATAACCGACCGTAAAGCGATTGCAGGCGACGAAGTTGCGACGCTCGTCGTGCGGCCTTCCATGCTGCACGAAACGAAGATTGATGTCGACAGAATCCCGTCGATGATCGACGAGCTGCCTCTGCTCGCGTGTGTGGCTGCCGGAGCGCGTGTCAGACTCGAGGTGCGCGAAGCGGCGGAGCTTCGCGTGAAGGAAAGCGATCGCATCTCGACGGTCGTGAGCAACCTGAAGCGGGTTGGCGCCGACGTCGAAGAGCTGCCCGACGGCTTTGTGGTCAAACCGGGGAATTCGGTGCTGGCTGGTGACGTGATTACCGAAGGCGATCACCGCATCGCGATGTCGTTCGGTGTGCTTGCAGCGCTTGGTAAGAATTCAATCAATATCGACGACAGAGATTGCGTCGCTGTCTCGTATCCCCGATTTTGGGCCGACCTAGAAAGTATCCGCCTGACCCGGTGACAACTCAACAATGAAAGTCCTCTTCATCGTGACGGCTTATCCTCGTCACGAGGGTGATGTCATTACTCCATGGATGGGCGAGACGATCGACCGCCTCAAGAAGGCCGGCGTCGACGTCGAAGTGCTCGCCCCTTCCTATAGAGGATCCGACACCGGAGTAATCGGCGGAGTGAAGGTTCATCGCTTCAGGTACGCTCCTGCTGGAGCAGAGACGCTCACGCACGACGTTCCAGCGATGGATCGCATCGCGAAGAGTCCATTGATGGCCGCGCTCCTGCCTGGCTACATCGTCGCCGGCTCGGCCGCTGCTGTTCAGATCGCGAGAGAAGGGAACTTCGATGTCGTCCACGCCTTCTGGCCCATTCCGCACGGATTGTTCGGACTGTCCGCCCGGAGCGGGTCAAACGCGGCGCTGGTCTCGACTTTCTTCTCGTCGGAGCTCAACTGGCAGGGTGCATCGCGAAATGTCTTTGGTCCGATGCTGAGACGCATCGTCACCAGGTCGGACGCCGTCACCGCGATCTCGACATTCACCGCCGAGCGTCTTCGTCAATTCGTGCCAGGCGTCGAGAGCGTGATAATTCCGTTCGGTGCTGCGGCAGGCGAGCGAACGAGTGATGCATCGCAGAAGACGACGCGAGCCGCATCAGATCCATTCAACCTGCTGTTTGTGGGGCGCCTTGTGCGACGGAAGGGAGTGGACGTGCTGCTGAACGCTGCCGCGCACCTCATCGACGACCCGCGACTGCACATCAGCATCGTCGGCGAAGGTCCCGAGCGAAAAGCCCTGATGGCCGAAGCCTCCCGACTCGGCGTCGACAAAATGGTGACATTCGAGGGCCGAGTTAGTGCCGAGCGCATCGACGAAATCTTTGAGGCGTGCGACGCTTTGGTGCTTCCGGCGATCGTTACGGAAACCGGCGAGACCGAAGGCCTCGGTGTCGTTCTCCTCGAAGCGATGGGCTACAAGAAGCCCGTCATCGCGAGTGCGGCAGGAGGAATCACTGATATCGTCATCGACGGAGAGACCGGATTGTTGTCGCCGCCGGGCGACGCAGCCGCTCTTGCGCGTACGATTTCAGTGGCGATGGACAACCCCGAGCGCATGCGGCGCATTGCGGAAAACGGGTTCGCTTACGCAAAACGTGAATTCGGCTGGGACACAATCGTCTCTCGTTTGACCGAGACATACCACGCCGCCATCCGGAATCGTACTGGCGCCAAAGTGACCTTCTGAAGAGTATTGTGGCACCATGAGTTCATCCCGCCAGAACGCGCGCAAGCAACGCGCGACTCCGAAGCCACGTCCGTCTCTCGTCTCTGAACCGATCGATGAGGATCTGATCGTCCCGTGGAAGATCGCGGCGGCCATCTATCTCGCGATCTCGCTGATCTATTTTGCGCCCGCGTTTTTCCCCGATCGAAGCATCTTCGGCACCGACTACTTCGCCGGCGGATACCAGTTCTACGAATTCATTTCGCGGTCGCTGAAGGCATGGCATGTACCGCGGTGGGTTCCGTGGGTTTATGGCGGCGTCCCGCTTCACGCGAATCCGGGCGGCACATACTACCCGTTCC
Organism: Gemmatimonadaceae bacterium; assembly: GCA_017881685.1. GTDB lineage: Bacteria > Gemmatimonadota > Gemmatimonadetes > Gemmatimonadales > Gemmatimonadaceae > UBA4720. The sequence continues at coordinate 5,067 of JADGQR010000077.1, forward strand.
GCCTGCTCTTCTCGTTCCTGCTTCCAACGTCTCGCGTACTTCCCGCAGTTCTGCTCGTGCAGTTTGCGATTGCAGGAATCGGCATGTATCTCCTGGCCGCCGAGCTGGGGACGCGGTCGTGGATCGCATTCATAGCGGGTATCGCATTCCAGTTTACCGGCATGACGATGGCGGGCGTTTACAGCGGACATGACGGACGAATCATCGTCGCGACGTTCGCTCCGCTGGTTTTCTTCCTGCTTCACCGCGGCATGCGAACCGGTTCATGGTCTGCCTTCATCGGACTCGGCACCGCGCTCGGCTTTGCGATGCTCTCGTTCCAGATCCAGAGCGCCTATTACCTGCTGCTCGCGGCGGCCGGATGGACGCTGTTCTGCGCTTTCCGATTCAAGGATGCGACCTGGCCGGTAGTAGGCGCGAGAATGGGGAAGGCGTTGCTTGCTGTCGCATTCGCTTTCTCTCTGGCCGCCGTGAATTTCCTGCCATTCGTCGATTATGTAAAAGAGTCACCGCGCGGAGCAGAAGGCGGTCGCGGCTACGAGTACGCGACATCGTTCTCGATGCCACCAGCAGAAATCTCCGGATTGGCCGTGCCCGAGCAGCAAGGCTTCCTGCAGACATACCACGGCAAGAGCTTCTTCAAGCAGCACACCGAGTACGTCGGCGCGCTTGTCATGGGGATGCTGCTGCTCGGCGTCGTTTTCTCGCGGCGTGACAAGTACTGGCTGTTCTTCGGAGGGGTCGCACTCGTTGCTCTGACGATATCACTCGGCGGATACACTCCGATTTACAAGCTGTATTTCAATTTCCTCCCCGGAACGAACAAATTCCGGGCGCCATCGATTTCATTCTTCCTGGTGGGGATGTCACTCTCGATCATGGCGGCGCTCACGCTCGAGGCACTTGCAAAGGTGCGCGACGGCGGTGGTGACGAGCAGAAAGCTGCGCGCCGAGCCGCAAAGTCGGGTGCAAAGACGCGCACAATGGGAGATCTGGCCGGGTACGGCGCCTTCGCGTTGATAGGAATCGCGCTGCTGATGATCATCATGTCGCAGGCGATACCAAGTCCTTATGGGGAAGCGACGGGCTGGATTCGCTTCGGTCTGTTCCTCGGAATCGTTGGACTTCTCCTGTCGCGCTGGCTGCGCGGCGGTCTCCAGACGCGCACGCTCGCAATTGCTCTCAGCATCGTCACGCTTGCAGACCTGTGGATCATCGACCGGCAGTTCTTCAAGATCGTTCCGCCGCCCGACCAGGTGTACGCGGCCGACGACATCGTTCAGTTCCTCCAGGCGCAGAAGGACGGCGGACGCGTGTGGGTGTTTCCATTTGGAAACCAGGCTGTCTACAAAGGCTTCGAGAGAGTCGGAACCAATACGATTCCGCTGCGCAATTACCTGATGTCGTTCGGCATCGAGCAGGCCGGCGGAGAACACGGCAATCAGCTCGAGCGATTCAATCAGTTTGCGGGAGCCGGCGACAAGATCTACGTCGACTGGCACAACTTCACGAACTACCCGCTGTTCATGAGCGCCGCGAACATTCGCTACATCATCAGCGGACTCCAGCTGAAGATGAACAACACTGACACCGCATCGACCGCGATGGGGCTTCAGGAGGTGTACCGCGGCAGCACAGCCATCGTGTACCGCAACAACTCGGCGCTCGAGCGCGCGTATCTCGTGCCCAGCGTCCAGGTGATTCCTCGAACGGATAGCGCTCTCAAGTTCATGCAGTCGCCGGCGTTCAATCCGCGCACAGTTGCAGTCGTCGATCGTCCGATCGGAACTACGTTCCCGTCGTCGGTGCTTGTGCACTCGACGACGATCAAGGAGAAGGAGCCTGATCGCGTAGTGATTCACACGTCCGCGAATCGGCCGGCTCTTCTCGTTCTCGCTGACGTTTATGCTCATGGATGGAAAGCCTGGGTCGACAACAAGCCCGCGCCGATCGTCATTGCGAATGTCGCGTTCCGTGGAGTTGTGGTTCCCGAGGGAGAGCATGACGTCCGGTTCGAGTTCGATCCCGACGCGCTGTTCACCGGACTCTGGATCACCAGCATCCTGTTCCTTCTCCTCATTGCGTACGGCATCGGCCTGATCGTCATGAACAACCGGCGAGACAGGTCAGAGGAGAC
>JADGQR010000078.1 GCA_017881685.1 Gemmatimonadaceae bacterium
ATCGGTGCCGAGCTGTTCGCGATGTCGGCTGCGTGCGTGCGTGCGATGATGCTCGCTGAGAAAGGACAAAAGGAAGCAATCGCTCTCGCCGACACTTTCTGCCGCGAGGCTCGTCTCCGCGTCGAAAATCTTTTCCGCGATCTCTACGGTCCGAACGACGACAATCTCTACAAGCTCGCGATGTCGGTCCTCAAGGGAGAGCACGCCTGGCTGGAGCAGGGCATCGTCGCCGAGAATTGCGAGATGGGAATCGACACTCCATCTGGTAGTTCGAAACCAAGGGCTGCAGCAGTGGAGAAAGAGGTTCTCGCCGGCGCTGTGTAGTGAGACCCACAAACGAGTGCTGATGGCCCGAGCTTGGTAGGCCATCGGCCTCGGGCTCACCTTCCGGGTTTTCTTTTTTTGGCAGGGTATTAACGAAATCAAGTGTTGTCATATCAAACGTATGCACCGATATGACCAACATCCGATGATTTCCACGAAGCTCCGATCACTCCTGACCGTGCTGGCTCTCTTCGCAGCGGCATCTGCCAATGCGCAGAGCGGCAAGCGCATTGTCGAGCAGTCGGATTTCGACGTGAAGCTCGGGTTCATCCACGTCGGCAGCGGTCAGTGGACCGTCCTCGCCTACGATACCGTCGATAATCACCAGACCTTCCACGCCATGCTGACCATCAACGGTGGGTTCGGTCCGGCGAAGGTCGACGACCATTTCGAGTCGTGGGGTGACGCGACATCGTGGCGCGTGTCTCGAGACGTATTCTCGCGGCGCTTCGTGGAGAACCACCACGAATTACGATACCAGAAGAATGTTCGGTTCGAGATTTCGCCGGAGCGCGGCGAATGGACTCGGAACGACGGGTTGACGCAACGCATTCCCGCTGAGAAGCCACTCGACGAGCTCACCATGCTCGTGTTCATTCGCAGTCTTCCGCTGAGAGTCGGCGACACGTACACAATTCCGCGATACTTCAAGGCAGACGGAAATCCCGTCGTGCTCCGCGTTCTGCGGCGCGAGACTGTGACAGTTCCTGCGGGTACGTTTCAGACCGTTGTCGTTCAACCGATCATCAAGACGTCGGGCCTCTTCGGTGATGGCGGCGAAGCGGAGGTGTACCTCACGGACGACAGGTTTCATTCGCTCGTTCAGCTCAAGAGCAAAGTCGCGAGAATCGGCTCACTCACTCTCCAGCTGAAGAGGTACCATCCGCCGAGCGTCACGGATGATCCGCGCGGGAGCGAGTCGGCCGAGATGCCGGCCTTCGGTTTTGATCCTGTGGCTGAGGCGAGCCCGCTACCGGCGAAGAGACCCCTTCAATAATCGCCAGACCTAGAAAAGCGGGCTGATGGCCGGGGCTGCTAGAGCAGCGTTCCCTTGAGCCAAAAGAGCGCGACGTAGAAGTAGATTGTCAGCCCTGTGACATCGACGAGCGTCGCGACGAACGGCGCCGACGCGCTCGCCGGATCGAAACCCAGTCGGCGCAACAGGAACGGCAGCATCGATCCCGCGAGAGTCCCAAACGTGACGATGCCTATCAGCGCCGACCCCACGGTCACTGCAAGAATCAGGAAGTGCGACCCGTAATCGTAGATACCCATCTGCTGCCACAGTACAATCCGTACGAACGCGATCAGGCCGAGCATGGCGCCGAGCACCAGCCCTGCGGGAATCTCACGAGCGGCGATGCGCCACCAGTCGCGCAGTCTCACTTCACCAAGTGCCAGTGCTCTGATGATGAGTGACGTCGCCTGCGATCCCGAGTTTCCACCGGAGCTCATGATCAGCGGAATGAACAGAGTCAGCACGATCGCCTTCTGAAGCTCGATGTCGAAATGCTGCATCGCTGTCGCGGTAAGCATCTCGCCAAGAAACAGCGCGGAAAGCCAGCCACCCCGCTTCTTGATCATTCGCCAGAAACTGATCTGCGTGTACGGCTCATCGAGCGCTTCCATTCCACCGAAGCGCTGCACGTCCTCCGTGTGCTCTTCGACGAGAGCGTCGATCACGTCATCGACCGTGACCACGCCAAGTATTCGATGCTGGTCATCGACAACAGGCAGCACAACGAGATCGTAATTCGACGTCAGCCGCGCGACTTCTTCGCGATCCATCGTCGGCGGAACGGTCACGACCTCTTCCCACGCGACGTCGCGAACCATCGCACCCTCAGGCGCAGCAAGAAGCTCGTGCAGAGACATCACGCCTTTCACCACTCCGTTGCGATCTGTTGCGTAAATCGCGTGCATCGCTTCGCGCCTTCCGCCCCGCGCGATCCTGCGAACTCCTGCGAGTGCCTCTTCGACGAGCGTGTCTTCAGGAACGGAGACAAACTCCGTCGTCATCAGACCACCGGCGGTATCAGGCTCGTACGCGAGGAGACGCTCCGTCTCTTTGCGCGCATGCTCGGGAATCTCCGAGAGAATCTCGTCCGCGGTTTCTTCTTCCAGATCCTCGAGGACGTCGGCGCGATCGTCCGGCGTCATCTGCGAGACGAGCTCCGCGGCCTGGCGCGTGCTCATCGCCTCGAGAACCTCGCTGCGGAGATCCTCGTTCAGGTACTCGAGAATGTCTGCCGCTCGATCCGGGCTGAGCGCGCTCAGGAGATCGGCAACGCGATCCCGCGGAATGGCCTCCGCGATATCTGCGAGGTCGGCCGGGTGAATCTCTTCGGTTTCGGCAGCTACACTTCCGGGATCCTCGTCGAGCAGATCGAGAATGTCCGGGGCAAGCAGCGCGGCTACTCCTCTCATTTCTTCATCGCCTGCTGGCGTATGCAGAGGAGTGTGCCGCTGCTCTTTCATCACACCACCGGAAGAGTGCGGCGATCGTCGCGGAAGTCAGCGACCTCGTAGCCAGCGATGGAGATGGCCTCGCGAATCGCTTCGTTGGTGACGGTTCCATCGTGCTCGATCACGGCCTGGCCGATCGAAACGTCTGCGCGCGAGACGCCCTTTACTCCGGCAAGCGACGTGAAAACCGCTCGTACGCAGTGAGAGCAGGACATGCCGTCAATCTTCGCTGTCGTCACCATTCGGCAATTATAGTAGGGCTGACGTGATTTGCCCACCGCAATGCTCTGGCACTTTTCAGCGTTCTCTGTCGTAAGTTCAATGGGACCTCGAGGACATCGATATGACAGACCCCGGCAGAATGTCAGAAGACGAAAGAGCCAGAGCAGCGCTCCACGCTCAGGCAGACGCGGTCAATCGCCTCGACCCGGTCTGGTCCCCGGAATACGGGGAGGATGCATACCTCTCTGCTCAGCCTGTAGAGCCAGTCGTCCCTCGCGAGCGACTCTTCTCTCGAAAAGTTCTCCTCGGCTGGTCGATTGCGACCCTCATCGTCGTGTTTTTCATTCGGATGGTCCTTCCCGTCATCCTCGAAACAGTGAAGCAGACGGTGATCACCAGCGTAAAAACGTCAGTCGGAATTACAGACGCTCCCGCGCTACCGGCGGTCCCGCCCGTGCCTCCCGTTCCCCCCGTTCCGGTAGTGCCCGTGGTTCCCGAATTACCATCTGGTCAGGCGGCACCGTCGGCCACAGAGGGGCCGGTCATCGTGAGGACAATCGACAAACCCGCCCCGACTCAAACGCCGGCGAAGAAAACACCGGCGAAGAAATAGCGACCCTTACAGCTACTCGAACTTCGTGATCTTCGGCGGTACCGGCGGATTCTTGGCACGCGACTCGAGAGTCTTTTCGAGCGCCGGGAGGAACTCATCGTATTTCGTGCCCGGGTTCCACATCACCCAGCTGTCGTAACCAGAGTCGTACACGGCTTTCTTTTCAGCTTCGAGCTCACCCGGCCCGTAGTGCGGAGCGCCGAGAGTGAATGCCTGAAGCCACGGACGCACGCGCTGCCCCTTGAGGCCGATCGCTTCATTCCTCACACGACCACGCGATATCGCAGTGTGAATCACCTCGTACGGCTCGGCATTCGGCGACGGAATTCCAAACGAGCCGTGCGGATAGTGCGACGGATAAACCATCGGCAGCACGACGTCCACAGATTGTACAATCGGCTCCCACTTCTGACCTACCTCGAGCGCTCCGCCGACGGTCGTCACAAGACCAAAGATGTCAGCCGTTGTGCGTACGCCGAGCTTGTCCATTCGCGTCTTTGCGGCCTTGAGGAATTCTGCGAGCGCTTCCGTCTTCCCGCGGTTGTTCGACTCGGGGAAGACCTGAGGCGGAAGACTCTTGTACGGCTCGGGGAAGCGGATGTAGTCGAATTGAACTTCTCCGAAGCCCGCCTTGATCGCCTCTTCGGCAACTCTGAAATTGTATTCCCAGATCGCATTGGCGTATGGGTTCACCCAGGTCAGACCCTTCTTGTCCCGCCAGGGAGATCCATCGGCCTTTCGGATCGTGTGCTCGGGATTCATTCGCGCGGTCACTGAATCCTTGAATACCACGATGCGCGCAATGGGCAGAACACCGTGCGCGTTGATCGAGTCGGCCAACGCCTTCAGGTTGCGAACCTTCGTCTGAGTGCCGGCGTTCTTCTGAAGCATAGGATCGCTCGACACGAAATTCAGTCCGAATTCATCCTTTACGTCGACAACCAGAGCGTTGATCTCGGTCGAATCGGCGATCCCGAGCAAGTGGTGCATCTTCTTTGCGCTCTGGGCCGCAAACCGGTTGACATAAAGTCCACGGATCGGCAGCGCTGGATCGGTCCGCAGCTTCTCTACTGAAGGCGGAATCGATCCGGCAGCGACCGGCGTTACAGAGCCGGAGGCCGACGGCGAAACGGAAGCTGTCGAGCCCACGTTCAGCGAATCGGCCGGCGCAGCACGGGGCTGGCTGACCCCCATCACCGACCGGGAGACTGAATCCGATGTTACAGAACTTTTCTTGGCCGCCGCGTCGTGAGTGGCGGAGCAGGCCGCAAGCAGGAACAACAGAGCTGATGATGCGCGCATTGGTGCGTGGGGGATTTGGGAAGGGTTTGGCAGCGCATGATGCACTATATTTGCCATCAATGCGATACCCTCTTCTGCTGCTGTCGATACCACTTGCCGGCTGTTCTTTGCCGAGCCCGAAACCGCCTGTCGCTGAATTTCTGGTGGCGGACGGCAGCTCGACTTATTGGGTGCGCAGTGGACCGGGCGGAATCAACTCCCGTATGTCCCCGCTCATCCTTACATCCGCCGACAGCCGCTTCTATGAAGTGTATGTCGAAGAGGTAACCCGTTCTTACGAAGATGCGGTCTTCACCCGAGAGCCGATCTACAGCCGCGATCTTCTGACTGGCCGAAAGAAAGTCCTGTTCGAGGACAACAAGGTCACTGCATGGGAAAAGATGTACCTCAGCGGAAACCCGCAGGCGCGTCTGCTCGATCCCGATGAAGACGCAAGCGATGATGTCACTGTCTCGGCAACGGGTGAATCCGACATCCTCGGCGTCGCCGGACCGTATGTCCTTTACGACCGCCATATAACGCTCGAAAAGACGAATTTCGAGCAGTCCGATTCTTCCCGCGGAGCGATAGACATCCGGTCCGGCGCGGTCGTTCCCATCACTTCGCTCGTGCGCGACTCGGCCTTTCTCGGTGCCGGTGGGGTGAGAGAAGGGAACGGTGTCCACTGGAGACACGCGGGCTACGACGTGATCGCGAGATACGATACCGCACAGGCCGAGACGATGGTCGCGCTGCGCGATCTTCGAGGACACGAATGGCCACTTGGCTACGTGGACTCGCGGCTGCCGAGAATCTTCTGGCTCGACCAGCCTCGTGCCGACGCAAGGTTGAGAACCGCCTTGAACAGCGCATTCGAAGACGCGCGCGCGCACGACGAGGATGAGCAGTTCGTGTTCAGGAAAACAAAACCGGCCAGAGACCACGTGCGCCTCGCCGCGAACCACTCCTCGTCTCACACGAATCGATCTACCCGTCTTCAATGACCGAAGCCCGCACGGTGCGCGAGACTCAGCACGAGACCTCGCAGATGATGCTTCCGCAGCACTCGAACAATCTCGGACTGGTTTTTGGCGGAGTAATCCTCGCGATGATGGATGCGGCTTCTGCGGTGTGCGCGATCCGGCACGCGCGGTCCATCTGTGTGACCGCATCAGTCGACCGAGTCGATTTCCGCGAGCCGGTGCACCTCGGCGACCTCGTCATCATGAAGTGCAGTGTCAATTACGTCGGTCGCACATCGATGGAAGTCGGCGTGCGCGTGGAGTCGGAAGATCTTCAGGCGGGGACTCGCCGCCACACCAACTCATGCTACCTGACTTTCGTGGCGATCGACCGAAATGGGAAACCTGTCGAAGTGCCGCGACTGATCCCCGAAAGCGACGACGAAATTCGTCGTTACGAGGCGGCAAAGGAGCGTCGGCGGAGGCGCCTCGAGGAGAGAACCGCGGAACAGCAGCGCTGACGCGGGCTTGACCACGGCACAGCGCCTGCGCAGAGTTCGCGCATGCGCACCAGTTTTACAGTAGAAGACGCTAACAAAACGCTGCCGCTCGTTCGCCGGATCGTTGGTGACGTGGTGCGGGATTACTGGCGCTGGCAGGAAAAGGTTCGGGACTTCGAAGCGGCGGCGCTGAACCGCACGCTCGACATCCCTAATGAAGAAGCAGACAGGCTGGAGCGCGAAGCGCAGGACCTGGCACGTGACATTCAAGGCTACGTCGAAGAGATCAGACAGCTCGGCGTGCAAATGAAAGGGCTCGACACCGGGCTCGTTGATTTTCCCGGTGAAATCGACGGGCGTCCAGTGCTTCTTTGCTGGCAGCTCGGTGAAGAAAGCGTGCGGTACTGGCACGACGAGGAATCAGGATTTGCCGGGCGGCGTCCGCTGCCCTCATACCAGGAATCGTGAATGGCGAAAGAGATGAGGTTGTTCAAAGGCCCCGAAGGAACGCACTGGGGCGTTGAAGTGAAGATGCCGACGGCAAGCAATGCGATGGTGGTGTTCCATCATCCCGGCGGAAGGACGTCGGGCATGGACAGATACTCGTGGTATCAGTGGCATGGACCTGAAGCCCGCAGCGTCACGTCTCGCGTCGCGCAGGGAACGGTCATGAGCTCTTTGACTGAAGATGCCCTGAGCCTCCTCTTTCGGCGATCGATGCCGATTTCAGCCGGAACGAATCCGCTGAACGGAGGCTGATTCGTACCCGGACTCAGCCGCCGAACCAGTAAGCCAGCTTGAGCAGGAAAGTGTTCGCCGGGTGCAGCTCGAAAAGGTCCTTGTATTCCGTCGGCCACGATCGGTTCACGTTGGTGTCGAATCCATCGCGTCCGTGCGTCCACACAGCGAAGAGTGTGGACCCTGAACGGAACTCCCAGCGCATCACGCTGTTCGATCGCAGCTGCTTCACGTCGAACGATGAAGCGCCCCCGGGCGATGTGTAGGACAGGAAGCGGTCCGCGTAGTTCGACGCCCGCGGTGTGCTGCTCAGCTCACGCGTGTTCGAATACTCGCCCCGGCTGACGAACGGCGCAGCGTAAAGCTGGAACGAGAGAGTGGGCGTCGCGGTGAAATCAGCGCGAACGCCGAGCGACGTGGTTACCTGATCGAGATGGGCGAAAGCGTAGTGTGTATTGCCTGCGGCGTCCTTGAAGTTTCCAAGCCACTGCGTGTTGTCGTGGTTGCTGAACACCTCGCCGAACACCTCGAGCTGCAGTTGAGACATGGCCTTGACCACGACGTCGGGATTCAGGTCGTACGAATGTGAGCGCCCGCCGTCGTTGTGGTTGTAGCTCACGAACATCGAGGGGATGATCGTTCGTCTGTCATCGCCGCTGACACTCACGTTCACGTTCGCGCCAGGCGATACGCGAATCGCCGGACCGCCTCGCGCGCAGTTGTCGCAGTACGTCGTTCCGAGCTGATACACGGTCGTGCCGGCGTTGAAGAACATGTTGTTGGGGCTGTTCAGGTGCCAGTTGGTGTTCACTGCCCGCTCGATCTGGAGACCGTTGGCAGTCCAGTACGACCACGCGTTGAAATTTCCGGACAGCCGACGATAAAGACTGGTTGGCTTGATCCAGTTCATTCCCAGCCAGTTATTGAACGTTTGCTGGTTCGCGCGCCGCAGAAATCCGAGATCGTTCAGCTCATAACCTGAAGACTGGCGCGTGTAACTCGTCTGATAATGAACTATGTTGCCGCCGCCTTTTGCGAAGGTGAACTCTTCGGCATTGCCTGCGAGCGAGGTCCTTGTCGAGTCGAGGTCGAGCTCTCCATCCGGGCGCTGGTAGAGATGAACGGAGCTTTTCTGCGTTTGGAGTATCGCTGCTTTCGTTCCTGTCACATCGCTCCCCGTGACGCTCGCCGTCACCTCATACCTGCTCGCCCCCCACCGGCTGTGAAAGTTCATGCCTCCGGCGAATGCGTCCCGCCGCAGGTACTGATCGGTCCACGAATCGAGCGATCGCGTCACGCCGGTTCCGATGAAGCCAATGCTTGTCTCACCGTTTCGGAAATCCTGTTGTGCTCTCAGGAGGGAGTAGCCTGTCTGCGGCTCGGTCGTTCTGTCGCCAGTCCCGCTCACTCGCCCGGTGAGCGCCTCAAGTGCCCCGACGTTGAGACCGTTCCCAAGACGTCCTGTCAGTTTTCCTGCGCCGAGTATGCGGGTGGTGTTGCCCGACCCTTCGTTGGCGTACAAGCCGGACAGTTGAGGCGAACGCCCAATTCGACGCGAGTAAAACAGATTCTCGCCGCTGCAGTTCACGATGGTGCAGTTGATGCCGAAGCTGTAGAACCCCGCGCCTTCGATGAAGAAAGGCCTGCGTTCCTGAAAGAAAGTCTCGAACGCCGAAAGATTGAGTACAGACGGGTCGGCTTCGACCTGACCGAAATCGGGATTGACCGTCGCGTCGAGCGTGATGTTCGGCGTGATACCGTACTTGATGTCGGCGCCGGCAGAGCCCTTCTGGTCGTGGCCCCAGTCACTGGTTCCGGGAAGTGATCCGCCGTGCTCGATGGAGCTGCTTTTCGCAACGACGAATGGCACGACCTCGAGACGGCGGAACGGCGTGATGTCGTTGATTCCATCGAGCAATCCGAATTGCGACGAGATTCCGCCCGTGTTGGTGTGATAGAGCGGCCAGCTTGTACGTTCCTTGTAGCGTTCGATGTCGCGCCACACACCGAGTCCAAACACGTGGTCCTTCATGTTGTTGTAGCGAAGCTGCGAAAACGGCACGCTGAACTCAGCGGTCCATCCGAGTGAATCGACGCGAGTTCCCACATCCCAGATTCCGTCCCACGTCTGGTCTTCCTCGGAATCGTTGTACATCGCGTAGTCGCGCTTCACTCCAGAGGGGCTCACCGCGAACTCGAATCCGGAGCGCCGGTCGTGGTAGGAGTCGACCATGATCTTGAGTTGATCAGCAGAACCGCGAACGTCGCGACGTGTCAGCGCATCCATGATGCTGTCGGGGTGCGGGTCGTACGCGCGGATGAAGACGTAGAGATTCCGGTCGTCATACGCGACTCTGAACTCGGTCTTGTACCGCGGAGTCTTTCCTTCCGTTGGCTGGAATTCGAGGAAATCGCTGTAGGCCGGCGCGGCTTTCCAGACGGCGTCGTCATCCTTTCCGTCGATGACAGGCGCGACGTTCGCTCGTACGGCTGTAGCCTTCGGGGGATTGGCGGGCGGCTGCTGGGCGGCGAGACCGGTAGTGAAAGATGCTCCGGCAACCAGAACGCTCAGACGGGAAAGGCGCATCATGTACTCCAAACGAAGGGAAGGGACGCTATGTTGATATTTCAACAGTGCTGCAATTTCACCACACGCCCCATCCTGTCAATGGATTTGGCATGTAAGGAAATGGTCAGGTCTTCAGCCGGCGAAAACGCAGACCCGAGAGTGATAGACAACGCCATTCTCCTTTTCGTTTAACGGAAAATCGGACCGCTGGGTTTCTCTGGTGGCACTCCCTGTGATTGATTCCTAAATCGTGGAATCCAACAAACGCACAAAGCCGCCGGGAATGACGTCGAGAATTATCTCGGCGATGCTTTGGCGAGCGATGACCCTCCGCTGTCCTCACTGCGGAAGCCGGCGCATCCTCGCCGACTGGTTTCATATGAAGGAGAGATGTCCGCGCTGTGGACTCAACTTCGAGCGCGAGGAGGACGATTATTACCTCGGCGCATATATGGTCGCGCTCTTCATCATGGAAGGATTTTTCGCGCTCGGCTTTCTTGTCGTGCTCATCGTCACGTGGCCAAATCCGCCGTGGGATCTGATCCAGTGGGGAGGCGCGGTCCTCCTGCTTCTGGGGGTGTTGCTGGCCTATCCGTTTTCCAAGACCCTCTGGCTCGCGATCGACCTCATCTTTCGGCCGGTTTCGTCGAAAGAGCTTGGCTGGTACAAGGGAGACGCTGCTGTGGAATCGGACGAAGCGAGGAGATGATGCTGGTACGCCTCGTCCGTGGAGCTATTCCTCCGACGCGAAGCGCACGTCGATCTCGAGTCCGTCGCGCGCGACAAGGCAGTCGGGAAAAACTTCTTTCGCCTGCTGAAGCAGCTCAGCAGCGTTGACGGAGTACCGCGCCGACAAGTGAGTCATGATCAGCTGCTTCACTCCTGCTTTCGCCGCGACCTCAGCCGCTTCGCGCGCTGTCGAATGACCCGTTTCGACCGCGCGCGGCTGCTCTTCATCGCCGAATGTCGCTTCGTGCACGAGCAGATCGGCACCTTCAGCAGCCCTGATCGTGCCAGACGCCGGACGCGTGTCTCCCGTCAACACGATCTTTCTTCCTGGACGTGATGGTCCGACGAGCTCGGAGGCTTCGACCACGCGTCCGCTATCGAGAGTCACCGATTGGCCTTTGTGCAGCTTGCCCCACGCGGGTCCTTCGGGAATTCCAAGCTCTCGCGCATGATCGGGATTGAAGCGCCCGAGTCGAATGTCTTCGACGAGCGCGTAACCCACTGCAGATCGGTCGTTGTGATCGACCGCAAAGGGAAGAATCGAGTATCCCTTTCGCTGAACCGGCGTGTCAGGAAGAACTTCCTTGATCTCGAACGGAAATTTTTCCTTCTCGCTTCCAAGCGCGATCGCTTGTCTGAGTAACTCTTCCGATCCGCGAGGCGCCCACAGTCTCATCACTTCGGTTCTTCCCTGAAGCGCAAGAGTCCGGAACAGACCGATCAAGCCGAGCATGTGGTCGGCGTGCATGTGAGTGAAGAAGATGTCGGCGAGGGAGAAGCTCGTTCCATAGCGCATCATCTGCCGCTGTGTGCCTTCGCCGCAGTCGAACAGAAGAGTCTCGCCCTCACGAACGACAGCGATCGACGAGACGTTGCGCTCGACCGTCGGGCGCGATGCAGAAGTGCCGAGAAAGCGCACGGTGAGCGACATGGGCTGAATATATCGGACTAGAGAGACCGAAGAGACTGAAGAAAACTGCGGAAGCACGACCGGGCGGCGGGGCGGCATGGTTCGTCATATCGTGTTTGCAGGCAAGAGCTTACGGGTCCTAAGCCGGTCTCTTTCGCCGGGTTTTTCCTTGACAAAACGCAGTAATCGACTATCTTGATTGAAGTCTGAGCCCCGCCAGAACTTCGCGGGGCTTCGATGTTTGGGCCCGGTGCGACGGGTTGATGCCTCTTCCATGAGGCGAGATTACAGCTTGTCGCGAATAATGCGCGGGGCTGTAGCTCAGTTGGGAGAGCGCTGCAATCGCACTGCAGAGGTCAGGGGTTCGATTCCCCTCAGCTCCACTGATTTCAACTCGCATCTATTAGCGAGTGCAGGTGTAGAAGGTTCCTGGATTAGCTGCCCGCCGCCGTTCGGTAGGACGTAGAGTTCCAATGACGGCGCGCGTGGCACGATCGGGACCCCCGGGGTCCAAGGCAGCGGCCGCGAAATCCTGACGGATTCCCGCGGCCTTTCTGTTTTCAGTGACCAGCCTGGGGCACGATGGCCAGGCTGCGCGCTACTGGAGCAGGCTTCTCGCGTCGAGCCGCATCGCGTTGAATGCCTCGGCGCTGAAGCGGTTCTCCTGCTGTTCGGCCTTCCCGACAAAGTCTCCCATTGCAGTTCCGCTAAGCCGATTCAGGAATCGAAGGATCGCGCTTTCCTGAACCGTCGCCGATGTCCGGCGTCCGATGATGCTCTGCTTTCCGGGCGAATCGAGAAGTGCCAGCCGGAAGATCGATCCCTGTCCCTGAAACGGCCGCCGCAGCGGCGTCCTGATGAAGAATCCAATCGTGGGCGGAAGCTGCCAGTTGGGCTCCCTGGTGAACCTGAGGAACCAGCCTCGCTCGTGCTCGCTTTCGATCAGCGTCACGTCGCTCACCATCTTCGTGAACCCGACGTGGAAGATGAGAATCTTCGTCGTGAAGTCGGACTCCATCTGAAGATCTCTGGGAATCGGACGTGCCGGACCGTTGAGCGGGACGAAATGTCCGTCAAGAGTGCGCAGCCGAAGGTTTAGAAAATTGTCTGCCCCCCAAAGCTCGATCCAGCGATCACCACGCTTGTCCGTAACGACTGAGCGATAACGCGATTCTGTCGCGTACTTGTCGAGATAGTCGGCGAACTCCGGCATGATCGTCCGAATCTTGTCCGGCGTCAGCCGCACCCCGAGTGTGATCGTCGTGCCCGAGTCGGCGTCGGTCGTAAGGCGAAGCGTGTCGAGCGAGAGAAGTCGGCCGAGTGCGGTGGTGGTTCGCGGAAAGGTTTCGCGATAATCCGCGCGCACTGCGGCAGGATTACGGTGTTCCGCTGACTTCATCAATGCCGATACGACGTTGTGCAGATCGTTTGCTGTGATTGGACCAGCGGCGACGTCCACGTTCGTCAGCCACTCGAACTCGTCGTCGCTCACGCGATGAAGAACCATCAGGTGGCGGGAGTCTCCCGCTACATCCGGAGCGCTCGTTATTGGCTTTGCGGCGAACAGGTACCGGTTGTTGAGAAAACCGCCTTCGACCGTCACCGTGCGTGTGTTGTCGTTTCCCATCGCCGTCCACACCGAGGTGTCATTGAAGATCAACGAGGGCGTCAGAGCATTCTTCCCCAGTTTCCCGCGGGCGACGGTGAATTTCGGATTTCGCTGGACGTTGGTGAATCGCTGAGCAATTCCGCCGAAAAGTCCTTCAGCATTTTCGCGGGCTGCAGGAATCGTCGGGCCGAACGCCGGACCCACGTCGCGGCATGCCGTGCCCAGGGAGAGCAGGGCGATGAATGCAGAGATGACGTGGAATCGAGAACGCGACTGGACCTTCGAGACCGCATTACTACTATATGTAAGATCAGGCGGCATGGCCGTGAGTGAGCTGTGACTGGAAGGCAATCAAAGTTCTACCCCAAAGGCGTGTGGTGGAAGCGGTTCATGGAAGATTCAGGACAAGAAGGACGAACGCGTATTTCCAGAAAAATTCTGTCGGGGATAATCTTGCTTCTTTCAGGTGCGATTGCCTGGTGGATGTTCTGGCCCCGTCCGATCGCTCGCCCGGATTACACGCCAGGAAGTGCGATGTTACGCGCGCCAGAGGTGTCTGTCTATCCGCCAACGCCGCCGCTTCGAGGAACCATCGTATTCTTCGGGAATGACGTTGGTTTCTGGCAGCCTCATCAGGAACTCGCCGATTTTCTGTCTCGACAAGGTTACGCGGTAATCGGATACGACCTCAGAAATCTGCTCAAGTCGAACGTCGATCATCCTTTGGTTGAGCGAAACGCAATCATTGGCGATTCAATAGCGCGGCTGATGTCGGCGTCGCTGGCTGAATTTCACGGCGAGAAACTTCCGCTTGTTCTGATGGGACACTCCCTCGGCGCCGAAGTAGCCATCTGGGCGGGCGCCCATATCGCGCAGCCGCAGATAACGGGAATCGTCGCGATGGCGCCGGGAGGTCGTGGCCACCTCGCGATAACTCCCCTCGATTTCCTCAGCTCGGCTCTGCCGAAGGGGCCTGACAGCTTCAGCATGGCTGATCTCGTGAAGTCCACGTCGCCACAGATTAGAATCGCCATCGTCCGCGGTGCCAGCGATGGTTACGGCGGCGCGGATCCGCAAATTGTTGCCGCAGGGCCGGGCCACGTGCAGAAATTTTCCATCCCTTTTGCTGGTCACTCGCTCAAGAGAATCCTTCTTGCCAGGTACGTTGTCGAGAGGGCGCTCGATTGGGTTCTCCAAATGAACGCTGCCCCTCAGGTGGTCGGCAATTGAACTGAAGCCCGGCAGTGACTAGCTTGGGATTATCTGCCTCGGCTTATGTCGGGGCGGTTCGTTCTGCCCCTTGGTGTAACTGGCAACACGCCTGACTCTGGATCAGGAGAGTCCTAGTTCGAGCCTAGGAGGGGCAACTGGAGTTAAAGAAAAACGGCGCCTCAGGGCGCCGTTTTTCGTTTCAATGCGACCCGGCTCCCGGCGACCACGGGATGGACAATCCGACGAGATGGCCACCATTGCCATTTGGCTCGATCATCGCCTCGAGCAGCAACTTGTCGACGCGGTTGTCCGGGTGATTGTGCGAATAGCGGACGACCTTGAGGCCGCTGAACGTCCCAACGCCGGCGCCGAGCACTACGTCGCTTGCCCAGTGCTTGTTGTGGTACATGCGGGCGAGGCCCACGAGCGTCGCCCCTCCGTAAAAGACGGGTCCCGCAACCCAGGTATAGTGCGGATACACTCGATGGATCTCGCTGGTCAGTGCTGCGGCGGCCGCATAGGCGGCGGTCGCATGTCCGGAAGGGAACGACTGACGATCACCGTTTCCAAAGCCCGCCCCAAATTTGAAATCTCTCGGGTCGGTCGCATTCGTTACGAAAGGACGTGATCTGCCGAGCAGATCCTTGAACACCATCGTTACGCCGGAGCCGAGGACGATGGCTTCGGTCGTATGCAGACCGATGTCCGCGAGCGTACGGTGGTGGGTGGCGCGTCCAA
The DNA here is from genome assembly GCA_017881685.1 of Gemmatimonadaceae bacterium. GTDB lineage: Bacteria > Gemmatimonadota > Gemmatimonadetes > Gemmatimonadales > Gemmatimonadaceae > UBA4720. The sequence continues at coordinate 14,874 of JADGQR010000078.1, forward strand.
CCAGATACATCCCCGATCCGATTACAATTGATCCGGGATCTGCGAGATACTCGGAACCGGTCGTCACGCGGCCGATGAATTGATTTTCGTTTGACGAAGGGCTTCTCAGGTGGCGCGCAACTGACTTGTCGACGGGAAACATCGCGATAGTCAAGCCGGCAAAGCCCAGTCCGAGCAATGCATCGTCGAACGTGAAAAGGGGTTTGCCGGCTTTCTTGACGCTATCAGGGTTGGATGTAACCTGTGCCTCGAGCTGGCCGGCGCTCAGCACGCAGGCGGCGGAAATGCCGAGTAGCAGGCGCCGAAAGAGATTGGTGTTAATCAACGTTGTCTACGGGAAAGGGTTTGTTCGTTTCCACGATTCTACGCACGAAACGGTCCGACCACGCCTCTTATCATTTGGCGACCGCCGGCGCAGGAGTAGGTCGCGCTCACGCATTCAAATATTGGGTATCTACTGAGCTTTCGCCTGTGCCCATCTATTTTGATGCATGTCCTCGAGTCTGACTCTTCGCGCCGGTCCAGCCGCGCTGGCATTGATTCGAGAGAGAGGTTTGCGCGCTCAGGACGTGGACATCGTGGCCGGTGGGGCAGGCGGAGCAAAGTGGTTGTCGATCGGTGGGCTCGACCGATTTCTGTTCGGCGAATTCCTTCAGGCGCCACGGGACCGTCCGATGCATTTGATCGGCTCGTCAATTGGCGCGTGGCGGCTGGCGTGTTTCGCGCAGCGCGATCCCATCGCCGCGCTGGAGCGTGGTCATCATGGCTACATCTACGACCAGATGTACACCCCCAATCCGCGGCCACGAGAAGTGACTGAAGTTCTTGGCCGCCTGCTCGACGACATCCTCGGCGAGCACGGTGTTGATGAGATTCTCTCGCATCCGTGGGCGAAGCTTCACGTGATCACGGCGATGACCAGAAGGCTCTCGGCAAAAGGAAGCCGATTCGCGCTAGGGACTGCGCTTGGCGCTCTTGCTTTCGGCAATCTGATCACGAGAAAAGCTCTTGGGCTTCAGATCACACGCTTTGTATTTCACTCCGCTGGCGAGGGGACACCGTTTGCGCATCTCGCCGATCTTCCGACCGTGCATGCGGCGCTGACGCGTGAGAATCTTCGCGACGTTCTTTTCGCGTCAGGTGCGATTCCGATGGTTGTCGAAGGGGTGGAAATTCCCGGTCGTCGCGGGGAAGTGCACTGGGATGGAGGAGTGGTCGACTATCATCCCGACCTCGATTTCGGACCAGGCGAGGGTTTGATCCTCTATCCGCATTACTACGATCACATCGTTCCCGGATGGTTCGACAAGGGGTTGTCGTGGCGGCGGGCAAGCGGGGCGAACTTCGACCGGGTGCTTCTAATTGCGCCGTCTTCGGAGTTCGTCGCGTCGCTGCCGGGCGGAAGGATTCCTGACCGGAAGGATTTCTACGCGTTCGATCATCCCGAAAGGATTCGCAGGTGGCAGGCATCGCTCGACGCCAGCCGGCAACTCGGGGAAGAGCTGCGAGAGTTGATTGGATCCGGAACGATCGCCGAGTCTGTGAAACCCTGGTCGACGTAGCGGAGGAATTCCGGCGCCGTCGTCAGTGACGGTCATGTAGCCGAAAGAATACAGGGTGCTGGTCAGGCGATGCCGGGACTGGTACTATCCCGCATGGACAACGCGCACACCTTCCTCGAGAACCTTGCGCTAGTCCTTTGCACTGCCGCGCTGACGTCGTTTCTGTTCCAGCGTTTGAAGCAGCCGGTTGTGTTCGGATATCTGCTGGCGGGGATGATCGTGGGTCCCTATCTGCCGATTCCCCTCGCTGCCGACGAGAAGGTTCTTCGGACCCTCTCGGACCTCGGCGTGATCCTTCTGATGTTCACGCTCGGCCTCGAATTCCGTCTCAAGCAGGTCGCCACCATTGCCGCAACATCGGGGCTGGCCGCTCTCCTCGAGACGACAACGATGGTCGGGCTCGGATACGTCGTCGGCCGCCTGCTTGGCTGGACTACTATAGAAAGCGTCTTCACCGGCGGGATCGTAGCCATCTCCAGCACGACGATCATCGCCAAGGCGTTCAACGAAAAAAATGTCGTCGGCAGGCTGCGCGAAGTGGTCTTCGGGATTTTGATCGTAGAAGACCTTATCGCGATAATCCTCATCGCTCTGCTCACGGCGACGGCAACCGGAGTCGGTCTTTCGCCCTGGAACCTGACGATAACGATCGTCCGGCTGTCCACGTTCCTGGTGGGGCTGGTTGGATTCGGAATCCTGATCATTCCGCGATTCGTGCGCGGTATTTTCAAGCTCGAGCGGGACGAGACCACTCTCGTCGGAACGATCGGACTCTGCTTCGCCTGCGCATTCGTCGCATACAAGTTCGGTTACTCGGTCGCGCTCGGCGCCTTCATCGGCGGGTCGCTAGTAGCAGAGTCGGGCGAGTCGCTGCGCATCGAGATGCTGGTGCATCCGGTTCGCGACATGTTCGTCGCGATCTTCTTCGTGTCGGTCGGATCGCTGATCGATCCGAGGATCGTGATGTCCCATTGGCAGGCGGTGCTCGCGCTCAGCGCCCTGGTGATAACGGGAAAGATCATCGCGGTCTCGGCGGGATCATTCATTACCGGCAATGGGCTTCGACTGTCCATACAGGCGGGAATGAGCCTGGCTCAGATCGGCGAGTTCTCGTTCATCATCGCTGCTCTCGGACTCACGTCGGGAGTGACACGCGGATTTCTTTATCCGGTCGCGGTGACCGTATCTGCGTTGACGGTTCTCACGACGCCATGGCTCATTCGCGCGTCCGAGCCAGTTGCAATGTGGGTCGATCGCAAGCTTCCTCGGCCGATTCAGACATCCATGGCGTTGTACGGGACGTGGGTCGATTCCATTCGCTCGGCGCCACCCACCGCGGGCCGGTCGAAGACGCGCCGGCTCGTGCGATTCATTTCCATCGATGCGTTCCTGCTTGCCGGAGTGATCATCGGAGCTGGGGCAGAGCAGGGAAGGTTTACGACGATGTTCAGCGAGTGGACCGGTGCTTCGCCGCAGACATCGTTTCTCGTCGTGATGCTCGGTGCGTCCGTTGTTTCAATTCCGCTGGTGCTCGGCATCATTCGCAGCGCGCGAATGCTTGGACTTGTTCTGGCGATGCGCGCGCTTCCGGGTGCAGGCCG
>JADGQR010000079.1 GCA_017881685.1 Gemmatimonadaceae bacterium
ATCGACCTTTCGCCCGGCGGACACCAGCCGATGTCCGATCCGACCGGGCAGCTGACGATCGTCTTCAATGGCGAGATCTATAACCACCAGTCGCTTCGCACCGAGCTCCAGGCCATGGGGCACGCGTTTCGATCCCGCAGCGACACGGAGGTGATCCTCGCGTCCTACCGACAATGGGGCGAGAACTGCCTCTCGCGGCTGAACGGCATGTTCGCGATCGCGCTCTTCGACGCCGCGAAGCAACGACTCTTCCTGGCGCGCGACCGCGCAGGCGAGAAGCCCCTTTTCTACTCGGAGTCCGGCGGCACGTTGCGCTTTGCGTCGGAGCTCAAGGCGCTCATGGCGGATCCGGCGTTTCCGCGGCGCGTCAATACCGAGGCTCTGGATTGCTATCTGGCGATGGGGTTCGTTCCCGGTGATCGCTGCATTCTTGAAGAGGCCAAGAAGCTGCCGCCGGCGCACGCGCTGACCTTCTGTGTGAATTCAGGTGAGATGACGGTACGCCGCTTCTGGGAGGCCCCCGAATCCCGACCGTCAGGAATGAACGATGCCGATTTACTCGATGAGCTGGAGTTGTTGCTTGCAGACTCCGTTCGCCGGCAGCTCGTCGCGGACGTTCCGGTTGGCATCCTGCTCAGCGGAGGAGTCGATTCGAGTCTCGTCACGGCGATGGCCGTCCGTTCCGCAGAGCGAGTGAAGACATTCACGATTCGTTTTCCTGACCATGCTGCATACGATGAGACGGAGCACGCGCGTCTCATTGCCCGTCATTTTCGTACGGAGCACGTAGAGCTCACGGCGCCGGAATCGACGGTTGACCTCCTGCCCAAACTCGCCGAGCAGTTCGACGAGCCAATGGCCGACTCCTCGATGATTCCGACGTTTCTGGTGAGCCGGCTGATTCGGGAGCATTGTACCGTAGCATTGGGCGGCGACGGCGGAGACGAATTGTTCGGCGGATACGTCAACTATGGCCGTCTCCTCTGGGCATGCGAGCGGATCCGGTTCATGCCGCGTGCACTTCGCGCAGCCGTGGCGAGTGCGGCAGAGCACCTTCTCCCCGTCGGTTTCAGGGGGCGAAACTGGCTGCTGGGTCTCTCGAGCGATTGGCAGGCGGGACTTCCGGGTATCTGGTCATTTTTCGATCGTACGTCCCGAGCGCGCCTGACGAACGGGTCTGTGCACCTTCCATTGACAGCCGAGGCAATCTGGTCACGGCGAATACCGGTATCTCCCGATCTGCTGGACCGCGCTACGAGAATGGATTTTGAGAATTACTTGCCCGAAGACATCCTCGTCAAAGTGGACCGGGCGAGCATGCTCAATTCGCTGGAAATTCGTGCCCCCCTCCTCGATCACCGCATCATCGAGTTTGCTTTCGGCAAGGTGCCGTCGCATCTGAAATCGACCACGTCGGAGAGGAAAATCCTGCTCAAACGACTGTGTCAGCGCGTTCTGCCGCCGGAGTTCGATCACCATCGAAAGCAGGGGTTCAGCATCCCCCTTGGGCAGTGGCTGAAGAAGGGGCCATGGATGGATCGATTCCACGAGGTTCTCCTCGGCTCGAACGATGGTTTGTTCGACAAGAACTTCATCCAGGGCCTCTTCGCGGCCCAAGCGAGGGGAAGAGCCAATGGCGAACGCCTCTTTTCGCTGGTGATGTTCGAACTGTGGCGGCAGAAATACTCCGTCTCAGTCGCGTAGAGAGGCGTGCGTATGCGCGAAGATAGCGGCAGTGCATCTCACTCGGTCTGAATCCAGGCGATGCAGAACCCCTTGGTCAAACTGCTGTTCGACCGTCGAGTCTGGTTGGGCACTCCCGGACGATCGCTGCTTCTGCTTGTGTTGCTGAACTTCGGAGTTGCGTGGCAACAGCAAGCCTTGAAGCGCGAGCAGAACAAGAACCTTCTCGCGTCCTCGCAGAGTGACTCAGCGGTCATGGCGAAGGGTCCGCCGCGCTACGACGTCTCCATCGGCGACAGGCTGGAACAGTCCTTGGCATTCGTTCCCGATGGACGATCCAACCGACTGGTCTATCTCGTCGGGATGTCGCAGATGTACGTAATCAACGATGAAAAACCCGGTGACTTGAGAATCTCGGAACATCTCGATGACATGCTCCGGCCAGGCGCGCGGGTCTTCGGCTTGGCTGCGCCGAACCTGGACAACGAAGAGGCGCTGTTTCTGATGCTGACAGTGCTCCAGGAAGCAAGGACCGCTCCCCATGCTTTCATCTACGCGCTCTGCTTCGACAAGATGCGTCTTCTGGACGTTCGTCCCAGGTATCTCGACTACCTCGGCGCGCACCCGGCGCTGGTGCGAGCGATCGCTCTGGCAGCAGAGCAATACGCGGTGACTTATCCCTTGGCATCGGCCAAGCTTCTATCCACGCTCGCCAGCACGATAAGGCCGGTAGCCGAGCAGGAGAGCTCATTCGAGCACCGCCTGCGCTCGGTTGTCGCTGGTTTCAGTCCGCTCATCGCGTCTCGAAAGCAACTCAACCTCATGCTGACCTACGGCCTTCTCTACCAGGCGAGGAACAAGCTACTCGGGATAAAGAACACCACGAAACGCCCGATCATTCAGGCAAGGTATGAGCTCAACAAGCAGCTCTTTCAGATGATGATCGCCATGGCCAAGAACCGCGGCATCCAGTTCATCACCTATATCAATCCACTGAATCCTCAAGCGGAGAACCCCTACGTGACGTCAGAGTACGTCGGCTTCAAGCAATGGGCGGAAACGACCGCCCAACAGGCCGGCGTACCATTCGCGAACCTCGAGGACGTAGTGCCCCGGGACGCGTGGGGACAGTTCATGGGCGGGCCCGACTTCAAGCACTTTCGGGAGGAGGGGCACGGTCGCACTGCCGGAGCGATCGTCCAGCATTTCGGAAAGGTTCTTCTCGACTCGGCTGGGTTGAGGTAACGAGAGCTCATGATATTTACGAGCTACACGTACCTGGTATTTCTCGGGACCGTGTTCGTCCTGCATTGGGCGCTCCCGGAATCCTGGCGCAAGGTGTTCCTTGTGGTCTCGAGCTACGTCTTCTATTGCACATGGCAGTGGCAGTTCGGATTCCTGCTTTTTGGGCTCAGCGTGTTCAACTGGGCCTACGCGCGGTGGGCCGTCGCGCGCACGAAGTCGCACTGGGTGCTCATCGGCGGCGTTGCGGTGAATCTGTCCGCGCTGGTGTACTTCAAATACACCAACTTCCTCATCGTCAACGTAGCGGCGGCCGTTCGACTCTTTGGGTCGGCCTGGCACCCTTCGGTCAGCGACATCATTCTGCCTCTGGGGCTGTCATTCTTCACGTTTCAAGGAATCGCCTACATCCTGGATGTCGGAACCGGTGAGCGGCCGCTCACCAATTTTGTCGACTTTCTCCTGTTCAAGGCGATATGGCCGCAGCTGATCGCCGGGCCGATCATCCGGCTAGCCGAGATTCGCCGTCAAATTGAAGCACATCGAGTCATAGGATACGATGACGTAGCCATCGGGTCTACACGGATTCTCCAGGGGTTCTTCAAGAAGGTCGTGCTGGCTGACAATCTCGCGCCGTATGTGGAGCTGGTGTTCATGTCGGCATCGGCGCCGAATGTGCTCGATAGCATCGTCGGGATGCTGGGCTTCGGGCTTCAAATCTACTTTGATTTCAGCGCCTATTCGGACATCGCAATCGGGTCTGCGCGCCTCTTTGGGTTCGTCTTTCCTGAGAACTTCGACTGGCCGTACGCATCGCGTTCTCCGATGGAGTTCTGGAATCGGTGGCACATGACGCTGTCCCGCTGGATTCGGGACTATCTCTTCACCCCCCTCGTCTTCGCATTCCGGCGCCACCCGCAGTTCGCTCCACTTTGGCTCTTGGTCGCCATGGCCCTGTGTGGTCTATGGCATGGTGCGCAATGGACGTTCGTCGTGTGGGGTGTCTGGCATGGCATCCTGCTGGTGGCGAATGGTTCGATCCTCAAACGCGTCTTTGTGCAAGAGAGCGCCGCGCTCGCCTCGAGCAGGCTGCATCGACTGCTCGCAGGCATGTTGACTTTCTCGCTGGTTCAGGCTGGTTGGCTGATCTTCCGCGCGCGGAACCTGGTCCAGGCAATCGACCTGTTCAGGAGCGTGTTCACTTTGCGTGGCGGAGTACATCCTGCGCTTGTGTCGGAGAATGCAGTTCTTTTGGTCGTGGCTGTTCTCGTGAGCCTTCTCACGACGCAACTCGTGCGCAGCTACCTGAAGTCGCATGCGACGCTTCAAGCCAGAGTGGGTATGATCGGCTGGCGATTCCGCCCCGTACTCTACGCGCTCATGGTGGCCGCGATCGTCGTGTTCGATCAGGAGTCGAAATCGTTCATCTACTTCCAGTTCTGATCGCATGATCGATACCGAGTCGTTCAGCGAAGGGCTCCTCTGGCATCGCTGGATGCGCCACGCAGAACATACGCCGGATCGAGAAGCGATCGTCCACTATGTCGCGGGCGAGGCGGCTGTGCGCTGGACGTGGGGAGCTCTGCTGGCGCGCGCCTCGGTCCTCGCGACCGGCCTCCTGGCGAACGGAGTCAAGCCTGGCGATGTGTGCGCGGTCATGATCCGCCACCATCCGGAGGTCTACCCACTCTACCTCGCGATCGAGGCAATCGGTGCGATTCCCGCAGTGCTCGCATACCCCAATGCGCGATTGCATCCGGACAAATTTCGGCAGGGTCTCTCCGGTATGGCCCGAGTCTCGGGCCTGGACTGGATTCTTACCGAGGAGGAAATCGAAGAGCTGATCGCGCCGCTGATCTCTGCGCCACGGAGCACGATCCGCGGTCTTCTCTTTCCACTTGAGTGGCGACGGGAAGTCGTTGATTCCTCCGTGTCACCGTTCGACCACCATGCGGATCGCGGAAGGTCTGCGAGTCCCGACGATCCGTGCCTCCTGCAACATTCGTCCGGAACGACCGGACTCCAGAAGGGCGTGATGCTTTCGCATCGGTCGGTCCTTGAACACGTTCAGCGGTACGGTCGTGCGATCGAGCTGTCCGAATCTGACCGCGTGGTGAGTTGGTTGCCCCTGTATCATGACATGGGTCTCATCGCGGCGTTCCATCTGCCGTTGGCCTGGGGCATTCCAACAGTCATTCTGGATCCGTTCGAATGGGTCACCGCGCCGGTGCTTCTTCTGCAAGCGATCTCACGAGAGGCGGGGACGCTGAGCTGGCTGCCGAATTTCGCATACAATCTGATGGCGTCGCGAATTCATGACGATGAGATGGACGGAGTGAAACTCGATACACTCCGCGCTCTGGTGAACTGCAGCGAGCCGGTCCGCGCCGCGAGTCACGACATGTTTGCCAAACGGTTCGCTCGGTTCGGCCTCAGGCGCGACGCGCTTGCGGCATGCTATGCGATGGCCGAAACGACGTTTGCCGTTTCGCAAACCGTCATCGGCCGTGAGGCGCCGACGTTCAGCGCGTCGCGCGATC
>JADGQR010000080.1 GCA_017881685.1 Gemmatimonadaceae bacterium
CACGCGGTTCGAGGGCGAAGTGCTTGGGCTGGGCTATCCGTGGAGCGGGGGGGAGCCCACGAACTCAATCTTTCCGAACGGAGCGATCCTTCGGGTGCAGGCATTCAAGCCGCGGTCTTCGGATTTCGTGTATCTCTCAATGGGTACGAATGACGTGCTCACCGGAGTAAGCACGGACAGCATCGTCGCGCACATGTCACGATTTGTCGACACCTGGGTCGCGGCCGGTCTGCCGTTAAATCACTTCATCATCACCACGCTTGCGCCGCTCGACGCTACGGCGAACAGCTCTGTGCCCGAGTTGAATGTCGCCATCCGCGCGCTCGCGACTCAGCGCCAACTCAGGCTGATTAACCTCGCAGCCTTCACGTCCAACGATGACGGCTCATCGTGGAAAAGCTCGACACTGCACATCGATGGGGATGTTCTGCACTACACCGAAGCGGTAAGAAGCTGGCTCGCCGACAGAGTTTTCGAGATCATTAATGCACCGTGACGATATGCTAACCGAAAGGACCGTTAATTGACTGTTCCGCGCTCGCGGCCGCCTGAAGCGGCCAGTGCTGGAGGCTCGCGCGACCCCGCGGTGATCGGTCCCGTAAGCGACCCATCCGGAATAACGGTGGTCGACATGATCACCATTCTCCTGCGATACCGCGTGATGATCGTGGTGATCGGCCTGTCGCTCGCGCTGGTAAAGGGCATCCAGGTAATTTCGCTTCCAAGGTATTACAGCACGGATGCGGAGTTCATGCCCGAAGGCTCGCACGGGCAGAGTCAGATCTCCGGCCTCGCGCAGCAATTCGGCATTAACATCAGCTCGGACGGAGGGGATGCGCCGCAGTTTTACGTCGATCTGATCGACTCGCGGTCAATCCTCGGCGAAGTCGCCAGGAAAGACTACGTGATGAAGACTGACACCGGGGTTTTCCACGGGAGCCTCGTTCAGCTCTTCGGAGCCAGCAAGCTCCAGCAGCGCTACCAGGTGCCTGTCGTTATTGGCCAGCTGAAGCATCTCATTGACGTCAATGTTTCTCCGACGACCGGTGTGATGACTCTGACAGTGCGCGCTCTTACCGCTGATCTGGCAGTTCAGATTGCGAACAGTGTGCTGGTCGAGGTCAACACATTCAATCTCACGCGGCGCCAGCGTCAGGCCGGTGCTGAGCGCGTGTTCGTTGAAAAGCGGCAGGCAGAAGCTCAAATCGAGCTTCGGGACGCCGAGTCGAATCTCGAGTCGTTCCTGATTCAAAACCACGATTTCAACCGATCGCCGACGCTTCAGATGGATTACACCAGACTCAATAGCGCAGTAGCCATGCGTCAGACTTTATACACGTCGCTGACTTCCGCGTATGAGCAGGCCAAGATCGAAGAAGTGCGCGATCTTCCCGTAATAACAATTCTCGCGCCTCCCGAGCTTCCGCTGGTTCCGGAAAGCAAGAGAGGCACGCGTAAAGTGATGCTCGCGCTAATTCTGGGGCTTGGACTGGGTGCGATCATCGCGTTCATCCGCGCGGGCCTCGCGGCGAGCACTCGCGGCCATCCGAACGACGCCGCGGAATTCGAAATGTTGAAACGCGCGAGCCTCACCGATTTGACACATCCGTGGCGTCCCCTCGGGCGAGTGTTCGCTTCGAGACGACGCCGGGAGACGGAACCTAAATCATGATCGACATGGTCCGTTCGGGCGATCGCCTGTTGGCCGTTATCGTCAGCCGGAATTATCAGGAGCATGGAATTCATTTCTTCACCCCTGATGAATTTTCGCAGCAGCTCGCTTTCATGCGGCATCCCGCCGGCAAAGTGATCGAGCCGCACGTTCACAATCCGGTTAGCCGAAACGTCCAGTACACGCAGGAAGTTCTGATTGTGAAAAGCGGCAAGCTACGCGTCGATTTCTACGATCAGGAGAGAAAATATCTCGAGAGCCGCATACCTCGGGGCGGCGACGTGATACTCCTTGCATCTGGTGGCCACGGCTTTGAAACGCTCGAAGAAGTAGAGATGGTCGACGTCAAGCAGGGTCCCATATGCGGGCGATCTCGACAAGACGCGATTCAGCGGCGTACCGGCCGACCAAGTCACCGTTGGGGATTGATCGGCTAGGGCTGTATGCCCGGCCGCCCGATCTTCCGAACCCCAGAATGAAATTTCAGCGCTTCGAAGAATCCGCTCCAAATACAGGGCTTGAATCCCTGTGGCCGGCATCGCTCGGCGTCATTGGCGTAGTGGTGGGGTGGCCTTTGGTGCCCGCGATGATCCACATGGTGGGCAGAGGCGGGCGTCAGGAAACCGTCGAGTGGGCCCTCTACATGTCGCTGCTGGTCGTCTATCCGCCGGTCGTCTGGATGGTTGCGCGCGGCCCGGCTCGCGTGTCGGGCGTTCGGCTTGGAATCGTCGCCTTGTCGCTCGTGGCAGGCTTGACGTACCTCCTGCGGCAGCCTTCGCGGTTTGCGGGCCTTGTCCTGGCACTGATCGCCGCTGCGGTGACTGTCGCGGCGTTTCGGAGACCTGCAAACCCGCGTGGACACATGTCTGCCGACTCGGTTGCGCCGCTGCTCGCCGCGACATTCGGTTGGTTTTGTGTGGCGGGCCTGGTCTCGTGGACCGACGCGTCCCGCTGGCTGATTTTCCGGCCTCAGGGTCTGGCGGTTCTGCTGTTGGCCGGAGCTTGCACATGCGTAGGGATCGGTGGCAGGGATGCTGGGGAGCGGACCCGTTCCGGGTCGCCGCTCGATTGGATCGCCGTCGCCCTCCTCGCCCTCTTCAGCTTTCGCACGTTTCCGGTGATCGAATTTTATCACTGGGGATTTTATATCGGACCGATCGAGCAATTGAGAGAGGGAGGCCGGCTTCTCTGGGACACTCCTTCACAGTACGGGCTGGTGTCGATTCTTCTCCCTGCAGTGATGCCGGGAAGCTCGTGGGAGTCGTTCTGGCTCTTCCAGTCCGTGATCTTC
>JADGQR010000081.1 GCA_017881685.1 Gemmatimonadaceae bacterium
CTAACGCCAATTAGACTGTCAAATTAGACTGCGAAGCGAACATTTATGCAACTTTCCTCGCAGTCTAATCCTGGCTACACGAAGGCTGCATCGAGCTAAACTCGGCAGGGACAAAGGGTTCCCGTTTTACCTGATTAGACGATCCGTAATTAGACAGAATAATTCTGCAGTCTAATCCCGCCGACCTCTAAAAAATCGCCGAGCACGCCACACTCCTCCCTGAGCCAGGGAAAATCTCACGCAAGACCTCTGGCGCAAATCTGGCTCATCAAATTCGCGCCAAACCCCTCCCGCCTGTAAGATTTGAAAAGATTTCGTCAACACGCTCCCCGGACGTCCCTCAGATGGCAGCCAACCCAACCACATCCGCAGACAAACTCCGCGACTCCCTCTCCGGCTCCTATACCATAGATAGGGAGCTCGGACGCGGCGGCATGGCCACCGTATTCCTCGCCCAGGACACCAAGCACGAACGCGTCGTCGCGATCAAAGTCCTTCATCCCGACCTCGCCGCATCACTCGGCACCGACCGCTTCCTTAGAGAGATAAAGCTCGCGGCCCGGCTGAATCATCCGCACATCCTGCCACTCTTCGACTCAGGCGAAGCCGACGGATTTCTCTACTACGTCATGCCTTATGTCGAAGGCGAAACTCTTCGCGAACGCCTCGACCGCGATCGCCAGCTTCCGATTCAGGAAGCCGTCCACCACGCGCAGGCAATCGCATCCGCGCTCGACTACGCACACCGGCAGGGCATCGTCCACCGCGACATCAAGCCCGAAAACGTCATGCTCTACGAAGGCATGGCCACCGTGATGGACTTCGGAATCGCCAAGGCTGTCAGCGCAGCGGGCACAGAGACGCTCACGCAAACGGGCATGATGATCGGCACACCAGCCTACGTCAGCCCCGAACAGGCAGCAGGCGAAATCAACCTCGACGGACGAAGCGACCAGTACAGCCTCGCCTGTATGCTCTACGAGATGATCGCCGGAGAACGGCCTTTCTCCGGCAACACCCCCCAGTCGATAATGGCAAAGCGTTTCACCGAAACGCCCAAAGGACTCCAGTCCGTGCGCTCTTCAGTCCCCGCCAACATCGACTGGGCAGTCTCCAAAGCGATGTCCACCGACACAGCCGAACGATTCAACACTTCCGCCCAGTTCGCGCAGGCACTGATGTCGGACACGATGTCCACGCCTACCGATACCGGCACTCTTCCACGAAGCTCGACGTCAGCCGCAAAGTCGGTCGCCGTGTTGCCGTTCGCTAACATGAGCGCCGATCCGGAAAACGAATACTTCGCCGACGGCATGGCAGAAGAGATCATCAACGCCCTCTCGCGCATTCAATCCCTGCGTGTCGCATCACGCACGTCATCGTTCGCATTCAAAGGAAAGAACGAAGACATCGGCGAAATCGGACGCAAACTCAAGGTCTCCACCGTCCTCGAAGGCGGCGTGCGCAAAATGGGCAACCGCCTCCGCATCACGGCCGAGCTCGTCAACGTCGCCGACGGATATCATCTGTGGTCGGAGCGTTACGACCGCGATATCGAAGACGTATTCGCAATCCAGGACGAAATCTCGCAGGCCATCGTCAAGGCATTGCGCGTGATTCTAAGCGAAGGCGAAAAGAAAGCGATCGAGAAGAAGCCGCAGACCAACATCCAGGCGTACGATTACTACCTTCGCGGACGGCAGTTCTTCCACCAGCTCCGCCGCCGCAGTCTCGAGTACGCCCGGCAGATGTTCAACAAGGCGATCGAGCTAGATCCCGACTACGCGCTCGCGTACACCGGCGTCGCCGATTCGAGTTCGCTGCTCTACACCTACTTCGACGCGCGCGATTTCAATCTTCGACAGGCCGACAAGGCAAGTAAGAAGGCGCTGGAGCTGAGCCCGGAATTGGCTGAGGCGCATGTGTCGCGCGGAATCGTGACTTCATTGACGCACCAATTCGCTGAAGCGGAACAGGCATTTGAGAAAGCAATGAAGCTCGAGCCGAAAATGTTCGAAGCTGCGTATTGGTACGGCATGGGACTTCAGGCAGAAGGCCGTTTCGAGGATGCGGTGAAGATGTTCGAGAGGGCTTCAACTCTCCGTCCCGAGGATTACCAGTCTGCCCACTTTCTCGGTCAGGCATACAAATCCCTCGGCCGCGAGGAGGAAGAGAAGACGCATCTTCGGCGTGGTCTCAGTTTGATGGAAGGAAGTCTCGAGCTGAATCCCGATGATGCGAGAGCGGCAAACCTTGCGGCCGGCGTCTTTGCCAGCCTTGGCGAGGCCGAGCCGGCGATCAAGTATGCGGAACGATCGCTCGCGATCGATCCCGAAGACCCAATGCTGCTTTACAACGTTGCGTGTATGTACTCATCGCTTGGCCGAGTGGATCAGGCAATCTCGTGCCTCGAGCGCGCGGTAGAGAAAGGATTCGGCCACCGCGAATGGATCGACAACGATCCCGATCTCAACGCAATCCGCGACAACCCGCGGTATCAAGCGATCGTGGACGCCATATGACGCAGCCGGCTTCAGCTCCGATTCAGCGGCTTCGCGATGCTTTGTCGCAGTCGTACACGATCGATAGAGAGCTTGGTCGCGGTGGAATGGCGACCGTGTATCTCGCGCAGGACATCAAGCACGATCGCGTGGTTGCATTGAAGGTGCTGCACCCCGACCTCGCCGTCGCGCTGGGGCCGGACAGGTTTCTTCGCGAGATCCACCTCGCTGCGCGCCTCAATCATCCGCACATCCTTCCACTTTTCGACTCGGGCAACGCGGACGGATTGCTCTATTACGTGATGCCCTACGTTGAAGGCGAATCGTTGCGCGAGCGGCTCGATCGAGAGCAGCAGCTCCCGGTTGACGAGGCAGTTCACCACGGACGCGCGATTGCCTCGGCGCTCGACTACGCGCACCGGCAGAACATCGTTCATCGCGACATAAAGCCCGAGAACGTGATGTTGTACGAAGGCGAGGCGATGGTCATGGACTTCGGCATCGCGAAGGCCGTGAGTGCTGCAGGGTCCGAAACCCTGACGCAAACCGGGATGATGGTCGGAACGCCGGCCTATGTGAGTCCGGAACAGGCCGCCGGGGAGACGAACCTCGATGGAAGAAGCGATCAATACAGCCTCGCCTGCATGATCTATGAGATGATCACCGGTGAGCGGCCGTTCAGCGGCGCGACTCCGCAGGCGATCATGGCAAAACGATTCACGGAGACGCCTAAACCGCTTCGCGTTGTTCGCAAGGATGTGCCGGAGAACGTGGAGAAGGCGGTTATGCGCGCGATGGCGACCGAAGCGAGTGGCCGGTACACGACGTCAGCACAATTCGCCCAGGCGCTCGCTTCGGAAAGCACGAAGACGCCGACGGATACTGAATCTCTTCCCAAGGCTGTCGTGTCAGCAGCGAAATCGGTCGCCGTGCTGCCATTCACCAACATGAGCAACGATCCCGACAACGAGTATTTCACGGACGGGATGGCTGAAGAGATCATCAATGCGCTGACAAAGATTCAGTCGCTACGGGTAACCTCACGTACTTCCTCCTTCTCCTTCAAGGGGAAGAACGACGACATCGGCGAGATCGGAAAGAAACTGAAAGTCTCAACGGTTCTCGAGGGAGGCGTGCGCAAGATGGGGAATCGTCTTCGCATCACAGCTCAGCTCGTGAACGTGGCTGATGGATCCAACCTCTGGTCGGAGAAGTACGATCGCGAGATCGAAGACATCTTCGCGATCCAGGATGACATCTCGCAGGCAATTGTCAAAGCACTGCGCGTGATTCTCACCGAAGGTGAAAAGAAGCAAATCGAGAAAGCGCGCACCGAAAACGTTCAGGCGTACGACTACTATCTCCGCGGCCGCCAATATTTCCATCAGCTTCGGCGCAAGAGTCTCGAGTACGCCCGGCAGATGTTCAACAAGGCCATCGAGATCGATCCCGACTACGCGCGCGCTTACGCCGGCGTCGCTGACTCCTGCTCGATGCTCTACACCTACTTCGACGCGCGCGAATTCAATCTTCGCCAGGCTGACATTGCGAGCGAAAAGGCACTCGAGCTCGCGCCGGAACTCGCTGAGGCACATGTGGCGCGTGGGTTGGTTGTGTCATTGAGCAAGCGGTTTGATGAAGCCGAGAAGGAGTTCGAAACCGCGATGAAGCTCGACCCGAAACTCTTTGAAGCCCCGTACTGGTATGCCAGGGCGCTTCTCTCGGCCGGACGATCTCAGGAAGCAGTGAAAATGTTCGAGAGAGCGACTGTGCTGCGGCCGGAAGAATTTCAGGCTGCCAATTTCCTCGCTCAGGCTTACGACACCCTGGGAATGAACGCGGAGAAGGAAACCGCGCTGCGACGCGCGATGAAGCTGATGGAGGAACGACTGGAGCTGAATCCGGATGACGCGCGGGCCTGCAACCTGCTTTCCACGAAGTACGCGAAGCTGGGACAGCCGGAGCGTGCGGTAGAGTATGCAGAGCGCTCGCTCGGAATCGATCCCGACGACCCGATGCTCCTCTACAATGTCTCGTGCACCTACGCAGTGCTTGGCATGACGGACGAGGCGATGAACTGCCTGGAGCGTGCGGTGGACAAGGGATTCGGTCACAAGGAATGGATCGATCACGATCCGGATCTCATCCAGCTGCGTGAGAATCCGCGGTTCAAGGCAATTTCAAAGGCGATATAACCCGCAATGACACTGCCCATACAGCGCCTCCGTGATGCACTCTCGCACGTCTACACCATAGATCGCGAGCTTGGGCGCGGCGGCATGGCGACGGTTTATCTGGCGCAGGACACAAGGCACGAACGCCTTGTCGCTCTCAAGGTGCTGCATCCGGATCTCGCAGCGACGCTCGGCCCCGAACGGTTTCTGCGGGAGATCAAGCTCGCGGCTCGGCTCAATCATCCGCATATCCTTCCGCTGCACGATTCAGGCGATGCCGATGGTTTTTTGTATTACGTGATGCCGTATGTCGAGGGCGAGTCGCTTCGCGAGCGGCTGGACCGCGACCATCAGATTCCCATCGAAGAAGCGGTTCATCACGGAAGATCGATTGCATCAGCGCTCGACTACGCGCACCGCCAGGGAGTCGTCCACCGCGACATCAAACCTGAGAACGTGATGCTGTACGAGGGCGAGGCGATGGTCATGGATTTTGGCATCGCCAAAGCAGTGAGCTCGGCTGGGTCGGACACGCTGACACAGACGGGGATGATGGTGGGAACGCCGGCGTACGTCAGCCCGGAGCAGGCCGCAGGCGAGACAGAGCTCGACGGGAGAAGCGACGAATACAGCCTGGGCTGCGTGATCTATGAGATGCTGACCGGAGAGCGCGCATTCAGCGGGCCGACAGCGCAGGCTGTGATGGCGAAGCGGTTTACCGAAACGGCAAGACCATTACGGTCACTTCGGAGCGGCGTTCCGGAGTCAGTCGAGCATGCCGTGGCGAAGGCAATGTCAACCGACGTCAACGCGCGCTACAAGACCACCGCGCAATTCGCACAGGCGCTCGCTTCCGGGAGCATGGCAACGCCAACGGATACCCAGACACTTCCGCAACAGTCCATCTCTTCGGCCAAATCGGTGGCAGTGCTTCCGTTCGCGAACATGAGCGCGGATCCGGAAAACGAGTATTTCACCGACGGAATAGCTGATGAGATCATCAGCGCGCTCACGAAGATACAGTCGCTCAGAGTGACGTCACGGACATCCTCATTCTCGTTCAAGGGCAAGAACGAGGACATCGGGGAGATCGGGAAGAAGCTCAAGGTCTCCACGGTTCTCGAAGGAAGCGTGAAGAAGATGGGCAACAGACTTCGCATCACCGCTCAGCTCGTGAACGTTGCGGATGGCTCGAATCTCTGGACGGAAAAATACGACCGCGAGGTGGAGGACATCTTCGCGATTCAGGACGACATCTCGCAGGCAATCGTAAAAGCGCTGCGCGTCATCCTGACTGAGGGTGAGAAAAAGCAGATCGAAAAAGCACGCACCGAGAACGTCCAGGCGTACGACTACTATCTGCGCGGCCGCCAGTACACTCACCAGCTTCGCCGCAAGAGCCTCGAATACGCACGGCAGATGTTCAACAAGGCAATCGAGATCGATCGCGATTACGCTCGCGCCTACGCCGGCGTCGCCGATGCCTGCTCGATGCTTTACACATACTTCGACGCACGCGAATTCAATCTGAGACAGGCCGACATCGCGAGTCAGAAAGCTCTGGAGCTCGAGCCCGAATTGGCCGAGGCGCATGTAGCGCGTGGCCTGGCGGTGTCGCTGAGCAAGCGGTTCGACGAGGCAGAGAAGGAATTCGAAACCGCGATGAGGCTCGATCCAAAACTGTTCGAGGCTCCGTACAGATACGGGAGAGCGCTTCAGTCAGCCGGAAGATTCCAGGAAGCGGTGAAGATGTTCGAAAGAGCATCAGCGCTGAGGCCCGATGACTATCAGGCTCCTGGCTTCCTGGCGCAGGCGCTGGGCTCGATGGGACTTGTTGAAGAGCGGGACGCTGGTCTTCGCCGGGCGCTCAAGCTGATGGAAGATCGTCTGGAGCTGAATCCTGACGACGCCCGCGCTGCCAATCTCGCTGCGGCTTTCCTCGCGCGCCTCGGGGATCTGTCGAAAGCCGTCGAGTATGCCGACAGGTCGCTGGCGATCGATCCTGAGGACCCGATGCTTCTCTACAACGTTGCGTGCACTTACGTTGCGCTCAACAGATACGATGATGCGATGAACTGTCTCGAACGCGCCGTCGACAAAGGGTTCGGTCACAAGGAATGGATCGACCACGACCCCGATCTCGATCCGCTGCGTGAGAATCTGCGGTTCCAGGCACTCTCTCAAGCGATGTGATGGAAAGCACTCCTCTCGAAAGAATTCGCAGCGCCTTTTCAGACAACTACACGATTGACCGCGAGCTTGGCCGCGGCGGAATGTCCACCGTGTATCTGGCGCAGGATGCAAAGCACGAGCGTCTGGTTGCGCTCAAGGTTCTTCACCCTGATCTCGCGGCGACACTCGGCCCTGACAGGTTTCTGCGTGAGATCAAGCTCGCCGCGCGGCTGAATCATCCGCACATCCTTCCGCTTCACGATTCGGGCGAAGCCGCAGGCTTTCTTTTCTACGTCATGCCATACGTCGAAGGCGAATCACTGCGTGAGCGACTCGACCGCGACCGGCAGCTTCCGATCGACGAAGCAGTTCATCACGGACGCGCGATCGCTTCCGCGCTGGACTATGCGCATCGGCAGAACATCGTCCATCGGGACATCAAGCCTGAGAACGTGATGCTCTACGAAGGCGAAGCGATGGTGATGGACTTCGGAATCGCAAAAGCCGTCAGCGCAGCCGGAAGCGAGACCCTCACGCAGACGGGCATGATGGTCGGCACTCCTGCGTACGTGAGTCCCGAGCAGGCCGCAGGCGAAACCAACCTCGACGGACGCAGTGACCAATACAGCCTCGGCTGCGTTCTGTACGAAATGCTCACGGGCGAGCGTGCGTTCAGCGGGCCGACGGCGCAGGCCGTGATGGCGAAACGGTTTACAGAGACAGCAAAGCCCGTCCGCGCTTTCAGAAGCAGCATTCCAGAATCGGTCGAGAAGGCAATCGCTCGTGCGATGTCTACAAATGCCGATGCACGCTACAAGTCGGCTGCTCAGTTCGCTCAGGCGCTCGGGTCAGGCAGTTTGGCCACACCAAGCGATACTGCGACGTTGCCACAGCAGGCAGTCGCATCCGCAAAGTCGGTAGCGGTTCTGCCGTTCTCGAACATGAGCAACGATGCCGAGAACGAATATTTCGCCGACGGAATGGCGGAAGAGATCATCAACGCGCTGTCGAAGATTCAATCGCTTCGAGTTGCCTCTCGCACGGTTTCGTTCGCCCTCAAGGGTAAGAACGAAGACCTCGC
>JADGQR010000082.1 GCA_017881685.1 Gemmatimonadaceae bacterium
AAGGTTGCGATAGCGGGACACAAACGATTGGACGTGCGGCGTTTCGTCGTACGCGCCGAATACTGCGACGAGCCCGGGATCTTCGCAAAGACGCGCATTCAGCAATCGCAGCGAATCTGTATGAATCGCCACGTCCGCATCGATGAAGACGAGGATGTCTCCGCTCGCGAGCCAGGCGCCGGCATTTCGCGCGAAGGCCGGACCTCGAGGCGTGTCACCGGTTCGGATGACCTTGTCCGCAGACTCGGCGATTGGCGATGGGTCGTCTGTGCTCGCGTCGTCAACGACGATCAACTCCCACTCGCTTCGCGACAGGTCGCTCTCCTGCACCGCTGCGACGCACGCAGGAAGAAAACTCGCCGAGTTGTGCGCCGGGACGATTACGGATATCACGGCTTGGTCAGCGATGCCGGTCGGTCACAAAGCTAATTGCATTCTTCACGCTTCGTCCGGCCTTCCGGAGCTTGATGTATGCGTTGAAGCGGCTTGTTCCCCACTCCTCGAGAATTCGATTGTCGCGAAAGTAGTAGGTATCGAGGCGGGGAAGCTCAAAGGGACGATCGGTGTCGGTCACCAGATCGAAACGGGTTGTGCATGCGATCGAACAGGTCTTCGAAACGGCCGCGACCGATGCGGAGTCGTACTTGCCATAAGGATACGCGAACGCCGAGGGCCGCTTGCCAATCGATTCTTCAATCTCTGCAATGCACTCTTCAACTTCCACCGCAAGCGTTCCCGAGTCGAGCCCCGCGAGACACGCATGCGTGAGACTGTGAGCTCCGATCTCGAAGCCATCACGATTGACGGATCGAATATCGTCCCAGCTCATCAAGCGCATCGAGGGAAGACGATCCACTTGCGTCGACGTGTCCCAGTCTTTGGTCGCGCCGACTCGCGAAGGAACGACAAAGACGGTTGCGGCCAGGCTACGCGCGCGAAGCAATGCCGCTGCGACAGTCGAAAAATTCGCGAACCCATCGTCGAACGTGAGCGCAATCGCATCGCCGTCCATCGAGTCCGAAACGAGTGACGCAAGCGGCACGACGCGAACTCTTCCCGAAGCCAGCCAGTCAAGTTGCCGCTCGAGCTGCGCCGCGGTGACCGAAACCACGGAGCTGGAATTATCGACAGAGTGCCAGGTCAGAATCGCCTTCACTTGAAACCTCCGAGAATGCGCGCGTTCTCCATCTGGGTTATCGCGCGAGATCCTGCCGCTTTTCGGATGGAGTCGGGTGCGGAACGCGCGCTCGACTCCCAAGTCATCTCGCCGGCCTTCGTTTGCGCACGAGATCCCATTTCGTCTCGAAGCTCGGGACTTGCCCACAACCTCGACATTGCTTGCGTGAGCTCTGCATCGTTGCCCGGCGTGACGAAAATTCCGCCACCGGCAAGCAGGTGCGGCAGCGGACTTTCAATAGTAGCGATCACGGGCGTTCCGCAGGCGGCGGCTTCAACCGCGGGAAGTCCAAATCCTTCCGCGGCTGATGGAAGAAGCAACGCAATTGCTCCCGTGTTCAGGGCACTCAGCACGTCGTCGGGGACGAATCCGGGCCAATGTACGAGATCGGTCGTCCCCGCTGCGTCGATCGCCGCGCGAATTACCGGCATGTCGCCGAGGAATATATCGTTGTCCAGCGTTCCGACGAGGAGAAGATGCGGCTTTTCATCAGCGCACTTCGAGACGAGCTCTGCATGCGCCCGGATGATCGACGGAACGTTTTTGTGAGGACTGAAGCCGCCGACATAAACGAACCAGCGCGCGTCAGCGGGAAGGCCGGCGTTCGCGGCAGCGGCTTGCACCACCTCCGGGTTTTGCGGCCGGAATGCTTCTGCCGGAGCTTCCACAGCAACATCGATCCGGTCGCGCGGGACACGATGGGCGCGAGCCACGTCAGCCGCTGCGTAATCGGATACCGTGAGAATTCGCCTGGCCTGCATGAGGGCGAACTTGAGTTTCGCTTTCCAGAATAATCTCGCGCGTGAAGAAGGAAGCGTGAGAAGTGGAAATCTCTCTGCGATCGCGTCGTGGATGGTCACCACGGCGCGCAAACCTGGTGGCAGCGGGAAAAAAGTGTACACCGACGGCGAGAAGAAAACGTCGAGCCGCTCGCGCGAAACCGCTCTCGTCATCGCGAGAATGTCGCGCGGCGACCGGTACCCCGACCACGAGGCAGCGCGCGCGGCATCGGCGGATGTTGCGACGAGCACTTCGCGAATGTTCGAGTGATAGCAAGGCAGTCTACCTGCTGAAGCGTTGTCTACGAAGCACACGAAACGATCATCAGGGGCGGCAAGCGCCATCGCCTGAACGATCTCGCGCGCAAATCGTCCATATCCTCTGTCGTTGGACCAACAGGTCCCGTCAACGCCTATCTGCAACCGGTCCGTCGATAGCGCCGGCGGCTTCACCTGCCGCCCAGCACGTCGCGAGCACGAGAATTTCCGGAACACATGCGAGGAACTGCAAGCGGTATTCGGGCCGCCGGCTCACGCGCCGGGCGATTCTGGAAAGCAGGA
>JADGQR010000083.1 GCA_017881685.1 Gemmatimonadaceae bacterium
CGTTGTCTTAGCCTTGGCGATGATCACGGCAATCGCCGCATGCAAGGGCGACACTCTTCCCGCCGCGCAGGCGACACAGGTCTCCGATAATCAGACTGTTGCAATCTCGAGCCAGCGACGTACCGCGATCACTTCTGCCGTCGCGCGCGTGTCCCCGTCAGTTGTCACCGTCCAGACTGAAGTCGTCGAAGCAGTCCCCGCTGATTTCTATGAACAGTTCTTTGGTGGCCGTTCCGGCCGGCGCGCCGCAGCGGGTCTCGGATCGGGATTCATCGTCAGAGACGACGGCGTCATAGTAACGAATGCGCACGTCGTCGCAGGCGCTTCAAAGATCTCGGTAGCCCTGCGCGACGGAACTACGTATCCGGCGAAATTGCTTGGCGCCGACGAGACAAACGACCTCGCGGTGATCAAGATCGACGCGAAGGGACTTCCCGTCGCGCCGCTGGGTAGCTCGTCGAATCTCTTGATCGGCGAGTGGGCAATTGCGATTGGCAGCCCATACGGATTCCTGCTCGCGAATACGGAGCCCAGTGTTACAGCCGGCGTCGTCAGCGGCACAGGCCGTAATCTGGCCGCGGAGAGTGGAGGTGCCGGCGTTTACGTCGACATGATTCAAACCGACGCGGCAATCAATCCCGGCAATTCGGGCGGTCCGCTGGTCAACGCACTAGGCGAAGTCATCGGCGTAAACAGCTCGATCTATTCGCCTAGCGGCGGCTCTGTCGGATTGGGCTTCGCGATTCCGATCAATCGCGCTCGACGCGTCACCGAAGATCTGCTTGCTCACGGCGTCATTCGGCGACCGTGGGTCGGTATCAAGCTCGGCATAACGCCTCCCGGCACTCCCGGTGCACCGGCAAAAGGCGCAATTATCACCTCGGTAGTCCCTGGCTCACCCGCCGCTCGCGCGGGCATTCAGCAGAACGACGTCCTTATTCAGTCGCGTGACCGTCAGGTTCACAACGCATACGACTGGGAAGCCGAGCGTCTCGAGCTTCGCGTTGGCGACAACGTGCCATTGATCGTCAGGCGTGGCGGAAAGGATATCAAGTTCGACGTGAAAGTCGCCGACCTGCCCGACGTGAACGCGCCGAAGGTCACTGTGCTTCGTGAGATCCAGCTCGTGACGCTGACGCCAGCCATACGTGCCGAAAGAAGCATACGACGCGCGAACGGCGCGCTCGTTCAGTCTGTGAGCCAGCGTGTTGCGGAACAGCTCGGCATTCAGGCCGGCGATGTCATTCTTCAGATCAATCAGGTTCCGATCGCCGATGCTGAATCTGCGGCGCGCGCGCTCGATTACTACTCGGGACGTGGTGGCATCGTGATGTACATCGAGCGGCAGGGTCAGGTCTACACCACCGAATTCGTGATTCAATAAGTGAACGACACATATTCGTCTCCCCTCGCGGGCCGTTACGCGTCACGAGCAATGCTCGAGCTCTGGTCGCCGCGCACGCGTCACGGAATGTGGAGGCGGCTCTGGCTCGCTCTCGCTGAAGCCGAGCGCGAGCTTGGTGCAGACATACCGAGCGAAGCTATCGAACAGATGCGAGCGCATCTCGACGACATCGACTTCGACGCGGTGGCTGCATACGAGCGCCGTTTCCGGCATGACGTCATGGCGCATGTGCACGCGTTCGGAGATGTCGCTCCAGCGGCCAAGCCGTTCATTCATCTCGGCGCAACCAGCGCGTATGTCACTGACAACGCAGATCTGATTCTGATGCGCCGCGGCCTCGAGCTGCTTCGCGGAAGAACTCTGGCTGTTCTAAACGAGCTGACCGCGTTCGCTCGCAAATGGAAGGACGAGCCGACACTTGGGTACACTCACCTGCAGCCTGCACAACTTACAACTGTAGGCAAGCGTGCAACTCTATGGATGCAGGATCTCGTACTCGATCTTCGTGACCTCGAGTACAGGATCTCGACGCTGCCGTTTCGCGGTGTGAAAGGAACGACCGGAACGCAGGCGAGCTTCCTTGAAATCTTTGGCGGAGATCACGAGAAGGTCAGGAAGCTGGATCGACTCGTGACGTCAAAGATGGATTTCGCTTCTTCGCTTGTTGTTACGGGCCAGACGTACACTCGCAAGCTCGATGCATCGGTGTTGTCGGCAGTATCAGGCGTCGCCGCCAGCGCCGCTAAATTTGCGAGCGACATGAGAATGCTGCAGGCGTTCGGCGAGATGGAGGAGCCTTTCGAAACCGAGCAGGTCGGATCGTCGGCGATGGCCTACAAGCGCAACCCGATGCGGTCCGAGAGAATCAACTCGCTGTCGCGTTTCGTGCTGAACCTCGAGGCAAACGCGAATCAGACGCACAGCGTCCAGTATCTGGAGCGGACTCTCGACGACAGCGCCAATCGGCGGCTTGCAATTCCTGAGTCGTTTCTCGCAACCGACGCAATTCTTCTCATCTACGCCAACATTGCTTCGGGCCTCGAGGTGCATCCCGAACGGATTCGTCAGAGAGTCGAGGCTGAGCTGCCATTCATGGCGACGGAGAAGCTCATCGTGCAGGCAGTTGCCGCGGGCGGAAACCGGCAAACGGCACACGAAGTGATACGCAAGCACTCGATGGCTGCATCGAAAGCGATGAAAGAGGGCGCGACGCGCAACGATCTTCTCCAGCGACTCGCTGCCGATTCGTCATTCGGCCTGTCAGCCGATACGATCTCCGATGTCGCTGGCTCGTCGCGCTACGTGGGACGTGCACCTCAGCAGGTCGACGAGTTCATCGACGAAGTGATCGCGCCGCTCCTTGCGGGGGCAAAAGACATCCCGCAAGACAAGCCAGAGCTTCGGGTCTGATGACACTTACTCATACCGATTTGCCCCTGCGTCTCCTTCGTCGGGGCAAAGTTCGTGATGTCTATGAAGTCGACGCTTCGACCGTCCTGCTCGTCGCGACGGACAGAGTCAGCGCCTTCGACGTTGTCATGCGAGAGCCAGTGCCGTACAAGGGCGCCGTGCTTACGCAGATCACGGCGTGGTGGCTGAAGGAGCTGAACAAGTCGCTGCGACACCACATGATCTCGGCCGACATATCCGAGATCGCCGATCGAGTTCCTTCGCTTCGGTCGTACTCCCGGCAACTCGCCGGACGCTCGATGCTCAGCGTTCGCGCGACGGTGTTTCCGGTGGAGTGCGTGATCCGCGGATACATCTCAGGCTCTGCCTGGAAAGAATACGCCGAGAAGGGCACGCTGGCTTCGGAAAAACTGATACCGGGCCTGAGAGAGTCGGACAGACTTCCCGCCCCGCTTTTCAGTCCGGCCACAAAGGCTGAGGAAGGTCACGACGAGAACATCACCGTCGCTCGAATGGCCGAGATCGTCGGGGCAGACGCCACCCGCGAGTTGGAACGTCTGACGCGCCTCGTCTACGATTTCGGCAGCGGCGTTGCCGCAGAGCGCGGGATCATAATTGCCGACACAAAACTCGAATTCGGGTATCTCGGCGAGAGCGCAGAGTTCGACCCTTCGAGTGTTATATTAGTGGACGAAGTGCTGACACCGGATAGCTCTCGCTTCTGGCCTGCCGACCGCTTCGAGCCAGGGCGATCGCAGGCGAGTTTCGACAAACAGCCGCTTCGCGACTATCTCGACGGAGAGCGGCGCGAAGGTCGATGGAACGGGGACGATCCGCCGCCCGCGCTGCCACTGGAAGTCGTATCCGCAATGACCGAGCGCTACCTCGACATCTACCGCCGATTGACTCTCACTTCGCTCGACATCGGAGCTCTGGATTGAACTTCGCCCGGGAAGGCTATCTCTTCATCGGCATCGCGGCTGCGGCCGCTGTCTCGACATTCGCCGTCGCTCTCGCGCGGCGGTCATGGGCCCTCTGGCTCCTCGCGGTAGTCATCACGATCATCGCCCTGTGGGTCGCGTACTTCTTCAGAGATCCTGAAAGAACCGGCGAGCGCGGCTCGCAGATCGTCGTCGCACCGGCAGACGGGAAGCTCATTCTCATCACCGAGATAGACGAGCCGAATTTCGTCGGAGGAAAAGCACTCCGCCTATCGATCTTCATGAACGTTTTCAATGTTCACGTGAATCGCTATCCCGTCGATGGAACGGTCGAGTACGTCCATTACAACAAGGGCAAGTTTCTCAACGCAGCGGCAGAGAAATCGAGCCTCGAGAACGAGCAGAGCTCTGTCGGTATCCAGTCTGGACCCTACCGCATTCTCGTCAGCCAGATTGCAGGCCTCATCGCCCGGCGAATTGTCACCTACAGCAGGATCGGCGACCACGCGGCCCAGGGAGAACGAATGGGAATCATACGATTCGGGTCGAGGGTGGATGTCTTCATTCCAACTGACTCGAAGCTTCGCGTGAAGCTCGGTGCACTTACAACGGCCGGTACGACTGTGCTGGCAGAGCTGCCTCCGCGATGACCGGCCCAGGCGGGCACATGTCACCACGTTCCGATGGTAATCAGCCGAGGAAAATGAGACGCGCCGTGGTCGTCCTTCCGAATGGACTGACACTCGCGAATCTCTTCTGCGGCATTTTCGCGATCATATCCGCGTCGCGCGGGCAGTTTGACTTCGCGGGCCTCTTGATTGTGTTGGGTGGAGTAGCGGATGCGCTCGACGGACGCGTCGCTCGCGCGACTGGAAGCGGCTCACGCTTCGGTTCGGAACTCGATTCGCTCGTCGATATTGTTACGTTTGGCGTCGCGCCAGCGATGATCATGTACTTCGCGGTGCTCAACCGCGAGGGTTGGGAATGGCTGATCCCCTTCCTTTATGTTGTCTGCGCCGCGATTCGCCTGGCGCGCTTCAATGTCGAGCAGGCCGGCAGAGCGAAGCGCTATTTTCACGGCCTGCCGAGCCCGGCGGCCGGGCTGACTCTGGCCACGTACTACTGGTTCAGCCAGACGCCCCTCTACAACCAGACGGTGCTCGGCGATCTGCCCTGGCATTTCTGGCTGCGCTTCCTGATGCTCGCGCTCGCGTTCCTGATGATCAGCAACGTGTCGTATCCGGCTGTACCGACAATCGGATACAAGAAGATCGGCGAGATTCTTGGCTCGCTCGTCGTTGCGGCGACTGTCATCGGAGTCATCGTACTTCGAAAGCAGTTCTACTTCCCCGCTCTGGTACTTTACGTGCTGTACGGCGTGGCGAAGACGGTGTTCTTCGGACTGATCGGCCGTCGTCCGCGTGGTGACGTGCCCGTTATTTCCGATGACGACGAAGACGTCGAGCCTGACGCACAAATCGTTGTTCCTGACATCGGCCCCGATCAGCCGCCACCCCGGCGCAGAAGGAGGCGCAAGCCCTATCCGCGCGACGACCGACCCGGGCCCCGACAATTTCCATCAAGACCAACAGAGGACAAAAACGAGTGACCGCTTTTCGCGTGTCGGTTCACATAACGCCGCGCCGCGGCATTCTCGATCCCCAGGGCAAGGCTGTCGAAGGCGCCCTTCATTCCCTTGGATTCGCCGGTGTAAAGGAAGTGCACGTCGGTCGGTACATAGTCGTAGAGACCGACGCGGAAACTCAGAACGCGGCTGAAGCGGAAGTGAAAGCCATGTGCGAGCGGCTTCTTGCAAATCCGGTCATCGAAGACTTCGAGATAGAATCAGTAGCGGCGCGATGAGGTTCGGCATCGTTACATTCCCCGGTTCAAACTGCGACTACGACGCCTTCCGCGCTGTAGTCGACACGCTCGGCGAGGAAGCTGTATACCTGTGGCACAAGGATCACGACCTTCAGGGGTCAGACGTCGTGATTCTTCCCGGTGGCTTCAGCTACGGCGACTACCTCCGGGCAGGTGCGATAGCACGCTTCAGCCCGATCATGCGCGAGGTTATCGCTCACGCGCGACGCGGCGGCCCGGTGATCGGCATCTGTAACGGTTTTCAGATCGCATGCGAAGCCGGACTGCTTCCCGGTGCGCTTCTCAAGAATGCGAGTCTCAAGTTCGTTTCGGCGCCAGTGCGAATCCGTGTCGAGAACTCGCAGACGCGGTTCACGTCCGACTATGATCGTCATCAGATCCTCACGATCCCTGTCGCTCACGGCGACGGCCGGTACACGGCCGACGATTCGACCCTGAAGGAGCTCGAACATTCCGGTCAGGTTGTCTTTCGGTACGTCGACTCGGGAGGAGACGCGACGGAAGCGGGCAATCCCAACGGGTCGTCGAACAACATCGCTGGAATAATCAATCGCGAAGGCAATGTCGTTGGCTTGATGCCTCATCCGGAGCGCGCACTCGATTCGCTGCTTGGGTCGGATGACGGCCTCGGATTCTTCCAGTCGATACTCGCGACGGTGGCGGCCTGATGAGCGTCGTCGCTGCCCGTCCTGGTGATCCTGCAATCACTCCGGAGCTTGTCGCTGAGCACGGCGTTACGACCGACGAATACGATCGCATTGTCGCGATGCTCGGCCGCACGCCGACCTTCACCGAGCTTGGAATCGTGAGCGCTTTGTGGAGCGAGCACTGCTCGTACAAGCACTCGAGAAATCTTCTCAAGACGCTGCCGACTGAAGCGCCGTACGTCCTTCAGGGTCCAGGCGAGAATGCAGGTGTGATCTCAATCGGCAACGGATTGGCGGTCGCGTTCAAGATTGAATCGCACAACCACCCGTCCGCTGTCGAGCCTTATCAAGGCGCGGCAACTGGAGTCGGCGGAATTCTGCGCGACGTCTTCACGATGGGCGCTCGGCCAATTGCGATGCTGAATTCGCTTCGCTTTGGCTCGCTCGACAATGCGCGAGTCCGTTACCTGTTTTCCGGCGTCGTCAAAGGCATCGGCGACTACGGCAACTGCGTCGGGATTCCGACCGTTGCCGGCGAGATCGTCTTCGACGATGCCTACGAAGGCAACCCGCTCGTCAATGCGATGTGCGTCGGACTGATGCACGAGAGCGATCTGATTCGCGCAAAGGCTGAGGGCGTGGGCAACCCGATCATTGCGGTGGGCGCAAAGACAGGACGTGACGGGATCCACGGCGCGTCGTTCGCGTCCGAAGATCTTTCCGCGGCAAGCGATGCAAAACGCCCGCGCGTTCAGGTCGGAGACCCGTTCACTGAAAAGCTTCTGCTCGAAGCGAGTCTCGAGCTGATCAAGAGCGGTCATATCGTCGCCATTCAGGACATGGGCGCAGCCGGTCTCACCTCATCCTCCGCCGAAATGGCTGAGCGTGGCGATGTCGGGGTAACGATCGACGTGACGAAAGTTCCCGTTCGCGAAACGGGAATGACTCCATACGAAATTCTTCTCAGCGAATCGCAGGAGCGGATGCTCGTCGTGGCACACAAAGGCAAGGAAGCCGAAGTCCACGCGATTCTTGCGAAATGGGATCTCGATTCCGAAGTGATCGGCGAAGTGATCGCCGAGCCGGTTTATCGCGTCACCGAGGGATCGACAGTTGTGGCCGAGTTCCCCGGATCGCGCCTGGTTACCGAGTGTCCGAGATACACGCCCGACGCGGCCGAGAATCCAGACATCGTTGCACTGCGCGCTCTGGATGTTGGCTCAATACCTGAGCGCGCCGAAGAGGTCGATCCTGCGTGGACGCTCCTCCGTCTTCTCCAGTCGCCGACGATCGCGAGCAAAGCCTGGGCTTACGGGCAGTACGATTCGACTGTCCGCACCAACACTGTGATCGGTCCGGGCGGCGATGCCGCGGCGCTTCGTATTCGCGGAACCGACAAGGCAATTGCGGTCAAGACGGATTGCAACGGGCGCTACACCTATCTCGATCCGCGAATCGGCGGACGTATCGCGGTCGCCGAAGCGGCACGCAATGTAGCCTGTACCGGTGGTCGTCCGATGGCGATCACGAATTGTCTCAACTTCGGAAACCCACGGAAGCCGGAAGTCTTCTATCAGCTCAAGGAAGCGATTGCCGGCATGGGTGAAGCGTGTCGTGCACTCGGTACTCCCGTGACGGGCGGCAATGTCTCGCTGTATAACGAGAATCCGTCGGGCGCTGTCTATCCGACGCCCGTTGTCGGAATGGTCGGCTTGATCGATTCACTTTCACACGTCACACGATCGACTTTCTCGAATCCTGGCGACACGATTCTACTAATGGGCGAAACTCGCGACGAGCTGGGAGGAAGCGAGTATCTCGCCTCAATCCACGGTATTGTCGGCGGCACACCGCCTCAGTGCGATCTTGCAAAGGAAAAAGCCGCGATAGACGCTCTTCATGAGGCAATCACTTCAGGAGCGATCGCGTCAGCTCACGATTGCAGTGACGGCGGACTTGCTGTCGCTCTCGCAGAATCGTGTATCGCCAATCAACCAGCTCAAATGGGAGCGTCGATCGATCTCGATGATGCATACTCTGATATGAATAGAGCTCCCCACCGTGCCGTGTTATTCGGCGAGACGCAGGCGCGATTCCTTCTCAGCTCGAGTGCGCCGGCTGTCGTCGAAGCCATTGCCAGGAAGCACGGCGTTCCGATTCATGCAATTGGAATCGTTCTCGACAAAGACGAAGGCTTCAGCATTCGCCTGCAGGACAGCGTTCTTCGTACGTCTGTGAGAGAAATGTCATCGGCGTGGCACGATGCTATTCCGTCGATCATGTCATCCCCTGTTATCGCGGCTGCCGATGTAGACGAGCCCGCGCTCGCGGAGGCTTAGACGATGTGCGGCATTTTCGGAATCTACGGACATCCTGACGCAGCCGAGATAACTCACTTGGGCCTCTACTCGCTTCAGCATCGGGGACAGGAGTCCGCGGGCATCGTGACCTGCGGAATTGGTTCATCGCCGCGCGCGACAAGAACAATGGGACTGGTGTCGGAGGGGTTGAAAGTCGGCGAGATCGCCGACATGCACGGCGACGTCGCGATTGGCCACACCCGCTATAGCACCGCTGGCTCATCGACGATCGAGAACGCTCAGCCAATGCTGGCACGATTCCGCGATGGACACATCGCGCTCGGGCACAACGGAAATCTCATCAACGCAACCGAGATGCGCCGCGAGCTGGAAGACGCCGGATCGATCTTCACGTCGACGATGGACTCCGAAGTTCTTCTTCATCGCATCGCGAAGTCCAACGCCGACTCACCCGAGGCGAAGCTCGCCGACGCACTGCAGAATGTCGAAGGCGCGTACTCTCTGGTCGTCGTAATTGGCGATACGCTGCTGGTGGCGAGAGATCCCCGTGGATGGCGTCCGCTCGTGATGGGAAAGCTCGGCGACTCATACGTGTTTGCGTCCGAGAGCTGCGCACTCGACATTGTTGGTGCGGTTGCCATCAGGGAAATCGAGCGCGGCGAGATCGTCGCCGTCGATCGCAATGGCATGCGGTCATCGAAGCCTCTTCCGCCGCTCGAAGGCAGACAGTGCGTGTTCGAGTACGTCTACTTCGCGCGACCAGATAGCCGTGTATTCGGCGGTTCGGTTGACAGGGCGCGTCGTGCACTGGGCCGGCGCCTCGCAATCGAGCATCCTGCGCCAGGAGCTGAGATGGTTTTCAGTGTCCCGGACTCGTCGAATTCCGCGGCGCTCGGCTTCGCTGAGGAATCAAAGTTGCCGTTCGAGCTCGCGCTCATTCGCAATCACTATGTCGGTCGCACCTTTATCCAGCCCACACAGGCGGGGCGCGATGCCAAGGTCAAAGTGAAATACAACGCAGTTACCGAAGTACTCAAAGGGCGCAGCGTCGTGATGGTAGACGATTCGATTGTAAGAGGAACGACAACAAAGGGACTCGTCGCCATGGTTCGCGCCGCGGGCGCGCGCGAAGTCCACATGCGCGTCAGCTCGTCGCCGATAACCGGTCCGTGCTATTACGGCATCGATACGCCCAACCGCGAGGAGCTCATCGCCGCCAACATGAGCGTTGACGAAATCGCCGCAACTCTCGGGGTCGATTCACTCGGCTATTTGTCTCTGGACGGAATGCTGGAGGCCGTGCCTTTCGGACCTGATGGCTTCTGTCACGCATGCTTCTCGGGCGACTATCCCACTCCTCCGCCAGCAGATCCGGAAAAGCTGCGCTTCGGCTGCGGCTGCTGATCGATGACACAATCAGTCTTCTTTTTCGGAAACGGGAAGGCCGAAGGAACTCGCGAGATGAAGAAGATTCTCGGCGGAAAAGGTGCAAACCTCGCCGAGATGACGAACCTGGGCGTGCCGGTTCCGCAGGGATTTACTATCGCTGCCGGGGAATGCGTCGCATACCTGAAGGACGGTAAGTACAGCGACAGGCTTCGCGCGGAAGTGGAAGGCAACGTCGCGCGGCTCGAGGAGGCGACCGGCAAGAAATTCGGGGACCCGAAAAATCCGCTGCTCGTTTCTGTCAGATCGGGCGCGTCTGTGTCCATGCCGGGAATGATGGAGACAATCCTCAATCTCGGTCTCAACGACAGAACCGCTGTCGGACTCGCCGCTCAAAGTAAGAGCCCCCGCTTTGCATACGACTCGTACCGGCGATTCATCCAGATGTACGCCGATGTCGTTCTTGGAGTATCGAGCGCGGATTTCGAGCACTTGCTCAAGGCCCGCCGGATGACGACAGGCGCCAGCACAGACGCAGATCTCAACGAGGACACACTTCGGAATATCGTCGAGGAATACAAGGCTCTGGTACGCAACAAGACACGAGCCGAATTCCCGACAAACCCGGTCGTGCAATTGTGGGGCGCGATCGAAGCGGTTTGGAAGTCCTGGATGCTCAAGAAAGCCTGCGATTACCGAAAAGTGAACAACATCCCCGAGGATCTTGGCACAGGCGTCAACATCCAGGCGATGGTGTTCGGGAATCTCGGAGACGATTCCGGGACCGGTGTTGCGTTCACGCGCGACCCGTCCACTGGCGAGAAGAAGTTTTACGGCGAGTTCCTCGTCAATGCTCAGGGCGAAGATGTTGTCGCAGGAATTCGCACGCCGCTTCACATTGACGAAATGGCCCAGCGACTCCCGAATGCCTACACGGAGCTGATGACGACACAGGATCTGCTCGAGAAGCATTTTGCTGAAATGCAGGATCTCGAATTCACCGTCGAGCGCGGGAAGCTGTTCCTCCTTCAGACCCGTACCGGAAAACGAACCGCGGCTGCGGCCGTTCAGATCGCCCGCGACATGGTCCGGGAGGGGTTGATTGACCGAACCGAGGCCGTCAAACGCGTTCCGCCGGCCGACCTCGATCAGCTGCTGCACCCGATCATAGACCCGTCAGTTCGAGCCAGACCGCTTTGTCTCGGGTTGCCGGCAAGTCCCGGCGCCGCGAGTGGGGTTGCGGTTTTCGACCCGGACAGCGCAGTCGATCGGGCAAGCTCCGGCGAAGCCGTCATCCTCGTACGCGAAGAAACGACGCCGGAGGATTTTCATGGTATTGTCGCCTCTCGCGCTGTGCTGACCGCGCGCGGTGGAATGACCAGTCACGCGGCCGTCGTCGCACGTGGGATGGGCAAATGCGCGATCGTCGGCTGCAAGGACATCGAAGTCGACATACAGCATCGCCGGTTCTCCGTGAACGGAACTGTTCTCACGGAAGGCGAGTGGCTGACGCTCGACGGAGCGACGGGTCGCGTATTTGCCGGACATCTCCCGACGATTCCAAGCGAAGTCGTCCAGGTCACGAACGGAACGCTGGCTGCCAGCGCTGCCCCGCTCTATCAATCGTACTCCGAGCTGCTCGACTGGGCGGATGACCTGCGGCGCCTCAAGGTTCGGGCAAACGCGGATACACCGCGAGACGCGCGAATCGCGCGGAACTTCGGCGCAGAAGGCATCGGCCTCTGCCGCACCGAGCACATGTTCTTCGAGGGCGAGCGCATCACGGCGATGCGCGAGATGATCGTCGCCAGAGATGAGGGAGGACGTCGTCGCGCTCTGGCCAAGCTTCTACCAATGCAGCGCGCCGATTTCGAGGGAATCTTCGAAGCAATGAACGGATTCCCTGTCACGATCCGGCTTCTCGACCCGCCACTGCACGAATTCCTGCCCCACGGCGGAGAGGAGTCGAAGCTTCTCGCGCGGACGCTGGGCATGCCGCGCGATGAGCTGAACAGGATTGTCGAGGGCCTCCGTGAGACCAACCCCATGCTCGGGCACCGGGGCTGCAGGCTCGGAATCACGTTCCCCGAGATCACAGAAATGCAGGGGCGGGCGATTTTCGAGGCCGCCGTCCGGGCCATGCGGCGCGGAATCGACGTCCATCCGGAGATAATGGTTCCCTTGGTATCGACCGTGGCCGAGTTCGAAAATCAGCGCGCGATCCTCCAGAATGCCGCCGACCAGGTCTTGGGCGTCATGGGAGAAAACGTCAGCTACATGATCGGGACGATGATCGAGCTTCCCAGGGCCGCCCTGACGGCTGGGGAGATCGCCCGAAGCGCCGAATTCTTCTCTTTCGGAACAAATGACCTCACGCAGACTACATATGGTCTGAGCCGGGACGACGCCGGACGTTTTCTTCCGTCCTATGTCGAAAAGGGTATCTTTCCCGACGACCCTTTCCAGGTACTCGACGCGGCGGGAGTAGGAAGGTTGATTCGCATTGCCGTCGAAGACGGACGTCAAGTGCGACCTAAAATCAAGCTTGGAATCTGCGGTGAGCATGGTGGAGAAGCACGTTCCATCGCTTTCTGCCATGACATCGGTCTCGACTATGTATCCTGTTCACCATTTCGCGTGCCAATAGCCAGACTTGCCGCAGCTCATGCCGCCATTAACGCGTCGTAATAATCTGGCGCGTGTGCTGGATTTGACTCCAGCGCCAGCGCTGCCACCGGCAGCGACTGATTTTGCCAAACCTCTGCGCATCGCCCTCGTCACCGAGTATTACTATCCGCACCTCGGTGGCATCTGCGAGCACGTGCATTTTTTCGCGCGTGAAGCCCGTCGCCGTGGCCATCACGTCGACATCATCACTTCGAACATCGAAGGCGCGGTAGCCGAGCCGCACGTCATCAGAATCGGGCACAGCCAGCCGATTTATTTCAACGGCTCCCAGGCGCGGATGACGCTCGGCTGGAATCTGAAGAAGCAGCTCAAGGAAACGTTCAAGCGCGGCGACTACGACATCGTTCATGTCCATTCGCCGCTGAGCCCGTGGCTTCCTGTGATCGCGATCGATGCGGCGGACTGCCCCGTCGTCGGCACGTTTCACACGTACTTCGACAAGTCGAACCTCTATGGACTCACGAGAAAGTGGCTCCAGCGCAAGCTCGACCGAATGGCCGCCGCTGTCGCAGTCTCTCACTCGACGACAGTAGCTCTCAACCGATATTTCGAAGCCAACTGGACGATCGTCCCGAACGGAATCGATCTCGATCTTTTCAATCCGCACGTTCCGCCGCCGCCGGGCATCCGCAAGGATGTGCCGGTAATTCTTTTTCTCGGCCGATTCGACCCGAGAAATGGCCTGACGACCCTCATCGATTCGTTCAAGAAGATCAAGGGAACGAAGCGCGAAGTTCAGCTCCTCGTTGTCGGCGACGGGCCACTGCGCAATCACTACTACCGTGCAGCGGGTGGCGATCCTGACATCACGTTCGTCGGGGCAGTACTTGGCTCGCGGCCAAGCTACTATGCGCATAGCTCCATCTACGCGTGCCCGACGACCAAAGCGTCGTTTGGTATTACGCTTCTCGAATCGATGGCATGCGAAACGCCTGTGGTATGCTCGGATATCCTTGGGTTCCGGGATGTCGTCAAGCACGAGCGAGAGGCCCTGATGTTTCCATGCGGTGACGTAGATGCTCTGTCGGATGACCTGGTGAGACTGCTCGACGATGAAACGTTGCGAGCGCGATTGGGTAAGACAGGCCGTCATCACGCGCAGGAATACGGGTGGCCTAACGTGACAGCTGCTATCCTCGACGTTTACATGGGGGTTCTTGGCCCCAGCAAGGTTCTCGGATGATACTGCCTGCGGCGGTCGGCCTGACGCTCGCTGGCAGCGTGGTACACGGAGCCTTTCATCGAAACAGCAAAGTGTTCGGGCCAGTACTCGGACACCTGCCGACGGACGAGCGCGAAGTAGCTCTCACCTTCGATGACGGACCCAATCCCGATGCCACTCCGCGCATCCTCGACACTCTCGGCGAGCTGGGCGTGCGCGCAACTTTCTTCATCCTCGGGTCGCATGCTGAGCGATGGCCTGAGATCGTTCACCGCACCGTGAGCGAAGGCCATCAGCTTGGCAATCACGGATACTTTCACCGCAAGCTTCACCTCAAGTCTCCATTCTACGTGAAGCGCGACCTCGAGCTCGGCAAGCGTGCTATCGAGCGCGCGGCCGGCAGATCGCCGCGGTTTTTTCGCGCCCCGCATGGATTCAGGAGTCCCTGGGTTTCCGTAATTGCCGGATCCATGGGAGAGCGCACCATCGGATGGTCGCTTGGCGTGTGGGACAGCGATCAGCCAGGCGTTGAGACAATCGTTGACCGGACGATGGAAGGCGTCAGACCGGGATCGATCGTATTGCTGCACGACGGCGACGGATATAACGCAGACGGGAACAGGATGCAGACGGCCGCTGCGCTGCCCCGCATCATCAATGGTCTGAGAGACCGCGGCTACGAGTTCGTAACGCTGCCATCCCAGTGAAGCGCAGCATATCCCGCGCACTGCGGTGGGTGCTGACGGCGGCGATCGTCGTCTTTCTCGTCATCTTCGCTCGCACAATCAACTGGACCGAGGCGTGGACTTCCATCCGCAGCGCATCCCTGCCGCTGCTCGCCGCGGCGATTGCAGTCAATCTCCTCACCATCATGATCAAGGCGATCAGATGGTGGCTGTTTCTCAAAGCCGCAGGCTCACCTTCCCTTCTGCTTTCCCTGCGAGCGACAATTGCCGGTGCAGGACTCAATAACGTTCTGGTTGCGAACGGTGGCGATGCTGCTCGTGTCGTCTTCGTTTCTCGCGCGACAGGCATTCCCAGCTCGACGGTTCTCGCTACTGTCGCGCTCGAGCGTCTGTTCGATCCTGTCGGCTTCGTGATTCTTCTCGTGTTCGGAGTGCTGGCGTTCTCCCTGCCGCCGTCGCTCGAGAAGTGGCACCTTCCCGCGGAGATCGCCTTGGTTGTGATAGCGATCCTGTTGACGTGGTTCGTCTACGCGTCGCGGAATGCGAAGCCCGAACACGTTCCTGAGCGAAGAGCGAAGCCACGTGGGCTCGTTGGACGAATTCGCGCGTACCTGGTGAAGTTTGCTGCGAGCACGCGACTGCTTACGACCGGCCCGAGGTTCATCGGTGCGCTCGTATTGTCGATGCTCTCATGGGCGGGACAGCTGGCCACGTTCGAGCTCGCCGCGGCGGCTGCACATGTGGACATTCCCGTTGCAGGAAGTCTCGCGGCGCTGCTCGCGATTAATCTTGGGTTGCTGATCCGCGCGACGCCGGGCAACGTCGGGTTCTTTCAGTTCGTGTTCGCTCTTGCGACTGCGCCGTTTGGAGTGTCACGCGACGCTGCGATCGCCGTCTCACTTCTCATCCAGACCCTTCAGATCATACCGCTGACGATCCTCGGAGTGGCACTGGCGCCGGAGTTCATCTTCAAGCGGAAACAATCAGGCCTGGCGTCTGCCGGCGATGACTCAGGATCCGTTGTTGAGGAACGATAGGAACTCAGCGGGATTCCGGGTCAGCCCCGGAAAAGTTCTCACAGTCCTCCCCAGTCCGTCGACGATAGCGTATAGCGGCAAAGCGACAGTTCCGAAGCGATCTTCCTGAAACTTCTGCTGGTTCTCGTAGATCTCACCTTCACCGTCTGTGAAGAGCCGGCTCAGCACGAAATGCGACATCGCGGCTGAGACATCGGGACGGGAAAACATGTTCGCTTCCATCCACCGGCAGTTCGTGCAGGTGTATCCTGTGAAGTCGATGAACACGAGACGGTTCGTCGCCGATGCCTGTACAAGCGCAGCGTGATGATCGTTGAGAATCCAGTTGAGAGCGACCGGCCCGCCATTTCCGTTTGCGGTTGCAGCGAACGCAGTCACCGGAGCCGGCGGAAGAAACGCCTCCAGCTCGCCGAGTGAGCGCCCGCTCAATCCCGATGCAAGCCAGAAGGTGACCGCCGCTGCGGTTGCAGCCGCCAGCCATCCAATCGAGCGGGACGTGCTCCGAGACTTCGTCCCCCGCTTCATTGATACCGCGAGGTAGATAGTCGACATTGCGGCGACGAGAATCCACACGATGAGCGACGCCCGTCGCGAGATGATTCCCGTTCTCCAGACGAGGTCGGCGTTGGAGAAGAACTTCATAGCCGCCGCAATCTCGAAAAGTCCGACCACGACCTTCACGTCTCTAAGCCATCCCCCGGCGCGCGGGAGCTTCGTCGTCCAACGTGGCACCAGCGCAAGCAAAAAAAACGGCGTCGCGAATACGATCGAG
Source organism: Gemmatimonadaceae bacterium (assembly GCA_017881685.1). Taxonomy (GTDB): domain Bacteria; phylum Gemmatimonadota; class Gemmatimonadetes; order Gemmatimonadales; family Gemmatimonadaceae; genus UBA4720. The sequence goes on from JADGQR010000083.1 coordinate 16,340, forward strand.
AACACGGCCATTCCTGCGAACGGACGCATCCAGTCACCGCGCGCAGCAGATACGAGCAGAGGTCCAACAAACGGCGCAGTGCACGTGAACGACGCGAGTGTGAATGCGAACCCTGCCAGAACCGATCCGATTGCATTTCCGGAACGGTTGCGGGCAGAAGCGTCCACTGTGTTCAACAGCCGGCTGCCAAACGGAAGCGGAATGTCGTAAAGACCGAGCAGACTCAGGGCAAAGCCGACAAAAGCGAAGCCGATGACGAGATTGACCCATGGATTGGCCGCAAATCTTGCCAGTCCCGCTGCGCCTACCAGTATCGCGAGGCCGAGGCCGAGCGCGGTGAACGTGATGACGATTCCACTGGCGAAGAGCGATGCGTGCCCGAGCGCGTGCGCATGCGATCTGTCGGAGTTGCCTTTGAAGTAGGCAACTGTGATCGGCAGCATCGGAAAGACGCACGGCGTGAGGAGCGACAGTGCTCCGGTTACCGCCGCAAGCCAGAGGAACGACGCAGTCACGTCTTGGCGGGTGGGATTGTCACCGAAAGAGTGGTCGTCTTCGCAGGCAGACAGAATTTGTCGCTGCACGCCTGCGATCTGACTTTGACGTCGATCGGCTTGCCGCTCTTGAGAGCTTCAGCCGAGACTCTTATTGGGACCGTCAGAACTGGTTGGCCCGAGTAGGTCTGCGTCTCGATTCCGAAGTTTGGATCGATTGCCTTGTCTGGCACCGGTCCGTTGATTTCGGCCGCAACCGATGCGAGCGGTGATGGCTCGACCTTGACGCTCAGCGGCGTTGGTCCCGTGCCTGATTGCGTAGGGGCGTACACATGCCATCCGTTGTCGATCGTCGCCTTGACCCGGACGTTGACCAGGACCGATCCATCGGGCGACGGCGTCTGGTCGGCTACGTCGGCTGTCCAGGTCACCGGCTGCGGCCCTTTTGCGGCCGGCGGCGCTGACTCGGCGCAACCGAGTGCGACCATGGCGATTAAGGCGAGAACGGCATTTCGACTATTCATGTGAGGGAAATATAGTTTCGGGCACCTTAACAAGCCTCCAAAAAACACGTCACCCTCATACTACGCCGCTTGTGGCGAACGAGGAGGAGCAAGTGAGACGCGCACGTCTGCTGGTGCCCACCATCGCCACTTTTCTTGGATTGGCCTGCTCAGACAAGCATCCCACCGACCCGGTTCAGCCTCCGGCGACCATCCATCCTGACGTATCCGGCATCGAGGCGAACGAACAGGATTCTCTGTCGACGTTCGTGCTGTTTGCGGCTCTGGACGCCGACTCTGCCAAGGCGGTAGTTTCCAGCCTCGACGGAAAGGAAAGTGTCTTCAGCCTGACCAGGACGCGACAGCAGGGACGCTTTTCGATTCTCGGGCTCCGCCCGAGAACGGGATACAAGGTTGTGGTCGAAGCGTGGAAGGGCTCTGAAAAAGAGATGTCGCCGGAGCACATTTTCGCCACCGGCGGACTGCCCGCTCCGATAAGCGACGCCCACCTCGAGCTGATCGGCGGATCGCTTCCCGCGAGTGGTTACATCCTCGTCACGATGCTTACTCCACAGTCTTCATACCTGGTCATTTTTGACAACGCCGGACGACTGGTGTGGTATCGGGATTTTGGACAGGTCCAGATGGAGGAAGCGAAGCAGCAGCCAAACGGGAATTTCACCGTTTTCCTCGGCGCGAGTCGCGGCTGGGACAAGCTCCCGGGAGAGTATCAGGAAGTCGACAGGTCGGGAGATCTCGTCAGGACGTGGAAGGCTCCTGATGGCTACTACACCGATGGTCATGAGATCCGCGTTCGCACCGAGAATGGGCAGACCGTCGCGTATTTCTTCGGCTACAATTTTCACCCGGCCGACGGCTTGCCCGGATTCAATCCGGGCGACGAGATCGCCGGCCATCAATTATTCCGTGTCACCGATACTGGCGATTGGACAATTGTCCACGATGCGTGGCAGGAGTTTTCGCTCGACGAGTCGTTCGAGCCGCCGCAGCCATCCGGTGACTTCGATCATCCGAACTCACTGGATTTCGACAAGGATGGAAACTTCCTGATCTCGTACCGCGTGCTCGGTACAGTCGTGAAAGTCGACAGGAATACCGGCAAGGTCATCTGGCGACTCGGCGGACTCAAGAGTGACTTCACGTTTCCGAACGACCCCGAGCACGGGTTCTCCGCCCAGCATGATGCACAGGTGCTCGACAACGGAGATATCCTGCTGTTCGACAACGGCTGGCGTCATAATCCGCAAGTCACTCGTGCCGTCGAATATCGGCTGGACGAAACGGCAAAAACCGCGACGCTGGTGTGGTCCTACTCTCATAACCCGGCGACATTCACACCTTATACTGGATCGGTGCAGCGAATGACCGATGGCAGCACATTCGTCGGGTTCCCCAACATGAACACGATCGTGCAGGTGACATCATCAGGGAAAGTGGTCGGCGAGCTCAGGCCGATGATCAATGACGCGGAGAGTAGCGGATTTTACCGCGCCGTGGTGGTTCGCGACCTTTTCCGCTATGAAGTGCCCTGACGACTGAATCGTTTCAGTGGGCCTCATTGAGGCACGTGCCGGTAAGCATTAACCTCACGTGCGAGAGGCGGCGTCCTGACTGCGTTATCAGTCAATCGCCCGCAACTTGGCTCTCATCTCCAGGCAACGGCAGATGAGCTCTACCGCGATCACGGGAAAAACAGCACGGACACCCCGGCTCTATTATGTCGATGCGCTCCGCGTGGGCGTCATCGGGCTCGTGTTTGTAGTGCACGTGTGCGAGGTGTTCAACCCGTGGGACAAATGGCACATCACGAACGGCGACCCAAGCCGCCTCGCCGGCGAGATCGTTGTCCTTGCTGCGCCTTGGATCATGCCGCTCGTTATGCTGCTCGCCGGCACCAATGCCTGGTTCTCGCTCCAGCACCGGACGAACAGGGCGTACGTTCGTGAACGGGTCGTACGACTGCTGCTGCCGCTCACAGCAGGCGTTCTGCTGCTCGTTCCGCCGCAGGTCTACCTCGAGCGCATCTCCCGCGGACAGTTCCATGGATCATTCGTTGATTTCTATCCGCACTTTTTCGAGGGGATTTATCCTCAGGGCAACTTTTCCTGGCATCATCTCTGGTTTCTCGGACATCTCTTCGGCTATTCACTTCTCGCGCTTCCGTTGTTTCGCTACTGGCAGCGCACCGGAGGGCGAAGAGCCATGCAGGTCGTGGCACGCGTCTGCGGCGCACATGGTGGAATTCTGTGGCTCTCGATTCCACTCATCGTTGAACGCAGCACGCTGTGGGGACTTTTCCCGGAGCGCCACATGCTGACAGCAGACTGGTCGAACCATGCCTTGCTGCTCGTCGCGTATGTGTACGGCTTCGTCCTGGCGGGATCGCCGTGGCTTGGGGCAGTGATCGACAAGCAGTGGAAGAACGCGCTTCTTGTGGGCGGAATCGGAAGCGTCGCGCTCATCACCGGCACATGGCGCGGCGTCGTTCCTGATCATCTTCCGGCGCCGTACTCCATAAGCTATCTGGCGTTCTGGACGCTGTATGCGGTTTGTGCGTGGGGCTGGATGGTCGGAATGCTTGGACTGGGACGACGATGGCTCGACAGCGACGGCCCGCTTGTGAGGTACGGCCGCAGGGCTAGCTACATGCTGTACATAGTGCATCAGCCAATCATCGTAGCTGTGGCATTTGTCGTCGTGCGATGGAACTACTCAGTGCCGATCAAGATGACGATAATCTTCGTGTCGTCTCTTGCATTGTCGCTCGGCGCCACTGAGATCATTTCGCGCATGACCCGCTTCATCGGGGCGACATTCCGCTCGCATCGACCCGTCGCGCGGGCCGAGCACGCGTTGGTTACTCGAATCTGACGAAGGCGGCGTTTATTGGCGGGCCGCTGTCAGAGCTGAAGATCCGCTGTAGCTCCTCAGATTCTGCTCGAGAAAGCCACCGACTCGCTTGCTGTATTCAGCCTTTGCGTACGCGTAGAGATCTTCATGAGCTGCACCCGAGACAGGCCAGAACATCTTGGGACTTCTCACTTGAACAAACAGTGACTCTGCCTCAGCGATCGGGGTGTATCGATCGGCGGTTCCCGAGATGAGCAGAATAGGCGCGCGAACCGATCCGATGCGGCGTATCGGTTGCAGATCGGCCTCCGTGACGCCTGTCTGCGAATGAATGATCCGGAGTGCAGTCGACGTAAAGTGCCGACCCACGCCGCCCAGTGGTCCCAGCCAGGTCGCCAGGCGATCGCTCACGGCGTTGCGAATCGTCGGGTATACAGACTCCAGGACAAATGCATCGGCGCTGATCGGACCACGGCCGAGTAACGTCGCGGCTCCGCCCATCGATACTCCGATCACGCCGATTCTCTCACCGGGAGCGACAGTGCGCAGAAAATTCATCGCTGCTTCGGCATCGAGACTTTCGAGCGCGCCGAACGTCGTGTGCTCTCCAGGCGATTCCCCGTGCGCCTGAAAATCAGGTGCGAGCACGGTGAAGCCTTCATCGTGCAGGAAAGCTGCGCGAGACTCCATGCTGGTTCGGTTGGAGCCGACTCCGTGAAGCAGTAGAACTGCGCCGGCGCCGGGTCGGCCGCGGACATACCATGCGTGAATCCGGCTCCCCGATTCACTCTGAAAGCGGACGTTCTCAGCGGCGAGCGTCGAGGGAGGCGGGGCAATTACCGCAGGCGACGGGCCCGTGATGAATGCACATCCCGATACCGCTTGCATGCTGGTAGCGAAAGCGGCTCCAAATACCACCTTTCGCCGGACTGAAGAATATCTCATCCGCAAGGCAGTCGGTTTACCGTGTCAGTCGTTCTGAGTTGGACATGAGCCATCCAAGGAGTACCCGCGGTGAAGGGTGACGTTCCGGTGATGAATCCTGAATGTCTCTGCTCAGTATATGGCTGGGCCGGAAAAATGAAAGGCGGCCCTCTTTGGGAGCGGCCGGGCTGGCGGAAGCCTTAGTCGTCCCCTGCCAGCTTCATTTGGCGGAGTGACAGAGAATCAGTACTGTTGGGGAAACCCTAACACGAGCTAATCCATGGAAGACACGGTGCTAGTCACGCTTCTTCACCTTTCGAGTGGCGAGATCATTGAGGTTGATTCCGACGACGCTGAAAGCGTGAAGACCGCTGCCCAGTCTGGAGCACCGTGGGTGAAGGTCCGAGGGTTGGGGGCAGATCATGTGTACACCGTGCGCGGTGATGCAATCATCGCGGTTGAACAGCACGACCGTGAATTGGCTAACAAGTATCAGCGTTGAGCGCGTCGGCCTACGCAAGTCACCGCATCCTGACTCTCGAGAATCGCAACGGCAAAAGTGCGGCTGCCTCAATGACGGTGGCGAGTAAGCCCAATAGTACCGGGAAAATGCAGCTGCTCATCTTGCCTCAGTCGTGGTGCCAGTGTGGGCGTGTCCCTGAATTCTGCTCATAGGTTGTAATGACAGGGCATCAGCTTGAGGCACGTCCTGAATAATTCGCCCAGACAAAAGGGAGCGACCGATCTGATCGCTCCCTTCTGTCACCTATCTCCCGGTCAACAGCCGAGTCGCTGCCTGATCAGATTGATCTGTTCGGTCAATGCAGCCGATTGCGACAGGGTGAGTTTCTTTCCCGTTTGCGCGGATATCTCGTTCAACGTGGCTCTCAGTCCGTTGCACACTTCCTTTGTCTGGTTCTTCCCCAATGACTTGAGAGCTTCGGCGAGCTTGCCATCGAGGCTCTTCGCGATTTCCCGCTCGAGGTTGAGGGTTTGCAGCATGTTCCTCGTATCCGAGATCAGCTGACCGATGGTCGTGACAGTGAATGTCTGAGCTACTGTCGGCGCGGCATCGTATGTGGCAGATCCAGCCTGATCTGCCGCGACCGAACAGGTTCCAGGCCTGATAAGCGTGACACTGAATCCGCTCACGGTGCAGGTTGATGGTGTTTGGGAGCTGAAAATCACGGGACTGCCTGAGTCGCCGCCAGCGGCAGATGTCGGATAAATGTCGCCCACAATTGCTGGCTGTGGCGGCAGCGATGTGAACGATACAACTTGCGAAATCTTCTTCACTTCGAAGGACTGTGTTAACTGCGGTGCCGGATCGAATGCAGCAGAGCCAGCCTGATTTGCCGCGACAATGCATGTTCCAGCCGCGAGAAACGTGACTGTGCTCGCGAGGACGCTGCAATTTGCCGTGAGAGTGCTGAACGTCACCACGTTGCCCGTCCCACCGCCTGTTGCGGTGACAGCGTATGTATCGCCGATCACAGCCGGATCCGGTGGCGTTGACGTAAACAGGATTGCCTGCGGCGACGGCGGCGACGCGGGGAAAGTCAGCGCATCAAAGTTGTATCCGACACCGAAACGGTCCGTGACACTTCCGCTCACGGAGATCGTTCCAAACGTAGAAAAGTTGGACGACGCCGGATCGTGCCTGAGGAAGTAGAAAAGACTTGCGCCGTACCCAACATTGGTCGGTGCGAAAGCGAGGGCGTCAAAGTTGGATCCGACGCCAAACCTGTCAGTGACCGTGCCGGTTGGTGAGATGGTTCCGAAAGTAGAGAAATTTCCCGCGCCGCTGTGTCGCAGGTAATAGAAGAGATTCGGCCCATAACCCAGATCTGCGGCGACGAACACGAGAGCGTCGAAATCCGTGCCCACTGTGAAACGATCGACTACCGCACCGCTAGTCGAGATTGTCCCGAAGGTAGATGCGTTGCCGGCCGCTGGGTTGTGACGCAGGTAGTAGAAGAGGTTCGAGCCGTACCCGAGATCCGGCCCGGCGAATGCCAGGGCGTCGAAGTTCGAGCCCACACCGAACCGGTCTGTAGTCGCACCGCTGCTCGAGATCGTCCCGAAAGTCGAGAAGTTGAATGACGCGGGATTATGGCGGACGTAATAAAACAGGTTCGTTCCGTAGCCGACATTCGATGCCGTAAAAGTCAAGGCATCGAAATTCGACCCCACTCCGAACCGGTCAGTGTTAGTCCCGCTCGTCGAGATAGTGCCGAACGTGGAGAAGTTGAAGGACGCCGGGTCGTGGCGGAGATAATAAAAGAGATCCGGTCCATAACCGACATTGATCGAAGCGTTCACGTCGGCTGGTGGACGAGCTCCGATATCGGTGGGGTGGTTATCCAATGTCGCATCGGTGCATGCAAGAATCGCAAACAGTGGAACCAGAGCCAGACGCTGCTGAATCTTTCGCATGATCGTTTCTCCGAATGCGCGTCGTGCAGGCGAAGCTGTCGGCGCCGTCGCAGGGGGCAACCGGCAATCTCGAGCAGTGAGGCCAGTAGGCTTCACAGGCTGCCCGGAAGGGCAAACCACACGTGGGCCAAGTCTAGCAGCGCCGCTCCTGGACAGAATACGTAGGTTGACGTAGCAAAGAAAAACGGCACCCATTTCTGGATGCCGTTAGACGTTACTGCACATCATGTTAGTGGAGGCGCGGGGATTTGAACCCCGGTCCGAGACTAGATTCACCACAGCGTCTACGTGCGTATCCCACCGATTGAGGTCTCCATACGCTGGCCAGTGGGCGGCCCACGGATGAACTAGCCTTCTAAATTTTCGCCGAACGCCCGAAGGCGAAACGCTCGACTATCCCGAATTTGCGATACCCCTAAAGACGCCTCAGGCGAGCTTCTCTAAAGGCAGGTGCAGCAACTGCTAAAAGCAGTTACGCAGCCAGGGCCAAGTTGTTGTTGGCAGGTAAAAATTATCCCGAAGGTTTTACCAGGATCCGAGGACCTGGGCACGCGGCCACAGCTTCACTAAACCCGTCGAAGCCAGTCGCCCCCTAACTCATTCAATCTACTCGGAACGGCCCCGAAAGTCAATCAAACAGCAGCCAGAAACAGCTTTAAGCCGCCGCTGTAACGTCTTGATAATCAGCGACTTCTACCGCGCCAGAATGATCCGCTGCGAGATCGTCCTGATGGCGGGCAAGATAGTCCGCAAAAATGCCATCGATCTCGCCGAACCGATTTACCGCGTAGAGCTTCTTCCGCAGCTCGGCCGAGTCACGAAGGCCCTTCACATACCAGCCGAGGTGCTTACGGAACTCGATGGCGGCACCCTCCAGGTCGGCTTCGTAGCTCTCCACCATCCCCGCGTGATCCATCGCGATCGCGAAACGCTCCTTCACGCTCGGCGCCTCAGGCTTCGGCAGACCGGCAAGGAGCGCCTTGGTCTGATTGAAGATCCACGGCTGTCCGAAAGCTCCGCGGGCGATCATCACCGCCGCACAGCCAGTCTGACGCTGAAGACGCACTGCGTCCTCCGCCGTCTTGATGTCTCCGTTTCCGATGACCGGAATCTCGAGCGCATCGACCACCGCGGCGATCTCTTCCCACCGGGCAGAACCCGAGTACATCTGCGTTCGCGTCCGCGGATGAAGGGCGAGAGCGCGCGCACCGGCATCCTGACACCGGAGCGCGATGGTGACGGGGTCCCGCATCTCTTCACTCCAACCGCTGCGGATCTTCACCGTTACCGGCAGATGCGTACGTGAAGCGACTGAGCGAATCACGGTCTGTACGAGATCGAGATCGCGGAGGCATCCTGATCCGCCATTACGGCGAACAACCTTCTTCACCGGACATCCGAAGTTGATGTCGATGAATTCAGGCTGGAACACATCGGTGACCAGTGCAGCCGCATCACCCATTGCAACAGGATCAGCGCCGAAAATCTGGACTCCGATCGGCCGCTCGTCGGCGCCGAACTTGAGCTTCGAGATCGTCGCCTGATTCTCGCGACGAATTCCCTCGGCAGACAAGAACTCCGTCACGACGACGTCCGCGCCGAACCGCCGGCATATGCGGCGGAACGGAGATTCCGATACCCCGGCCATCGGCGCGAGGTACAGCGGAAGTTCAGAGTCGACTGCGAACGGGATGCGAGGCATTCCGAATGCTAACGGAGCTTACAAGTGCTTGCAACATCGTGGTTTGACACTCGATACAGGCAACTGTAACTTGCGAAGCCGCACTGTCGCGGCGAACCGGCAAACACGAGGAAATTTGATGGAACTGCGTGAGTTCTTCTCTGAAGACGCTATCAAGCTCGAGCTCGAAGGAACGACCAAGGACGAAGTTCTCAAGGAGCTCATCGGCCTGCTCGGCCTTGACGACAAATCGGAAGGCATGCTCTTCAAGATGCTCAAGCGCAGGGAGAACCTCGGTTCTACCGGCATCGGTCGCGGAATAGCGATTCCCCACTGCCGCTCACTCGTCGTGAGCAAGCTCCGCGTCGCCTTCGGAAGAAAAAGCGGGGGACTCGATTTCAGGGCGATCGATGAGAAGCCCGTGAACTTCTTCTTTCTGATTGTTGCCCCACCGCTCGAGGTCTCGAATCAGTATCTGCCGGTGCTTGGCAAGATCGCGCAGTTCTCGAAGGAGCCTGACGTGCCTGAGAGACTTTTTGGATTGACGGAACCGGCGCAGTTCATGAAGCTGCTCGAGGAAAAGGGAGTCTAAGCTCTCTCGAATCTCGTTTCAAAGGCCTCGCGGATTCGCGGGGCCTTTTTCGTTTCCTGTCGGCTATCGCTCGCCATTTAACTACGCGCGGATGAAAGTGAAGAGCGGCGGAACTTCCACTTAACTGCGAGGAATGAGGTGTGTCGTATGATGGGCTTTTATGGAAGTATTGCCATTCCAGTTAGAAGTACCGGCGACGACAAAAGTTGGCGAGATGGCAATACTTCCATAGGCCCAGCATACGACACACCTCATTCCTCCCTTGTCCCGCAACTCCATTGCACACCGCAAGCTTCACTCCCACTCGATTGTCGACGGCGGCTTCGATGACACATCGTACACGACCCTATTGATGCCAGTAACCTGATTGATGATGCGACTCGAGATGCGGCCGAGTACATCATATGGAAACGGATACCAGTCAGCGGTCATCCCATCAGTACTGGTAACAGCACGGAGACCCAAAACGTTCTCGTACGTTCTCTCGTCTCCCATGACACCGACGCTCTGAACGGGCAGCAGCACCGCGAACGCCTGCCAGATCGTGTCATACAATCCGGCGTCCCGAATCTCCTCGAGATAAATCGCATCTGCTTCACGAAGAAGATCGAGCTTCGGCCTGGTGACATCGCTGAGAATTCGAATCGCGAGGCCCGGCCCCGGGAATGGATGACGGCCCACCATCTCCTCGGACAACCCGAGCTCCCGACCGACACTCCGCACTTCGTCCTTGAACAGCTCCCGCAACGGCTCGATGAGCTTGAACCTCATGTTGGGCTTGAGGCCGCCGACATTGTGATGAGTCTTGATCGTCACTGACGGCCCACCAAATGGCGACGACGACTCGATCACGTCAGGATAGAGCGTGCCTTGAACGAGGAACTTTGCATCGCGGCCGGCTTCGTCCGATGCCTGCTCGAAGACATCGATGAAAGTGTGTCCGATGATCGTGCGCTTCTTCTCGGGGTCGGTCACACCGGCAAGCGCAGACAGAAATCGATCCGACGCATCTATCGTGATGAGCTTGATGCCCATGTGCTGACGGAACGTGCGCTCGACTTGTTCCCTCTCATTGAGACGGAGCAATCCAGTGTCGACAAAGATGCACGTCAGCTGGTCGCCAATCGCTCGATGCACAAGAGCAGCGGCAACCGCAGAATCGACACCGCCGGAAAGTCCGCAGACAACGTGAGCGTCGCCAACCTCCTTCGCGATCTTTGCGACCTCTGTCTCTATGTACGCGCCCGTCGTCCAGCTCGGCTCCGCTTTGCAGATGCCAAACAGGAAGTTCGAGATGATCTCGCGGCCGCGCGGCGTGTGCGCGACTTCAGGATGGAACTGCACACAGTGAATCGGCTTCGACTCGTGCCTGAATCCGGCGATTGGATTGCCCGCGCTCGATGCCGTGCCGACATATCCCTTCGGAGTCGTCTCGATGTGGTCACCATGACTCATCCATGCCACGAACTCGGACTTCTCAGCGAATCCTTCAAACAACCCATGAGGCTCGGTGACCTGCACCTCCGCTCGTCCGTATTCCCGCTTTCCGGCACGCTTCACTTCGGCACCTTCGAGAAACGCGATCATCTGCATTCCGTAGCAAATGCCAAGTATCGGCGCGATTTCGAGAAGCTCCTTTTCTACCCGCGGTGCACCTTCGGCATAAACCGAATTGGGACCGCCACTCAAGATGATTCCGGTTGGACCCCACTCGCGGATCCAGTCGAGACTTCGCGTCGGCGGATGAATCTCCGAGTAGACCCGCGCTTCCCTGACCCGGCGCGCGATGAGCTGAGTGAACTGTGATCCGTAATCGAGAATGAGAATCCGGCTGCTCATAGCGTTATGACTTCAACCTCTTTCGTTTCGAGATCGAGAATCGCGCACGTGCACTTGCCATGCAGCCATCCACAGGCCTCGCCGGGATTCACGATCAGAGTGTCGCCGCGTGTGACTGTTTCCTGCACGTGGGTGAATCCGTGAACTACGAATTGATGCGAGTCGATCGACCTGCGATTCACTTCGCCGAGATCGTGGACGATGAGGATGCGCTTGCCCTGAACGTCGAAGCTGTGCGGTGACTCGTAGAGCTCCATTCCCATTCCACGTGCAGCAACCGCTCTCAGCCCTTCCTGATCGCCGTCGTTGCGGCCGAATATCCCGAGGAGCGCCATGTTGGAATCGTTGAACGGCTCGAGAGAGAACGGCGAGCAGTAATCGCCTGCGTGCATCACGAGCGTGACGCCCTTGTCACGCATGAGCTGCAGCAGCTCGGTAATCGCGGGAACGCGGTCGTGTGTGTCGGCCAGCAGTCCTACTCTCATCGCGCCTCCTTCCAGTCGGGCTCGAGCTTTTCCTTGCGTGTCAGGTCGGAGTAGCTCTCTCTTTCGGTAACGACGCCGAATCTTCCGTTATCCACGATCACCTCGGCGACACGAGGCCGCGAATTGTAGTTGGACGCCATGACGAATCCGTAGGCTCCGGATGAAAGGACGGCGACAAGCTCACCTGGTTTGACGTCGTCCACTTCGCGATGCAGACCGAGGAAATCTCCGCTTTCGCAAACAGGTCCAACGATGTCTGCGGTCGTCCGATCGC
>JADGQR010000084.1 GCA_017881685.1 Gemmatimonadaceae bacterium
CGGAAATTCTTTCGACTTCGATCGCGATTGCGTCGACTGACTGGGATATCTGCTGGAGCTGATCCCGAACCTCACGCGGGATTTGCGCTACGGCTGCGGTGCCCTTGTCGATGCGGCGAGCGATTGCGCGCATGAGTGGCAGGCCAACGATGATGAAAGCAATCGTCACAAAGAATGCGATCGAGATCGTTTCGACCTGCGGCGGAATGTCCGGAATGATTACCGGAACCTGTTGTCCAGTCTGTCCGGGCGAGACACCGGTTGCCTGGCGAACCGTCTCCCTTATCTGTTCTCTGAGCTGATCGCCGGCGACCGGAGCCTGCGCCGGAGCCGTGGTTTGCTGAAGCAGCAACGCGATGGCCATGTCCAATCCCTAATCCTTGATGAGCAATAGCAATTGACTCCCAATAGCACAATCTACGAGCAGTCCGGAGCGCAAACCAGCAACAATACGGGTGGGAACTCCGTCCTGATTCGCTGCCTCGCCGGGTTTGCGCTGGGCGGTTCGATCTGGCTCGTTGTGTCGGCACTCGGCCTGCCAAACGTGGCGCATCTCGACGGAATGATCGGGTTGATTCCATTCGCGCTGACCGGACTCGTCCTGTACCTCACGCGGGCCCGGACCGCGCTGATCGCAACTGCTGCCGCCTGCCTGCTTGCGCTTGTGGTTATCGCTTTCACTCCGCTCGCCGTCGGCGGCGTTCATTCACTGATAAGGTCCGATCCGCTTCCAGCTCATGCTGATGCTGTTGTTGTGCTCTCGGCCGGAGTTACTACGGACGGGTATCTCCATGATGAAGGCCTCGACCGCCTTCTCAAGGGTCTGTCACTCGTGAAGCGCGGTATCGCACCGACACTGATCGTAACTCGCGAAGAGCGTCATCTTGGAAATGTTGTCGTTACGACTGCTGCCGATCAGGACTCGATCACCGCTCTCGCGGATGTGAAAAACGTTATTGCCACACCGGTCGCAGCGAGCACACATGACGAAGCGACCGACGTGAAGCAAATCGCCGACCGATCCGGTTGGAAGCGAATCATCGTCGTGACTTCGCCTTTTCACACGCGACGTGCATGCGCGACGTTCGAGCACGTCGGGCTGACCGTGAGCTGCGTGCCAAGTGATTCGCGAGACGTACCGGTTCGTAATCTCATCGGACCTCGCGAAAGGGCTGGAGCATTCGGGCTATGGGTTTATGAGCTGGCAGCGACGTTGCAATACAGGAGACGGGGCTGGATCTGACGAAACCGCGGCAAGCGCGCGGACGTACGGACTGACACTCTCACGGGACCCGGGATGACAGCACTTGCAACGATCGCCCAATCGCTTGGCGTGGCGTTTGCCGCCGGAATAAACCTTCCGGCGACGGTTGCCGTGCTTGGCTTCGCTGACCGGGCGGGATGGATCGGGCCACTCCCTGGAGTTCTAGAGGGCGTCTCGAATGTGTGGGTCATCGCGCTGGCTTCGGTTCTCTACGCGATGGAATTCCTCGTCACACTCGTGCCCGGTGTGGCCAGCATATGGGAAACCGCACAGAGCGTGATACGACCACCGGCGGCGGCGCTGCTCGCTGTCGCGACGACCTACCACATGAGCCCTCCCGTTCTCATTGGGGCAGGGCTCGTCGGCGGTGCGCTCGCATTGACGACGCACGGCACAAAACTTGGACTTCGCTATGCCGTCGACGCGTCGCCTGAGCCAGTCACGAATGGAATTGCGAACATGGCCGAGCTGGCGACGATCTCGTCGATTGCGCTGTTCATCTGGAGCCACCCGTTCATCACGCTGTCCACGGCGATTCTCGTCCTGATCCTGCTCATTCTTCTCGTGAGACGAATCGTGAAAACGCTGAGATCGCTTTTCCGCGGCGACTGGAAGACAGGGGTCGCGGCGTAGCAGATTAATGCGGCGCTGAGACAGTAGCCGCTGCCCGGCGGCGCTGGCTCACACATCGGGGACCACTGGTGAGCGAAGACAAGACCATCTGGAAGGTGATCGCCGCGTCATCGACCGGCACGATGATCGAGTGGTACGACTTCTACATTTTCGGAAGTCTCGCGACAATCATCTCCACGCAGTTCTTTCCCGCTGGAAACCCGACAGCAAATTTTCTCAAGACGCTCGCGACTTTCGCTGTTGGATTTGCGGTTCGTCCATTCGGCGCGCTGGTGTTCGGAAGGATCGGCGATCTCGTCGGCCGCAAGTTCGCGTTCCTGGTGACGCTTCTCATAATGGGCGGCTCGACAGCCGCGATCGGATTTCTGCCCGGATACACCAGGATCGGCATCTTTGCGCCGATCATTCTCGTTCTTCTTCGACTGTTGCAGGGACTCGCACTCGGCGGTGAATACGGCGGAGCAGCGGTGTACGTTGCCGAGCACGCGCCGGATGGAAAGCGCGGCTACTACACGAGCTTCATCCAGACGACCGCGACACTCGGACTCTTTGTTTCGCTCGTCGTGATTCTCGCGACGAGATATGCGCTCGGAGAAGATGCGTTCAAGGTCTGGGGTTGGAGAATTCCATTCCTCGTCTCGATCATCCTCGTGGGGATGTCGTACTACATCCGCATACGCCTGAAAGAATCTCCTCTTTTCACGAGACTCAAGGATGCGGGCAACAGCTCGACCGCTCCGGTTCGCGACAGCTTCGGAACGTGGAGCGCATGGAAGATCTTTTTCCTCGTCCTGTTTGGAGCTACTGCGGGCCAGGCGGTCGTGTGGTACACAGGCCAGTTCTACGCGTTGTTCTTCCTGCAAACAGTCCTCAAAGTTCCACTCGCGACCGCCTACATGATTGTGGCAGTCGCTCTCCTACTCGGCGCACCGTTGTTCATTGTCTTCGGATCGTTGTCTGATCGCATCGGACGCAAACGCATCATGATGGCGGGTAATCTCCTGGCGGCGATCTCATACTATCCGATCTATCACGCCATGAAGTCGTTCTCTGATCCGATCAATCCCGTGATTCTCACCCTGCTCGTGTTCATCCAGGTGATTTTCGTGACGATGGTGTATGGCCCGATCGCGGCGTTCCTCGTCGAGGCGTTCCCGGCGAAGATCCGGTACACGTCGATGTCGTTGCCGTATCATTTCGGCAATGGGTGGTTTGGCGGTTTTCTTCCGCTCATCGCAACGGCAGTCGTGGCGAAAACCGGGAATATTTACGCGGGGCTCATTTATCCGATTTCAGTTGCGTTGCTGACCTTCATCGTCGGCTCCATCTACCTCAAGGAAAGTCATACGCTTCGCATTTGGGACGAAGTTGGGGGGCGGTAGGACGTGGCCATGATGCTTGCTCCGATTGCCTTGTCTCTGGTCTTCACGGCAATGACGTCCCAGGGAACCGATTCACTTCGCGATGCGATCAGCTCGCGCATTGCCGCGACGCCCGGCGCGGTTGTCGGACTCAGCTTCGAGGATCTTCAGGCGGGCGACAGGATCGACATCAACGCCGACACTGTGTTTCACGCGGCGAGCACGATGAAGATCCCCGTGATGATCGAGGTTCTTCGTCGCGCGGAGCAGGGCGCATTCTCTCTCGACCAGGAAGTGCTGCTGGTCAATCGGTTTTCTTCAATCGTCGACGGATCGCCGTACCCGATGATCAAGGCTGATGACGAAGACACTGCGCTGTACGCGCTCGTCGGAACGCGTGTCTCGATCAGAAATCTCCTTCGCCGGATGATCACGCGGTCCAGCAACTTTGCTACAAACGAGCTCATCTCCCTCGTTGGTGCGCCTAACGTCACCGCGACGGCCCGCGCAATCGGAGCGACGCACACGCAGGTGCTTCGCGGAGTGGAGGATCAGAAGGCTTTCGACGCGGGCCTGATAAACACTACGACCGCCGGCGACCTTGCCAGAATGTTGCTCGCGATTGAAAACGGAACGGTTCTGTCGCCAGCGCTATCGGCCGAGATGAAAGAGATTCTCCTCGCGCAGGAAGTGAATGACAAGATCCCCGCCGGTCTCCCTCCGGGAACACCGGTAGCGCACAAGACAGGTGAAATAACCGCGGTTTCGCACGACGCGGCCGTTGTCTATCCTCCGGGCAGAAAACCATACATACTCGTCGTCATGACGCGCGGCATTCGTGACCCGGCGCAATCCACAGCTCTCATCGCAGATATTTCAAGAATGATTTACGCACACGTCACTGGAGCGCACTGAATGCGCGTCGCCTTCCTCGGACTCGGCGCCATCGGCACACCGATGGCCGCACATCTCACGCAACCGCCGTTCGATCTAACTGTCTGGAATCGAACGACCGGGAAAGCTGAAAATTTTGTCAAAGAACACGGCGGGCGAAGTGCAACCATCGCCCGTCAGGCAGTCGAAGGCGCCGACGTCGTAATCACATGCCTCCCATCTTCACGCGAAGTCAAAGCCCTCGTCGAAGGTGACGGCGGGATTCTTTCCGCCATTCCTGACGGCGCGTTATTCATCGATTGCACGTCAGGTGATCCGGCCACGTCGAAAGCAATCGCCAAAGCTCTGGCCGCGCGAAACATTGACTTCGTCGATGCGCCGGTGAGCGGCGGCGTGAAGGGAGCCATTGCTGGAACGCTCACGATCATGTGCGGCGGATCGGTTGAGGCATTGGAGCGGGCTCGCCCGGTGCTTCAGGCTTTCGGACAGAAAATCGTGCACTGCGGGTCAGTCGGAGCCGGAGACGCCGTGAAGGCCATGAATCAGGCGCTTCTCGCGATTCACATATGGTCGGGAGGAGAAGCGCTGGCCACCCTGGCAAAGCTCGGCGTCGAGGCGAGCGTCGCACTCGAGGTGATCAACGGGTCAAGTGGCAGATCGAATACGTCCGAAAACCTGTTTCCAGAGAGGGTGATCGGTCGCGCCTACCCCAGGACGTTCAAGCTCGCATTGCTCGACAAGGACATCGGGATTGCAGCCGACATCTCGGCCGAAAACGACGTTCCGACACCTTTGATCGACCTCGCCGCGGAGCTCATGGCGCGGGCCCACACCGAGCTCGGCGAGGAGGCGGATCATGTCGAAACGGTGCTGGTAATCGAGAGGACAGCGGGGGTGATAATCAGTTAAGCTCCCGGTAGTCCCCGTACGCATTCATATTTGTCAACAGATGCCAGCAAGAAACGAAGAACCGCAGACACTCCTCACCGCCAGCGCCGTCGAAAGGACGCTGAAGCGAATGGCCGACCAGATCGTTGAGCTGAACGATGGAACCGAAGACCTCGTCATTGTCGGTATTCAGCGCCGCGGGGTGCAGTTAGCCAGCCGCCTTTGTGCGCTGATCGAAAAGAGCGAGGATGCCAAAGTGCTCCAGGGGTCGCTCGACATCACACTTTACAGGGATGATCTGCAGACGATTGGTCCTCGCCCTGTCGTCGGACCGACGAACATTCCGTGGGTGATCGACGGAAAGAACGTCGTGATCGTCGACGACGTTCTCTACACCGGGCGAACAGTGCGCGCCGCACTCGATGAGATCGCCGACTTCGGCAGGCCCGCGCGGATCGCCCTCGCCGTCCTGATCGACCGAGGTGGCCGCGAGCTCCCAATTCAGCCGGATGTCGTCGGGAAGAAGGTCACCGTAGAGCCCGGCGAGAGAGTGGACGTTCTCGTAGAGGATCTCGACGGGCGAACGGCCGTAGTCCTGATACCACCCGGGGACGCCGCTCCGTGACAAGCCCGCTCGGCAAGGACTTGCTCGGACTCGAGTTTCTGTCGAGTGAGCAGATCCGTCTGATTCTGGACACTGCCGAGCCGTTCAAGGAGATCAGCGAGCGGGCCATCAAGAAGGTGCCGGCTCTTCGTGGATCGACAATCGTCAATCTCTTCTTCGAAAACTCGACACGGACCAGAATTTCGTTCGAGTTCGCGGAGAAACGTCTCTCGGCAGACACCGTGAACGTGTCGTCATCAGGATCGAGCGTGGCAAAAGGAGAGACGCTCGTCGATACCGCGCGCAATCTCGAGGCGATGCGCATCGACATGGTCGTGATTCGTCATGGCGCGTCGGGTGCCGCGTCATTTCTCGCCGAGCGAATTGAATCGAACGTCATCAACGCGGGCGATGGGACGCACGAGCATCCCACACAGGGCCTCCTCGATCTTCTCACGCTGCGAGATCACCTCGGCGACCTGAAAGGGAAGCGAGTCTGCATTTGTGGCGACGTGCTTCATTCGCGCGTGGCGCGCTCCAACATCTGGGGACTTCAGAAAGTCGGGGCTGAGGTTGCCGTCTGCGGGCCGCGTTCGCTGCTGCCGAATTCGATAGAAGAGTTCGGAGTCACCGTCTTCAAGCGAATCGAGGAAGCAATCGAGTGGGCCGATGCGCTCAACGTTCTGCGACTTCAGCTCGAGCGGATGACGGCCGGATACATTCCATCGAGCCGGGAGTACAATCGCGTGTTCGGTGTGAGCCGCGAGCGTCTGAATCGGGCGAAGCGCAAAATTCTCATCCTGCACCCTGGTCCAATGAATCGTGGAGTCGAGATAGACTCGGATGTCGCGGATGGTCCGCACAGCGTAATTCTCAACCAGGTGACGAACGGTGTCGCCGTTCGCATGGCGGTGTTGTATCTCCTGGCCGGTGGCAAGCCCGAGCTCGCGGAAGCAGCGAAGGGAGGGAATCGCTGATGCCGCGACCGCTGCTTCTTTCCGGCGGTCGGCTCCTCGACCCGTCAAGAGGACTCGATACTGAGGGCGACCTGCTCATCGTCGATGGCAGGATCGCCAGCGTTGGCGAGCGCGTCGGAAAAGTTGCCGATGCAGAGATTGTCGATTGCACGGCAGCGATCGTTTCCCCCGGCTTCATCGACGTGCATTGTCATTTGCGCGAGCCCGGAAGAGAAGACGTGGAGACGATCGAAACAGGTGCGCACGCGGCAGCAGCAGGAGGATTCACGGCGGTCTGCGCGATGCCCAACACCGATCCCGTCACCGACAATCAGGCCGCAGTCGGTTTCATAATCAGACAATCACAGCGTGCGAATGCCGCTCGCGTTCACGTCATCGGCGCGATCTCGGTCGGCCAGAGGGGTGAGACGCTCGCCGAGTTCGGCGAGATGGTGGCAGCAGGAGCTGTCGCCGTCAGTGACGATGGGAAACCAGTCGTGAGTGCGCAGCTGATGCGCACTGCTCTCGAGTACGCGCGAACGTTTTCGATCCCGGTCATCGATCACTGCGAAGAGCCGACCCTGGCATTCGGCGGCTCGATGAACGAGGGAATCGTGAGCGCCCGGCTCGGCCTCAAGGGAATTCCGTCAGAAGCCGAAGAGATCATGGTCATTCGCGACATCCTCCTCGCCCGGCGCACCGGCGGACACGTTCACCTGGCTCATATGAGCACGCACGGGTCGGTCGAGCTCATCAGGTGGGGCAAGGAGCGCGGGATCAACGTCACGGCCGAAGTCTGCCCCCACCACATTTCACTCACCGAAGACCGCGTGCTGTCTTACGACACAAACGCGAAGATGAATCCACCGCTTCGAACGGCGAAGGACGTCGAAGCGTTGAGAGAAGCAGTGAAGGACGGAACAATTGATCTCATCGCGACTGATCATGCGCCGCACCACTACGATGAAAAGGAGCGCGAGTTCGCCGACGCGCCGAACGGAATCGTCGGGCTGGAAACGGCCCTGGCAGTGTCGGTGACGAATCTTGTCGAAACAGGGCATATAGATTTTCGGACTCTTGTCGATAAGATGTCGTGCAGCCCGGCGCGTATTTTCGGCTTGCCGGGAGGAACGCTCGAGAAGGGCGCAGATGCTGACGTGACCGTGTTCGATCCGGGCATGCAATGGCTCGTCGAGCCGGCGGCTTTTCTGACGAAGGGGAGAAATACGCCCTATGCCGGGTCGACATTGACCGGGCGCGCAGTGTGCACGATTGTGGGCGGCAGGGTTGCGTACAGATTATCGCAGGATACGAACGATGCGCGGCGTGGTCGCGCCAATACAGGATCTCAGGGAAGATGACGAAAGCCAAGACCAACGCGCTTGAAGCATTGCGCGCGCTCATCGCCGAGCGGCAGCAGTACGAGCAATGGATCGCGACTCTCGAGTCGAAGCGGGAAGGAACTCCGGTGCATGTGTTCGAGCGCGTGCTCGGGGATTACAACTCGCGTCTTCAGAGAGTTGTGGGTGATATCAAAGGTCATGCAGAGGAGCTTCAGCTCAGCATATCTGCACTATCGTCCCGGCTCGTTGAGGTTGCGCGTGAACAAGACAACCGACGCGACGCGCTTCAGGAAGCCGAGCTGAGAGCGACGGTTGGCGAATACGAGCCGCAGCAGTGGGAGCAGCTGAAGGCCGAGGCTGAGCGCGCGCTGGAAAAGATTGCGGCTGATCGTGCTGGACTCGATGCGCAGCTGGCAGAGCTCAGAAGCATTCAGAAGCTGAGTGAGGTAGGGTCGATCGGAAGTGTTGCCGATGTTGCGGCTGCCGTGTCGGCGACAGCTGAGAGCACGGTTTCCAGTCAGCCGGCAGCGCCAACTCCGCTTGCGAGCCCAACTCCGCCTGCGAGCCCAGCTTCGACCGATGGACCGAGCGCCCCGTACGTATCGCAGGGAAGCCAGCCGGCGTCGTATACCCAGCGTGCGCCGTCATCCGGCGGGACAGAGTCAGCGCCGCTCAGCTCGACGGCGGTAACAACCTCGCAGCCGGATGCGCGCGATCAGGGGCATCTGCCACTCGAGCAAGCGGCGGCGGCGAGCGCGGCTGTGTTGTCTTCGTCACCTGCGTCATCCGCACCATCCGGTGGCTCGGCGCAGACACCGGCGCCTTCATCGGAAGGCTCGTCTATACCGCCGCGAGCGCGGACTGGAAAGACGCCACCTTTCGGCGGGGCCCCGGTCAAAGCGAAGCCGCCAGAGCCAAGGACCGATCAGGCGAAGACGCTCAAATGCCCCGAGTGCGGAACCGCGAACTATCCGACCGAGTGGTATTGCGAACGGTGTGGCGGAGAGCTGGCTACGATGTAGACCGGTCGCCAGCCTAAGTGCTGGTGAATGGTGCAAACAAAAAGGGCGCCGAGGCGCCCTTTTTTATTTCGTTGGTGCTCGAGCCGCTTACTTGGCTGCTGCTGCTTTCTTTGCCATCCGGCTCTTGTGGCGAGCGGCGGTGTTCTTGTGGATCAATCCCTTGCGGGCAGCGCGGTCGAGCAGGGTGACGGCTGTCGTCTGATCGTCGGTTGAAGTAACGCTCGTGTGAGCCTTCTTGAGCGCGGTACGCAGGGCGGAGCGCTGGGCGCGGTTACGAGCCATAGCGGATCTCGACTTGCGCATGTTCTTCTTGGCGGACGCGATATTCGGCACTGAAAATCCCCATCTGGTTGAGTATCGAGCGATAAGCGCGCGACTTGGACAGCCTAGAATGATACCCGGTCACGAGGCCGAGGTCAACCGATTGTCCCTTATCTTCTTACGGTCCTCAGCTGCTATTTGACGCAGAGACCGCGGGGACCGCAGAACCTGATTTGACACGAGACCAAAGAGACCACAGAGCACTACTTCGACACAGAGACCACAGAGACCACAGAGGGCGGCGCAGGAGGCGAGAGGCGTCTGCTTCACGGATGTCTAAGCCGACGAAGGTCTCCTTTTTTGGTTAGACAACGGGAAGACCCCGTGGCAGCGGATCCCAAATGTGTTCTGCAACCCGCAGTTTTACCCAAGAAAAATAAGACTGGCGACGGATTTGGTCCGCGTGGGCGAGAACTGGTCGCCGCCCCGATTTCTCTGTGGTCTCTGTGGTCTCTGTGTCGAAGTAGTGCTCTGCGGTCTCTGCGTCGACTAGCAGGTGAGGAAACGAGAAATGCCTGCCGAATGGAGCATGGCAGAGCTAACTTGTAGCTCCGCATGCAACCCCTTTCCAAGAGATTTTGAACCAGGTCCAGAATTTCATTCTCATTGCCCCCGTGCTGCTGTTCTCCATGGTCGCCCATGAGTACGCTCACGGGTACGCGGCTCTTAAGAACGGGGACATGACCGCCTATCAGCTTGGTCGGCTGACCTGGAATCCGGCAAAGCACATCGATCCGTTCATGACGATCCTCCTTCCGCTGATGCTCTTCCTGGCCGGCGGAGTGATTTTTGGCGGAGCAAAGCCGGTGCCGGTCAATCCGCGCAACTACAGGAACTTCAAGAAGGGCGACATCATCGTCTCGCTCGCTGGAGTTGTGACGAATCTGGTGATCGCGGTCGCCTGCGTTCCGCTTGTGATGCTCGTTCACTTCATCGCCGGCATTGCGCCGGGACTGGCCGGACCAGCGTCCATTTTCCAGCTGATGCTCGTTTTCGGAATTCAGCTTAACGTCGCGCTCGCCGCTTTCAATCTCATTCCGATTCCACCGCTCGACGGCTCGCACGTGATGAAGTATCTGCTTCCGCCGGCGTGGGGACTGAGCTACCAGAGAATCGGGCGATACGGACTCCTCGTTCTGTTCCTGCTCATCTCCGTCGGTCGGCCGCTGCTCATGATCTGGTTCAAGCCTGCGTTTGCGCTCATCGGCGTGCTTCAGGGCGCAGTCATTCCCTACGTCATACCGAGCCAATGGACGGTTTGAGCGGCCCGTCGATGCGCGAGGGCGAAGTTTTCGTCGTCGAGCTGACCCAGTTCTCGGGCCCGCTCGACCTTCTTCTCAGTCTCATTCGCGACGAGCAGATCGACATTCAGGACATTCCTGTCGCTCGAATCGCCGAGCAGTTTCTTGCGCGCATTTCGACGCTCGCGCTTGACGAAGCGGCCGACTATCTCGAGATGGCTGCGCGACTCGTGCGCATCAAGGCGCAGATGCTTCTTCCACGCCGCGAAGGCGACGAAATCTGGGAAGACCCGCGCGCCGAGCTCGTTCGAAGACTGCTTCAGTACCAGCAGGTGCGAGAAGTGGTGGATATCCTCGAGCGACGCGCCGATGATCGTCGCAACCGCTTCGCTCGCGCATATCTGCCTCAGAATTTCTCATCGCCCGCGCCGGCCGCTGCGGCGCTGTCGCTTTCTCTGCCTGAGCTGTTCGCCGCGGTTGACCGTATTCTCCGCGTAGCGAAGAAGCCGACGGTTCACGACGTGGTGCCGCGCGCGCTCGACGTCGACGGCGCAATCGCAACAGTTCGAGCGGTGCTCGCACTTCGCGCGAGAGCGCGCTGGGGTGACATGATCTCGCTCAATGCAGAGCCGTGGCAGGTACTTTCCACGCTTCTTGCACTACTCGAGCTTGCCAAGCGCGGCGAGCTGCGCCTTGCACAGCCAAGACCTTTTGCCTCCGTCGAAATTACAAGTGATCCAGCTAGCGAAGCTGCTTGAAGCCGCGCTCTTCTCGAGCGCACACCCAGTCGCCGCATCAGATCTCAAGGCGATGGCCGCCGACGGCGAGACCACCGAGGCCGATGTCACCGCTGCTCTCGAAGAGCTGCGGCGTCATTACGACGAAGATGGCCACGGCGTCGAGCTGATTGAAGTCAGCGGCGGATGGCAGATTCTCACTCGGCCCGAGTTCACCGAGACGATCGAGCGCGCGCAGCTTGCTGCGAGGCCGCAACGTTTGTCGGCCGCGGCGCTCGAGACACTTGCGATCGTCGCATATCGCCAGCCGATCGGCCGAGCGGAAATCGAGGAGATCCGCGGCGTCGGTGCAGGACAGATGCTCAAGTCACTGCATGAGCGCGAGCTGATCGAAGTTGTCGGCCGTGGGGAAGGCATGGGACGTCCTCTGCTCTACGGCACGACTCCCGGATTCCTTGAGCAGTTCGCTCTGAGACATCTTGGCGAATTGCCAAGAGCCGATGAGCTGGCGGTTGCATTGCGCGACCCGAATGCGCCGCCGCCAGTTCCTGCCGCACCAGACGCGGAGCCTCAAGCTGCCGGCAATGCTGCGGCAGCACCGGAAGTGGCGGCCGAGTCGGTTGCAGCACAGGCAGAAACGCCGCCGTCAGAAGCTGCGCCGTCGGAAGCGCAACAATCCGATTCCACGAGCGAGAACCGCGACTCTCCGTACGCCAGCGTCGAGAGCTGATGTCTGACACGATGCGGATTCAGCGTGCACTGGCTCGCGCCGGCGTGGCCTCGCGCCGCAAAGCCGAAGAGCTCGTCGCGTCTGGTCGCGTACGAATCAACGGCGAAGTTGCCGTCACCGGGCAGAGTGTCGATCCCGATGTGGATACGATCACCGTCGACGACAAGCCAGTCACTCAGCCCACTGGCTACTACTGGCTCGTGCTCAACAAGCCGGCTGGAGTTCTTACCACGCGGTCCGACCCACAGGGCCGAAAGACGGTTTTCGACCTGATCGCTGACCGGCCTGGCCTCACTTACGTCGGCCGTCTCGACTACATGACCGAGGGTGTCCTCCTCCTGACAACCGACGGTGAAGCGGCGCACAAGCTTACCCACCCGAGCACCGAAATCGAGCGCACATACGTCGCCACCGTTCGGGGAGATGGACCCGCCGCGGTCCGTGCGGCCCGCAACGGTGTACAGCTCGAGGACGGATGGGTGCAGCCGAGGGAAATCTCGGCCCACAACATCAGTCGCGGGCTGTGGGAGCTCGAGGTCACGATCGCCGAAGGCAAGAACCGGGAAATCAGACGGTTCTGTGAGGCCCTCGATCTCGTGGTGGAGCGACTTGTGCGTACCCGATTTGGTCCAGTGGCCCTCGGTCAGCTGCCGACCGGCGCTTCGAGGCCACTGAACGGTCGCGAGCGCGACATCATCCTCGCGATAACACAGTAGGAAGGCCGAAGGGCGGCAGGGCGTTCCCCGGTATCCGGTACCGGGTACCGCCTATTTGCAGTGTTAACACTCAAGTCGTAGCGCGAACCATAAAGGAGACGCGATCGTGGCAACACAGGTTACTCCATCCGCCGACGCAGGCATGATCAACGAAGTCGTCGATCAGGTGGGACGGCGAATCGTTGGACAGAATTACCTGATCGAGCGGCTCGTCATCAGCATCCTCACGGGCGGACACGTTCTTCTCGAAGGAGTTCCCGGACTCGCGAAAACGCTCGCCGTGTCGACACTTGCCGAAACGATCAACACCAAGTTTCAACGCATCCAGTTCACGCCCGATCTGCTCCCCGCCGACATTCTTGGAACCCAGATCTACGATCAGTCCAACGGCCAGTTCAGCGTCAAGAAAGGTCCGATCTTCGCGAACATCATTCTCGCTGACGAGATCAACCGTGCACCAGCAAAGGTGCAGGCTGCACTCCTCGAAGCGATGCAGGAAAAGCAGGTGACGATTGGCAGCACGACCTTCAAGCTGGACGAGCCATTCCTGGTTCTTGCGACGCAAAATCCGATCGAGCAGGAAGGAACGTATCCGCTTCCGGAAGCGCAGGTTGACCGCTTCATGATGAAGCTGCACGTCGGATATCCGACTCGCGACGAGGAGAAGGAAATCCTTCGCCGCATGGCCAGCGGACACAAGATTGACGTGAGGCGCGTCGCCACGCCTGAATCGATCATGGCGGCGCGCGAAAGAATCGCCGATCTGTACATGGACGAGCGAATCGTGGACTACATCGTCTCGATCGTCCATGCGACACGCTTCCCCGCAGAGGCAGGCCTGACGGATCTCGCGCCGCTGATCGAGTACGGTGCCAGCCCGAGAGCGACACTTTCGCTCGCTCAGGCTTCACGTGCGCACGCATTCCTCCGCGGCCGGGCATTCGTGACCCCAGACGATGTGAAGGCGATTGCGCCCGACGTGCTCCGCCATCGCGTGCTTACGACGTATGAAGCTGAAGCCGAAGAAGTCACGAGCGATGCAATAGTCAGCCGAATCCTGGCGGCTGTAGCGGCGCCGTGATCGGACGCCGCTCCTCGATCGGCCGGAGGCGCGGCGGAGTAAATCCAATCGCGCGAAGGGAGGAAGAGTCGCGCGAGTCGCGATGGTCACTCTTCCGCGGCGGGCGGCAGCGGAACCGGGAGCCCGCGCATGCGCGGGTCGTCAGTGGCGAGGCCGTTCGCAAAGGCGTTCCGCCCGAAATTCTCCGCCAGGTAAAGCTCATCGAGCTCAAGACACGCGGCCTCGTGAACTCGCTGTTCACAGGCGAATACAGAAGCGTGTTCAAAGGTCAGGGCATGGAGTTCTCCGAAGTTCGCGAGTACCAGCCCGGAGACGAAGTCCGCACGATCGACTGGAACGTGACCGCGAGAATGCGGCGCCCGTTCGTCAAGCGCTACATCGAGGAGCGGGAGCTCACGGTGATGCTCGCGGTCGATCTGTCGGGTTCGGAGCGCTTCGGGACGGTCAGGAGATTCAAGAGCGAGCTCGCTACCGAGCTCGCGGCGGTGCTCGCAATGTCAGCAGTGCGCAACAACGATCGAGTCGGCATCGTCCTGTTCACGGATCGCATCGAGTACATTGTTCCGCCGCGCAAGGGAAGAAAGCACGTGCTCCGTATTCTGCGCGACATCCTGACCTTTGACCCGGTTGGCCGCGGAACCGACATCGCAGGACTCACCGATCACCTCGCCCGCACCCTCAGCCAGAAGACCATCATCTTCCTGATCTCCGACTTCGATGCTCCAGAAGTCGAGCGTCCGCTCAAGATTCTTGCGCAGCGTCACGATGTCGTCGCGGTAACGGTTGAAGACCCAAGCGAGCGCGAGCTGCCGGACATCGGACTCGCCCGCTTCGTCGATCCTGAAACGAGTGAGACCTACGAGATCGATACGAGCTCGCCGCGCGTTCGCGCGGATTTCGAAAAGCAGGTCACCGCTCAGCGGGACGCGCGCAGGCATCTTCTGCGGCGTCTGTCGATCGACGAAGTGCCCGTGAGAACCGATGGCAACTACATCGAGCCGCTGCTGAAATTCTTCCGCTCGCGCGAGACGCAGGCGAGACGCAGATGATCGTCGGACTGCTTGCCATCGTGTTACAGGGTGCGGCCGCGCCGCAGAAACCGGCGACGCCAGCGCCTGCCAGACAGGCGCCGGCAACGGTCGCTCCCGCGAGGCCGACGCCGGCGTTTCCGGTGCAGCTCGGGGTCAAGCTCACGCCCGACACTGTCACGGTCGGCCAGCGATTCATCGCGCTGATAAAGATTCACGCGCCGCCTGGCGCGACGATCGATTTTCCGACAGAAAGCGATTCGGCTGCAAAGGCCACCGCGACTGCGACTCAGATGATCGGCAAGCCGGCGGTTCAGACGACTCAGGATTCGACTGGAGTAACCGGCAGCGCAGCGTATCGGCTCGCTGCGTGGGACGTCGATGCGCAAAGCCTCGGCATTGGAGACATTGTCGTCAGGTTGAATGGGAAGACGGGCTACGTGTCGCTCGGGTCACAGCATGTCTTCGTAAAGTCTGTGCTGCCGGCGGATACGACGAAACGAATTCCAAAACCGCCTCGATCAGCAATCGACATCAAGCCGTTTGACTGGCTGCAATGGCTGATCGCACTCGCCGTGCTGATCGTTGGCGCAATCCTGTGGCGAGTCTTGGTCTGGTATCGACGCCGAAAGAACGCGCCACTCGACCCGCACACAACAGCCGAGCGTGAATTCGCGCGTATCGAGGCAATGGGTCTGGTTGCGGCCGGAGAAGGAGAGAAGCACGCTGCCTTGATGTCAGGTGTCATGCGCGATTACCTCAGCGCGCGGGCTCCGGGAATCGAAAGGTCGCAGACTTCTTCAGAGCTGCTGGCATCTGCTGATTGGATCCACGGCGTCGCCAAGGGACTCGGCGAGCTTCTGTGGC
Source organism: Gemmatimonadaceae bacterium (assembly GCA_017881685.1). GTDB lineage: Bacteria > Gemmatimonadota > Gemmatimonadetes > Gemmatimonadales > Gemmatimonadaceae > UBA4720. Next base: position 15,687 of record JADGQR010000084.1, read on the forward strand.
GAACCGATCTCGTGAAGTTCGCTGCCGCCCGCGTTCTGCCTGACGAGGCTGACAGGCTCGGCGTCGCTGCGCGTGGTGTCGTGAATGCCGTCGAGGCTCACCTCGTCGAACAGGAAGAGGCCGCCAAGGCTGAAAGCCGCGACGCGGAACGCAAGGCAGCATGACGTTTCCGACCATCGAGTTTCAGACGCCGTGGGCGTTCGCGCTGCTGATCTTCCTGCCGTTGTGGTGGCTCTGGCGAAGAAAGCGCTCAGAGGACGCGATCGTATTCTCGCGCACTGCTGTGCTTGGCCGAGGTCCGCGTGCCGGTCAGGGCATCGCGCGCACGATATTCTTCCTGAGAAATCTTGCGCTCGTCGCGTTGATCGTTGCGCTCGCTCGTCCGCGAAGCGGTGCACATGTCGAGAACGTCACGAGCTCGGGAATCAACATTGTCCTCGCGCTCGATCTCTCGAGCTCGATGCTCGCTCAGGATTTCCAGCCGAACAATCGCCTCGAAGTCGCGAAGGCCAGAGCAAAGGAATTCGTGCGCGATCGCGACAACGACAGGATCGGGGTTGTCGCGTTCGCTGGTGAAGCCCTCACGCAGGTTCCGTTGACAACCGATCAGGCCGTCGTGCTTCAGGCGATCGACAATCTCGAAGCGGGACAGCTCGAAGATGGAACTGCACTTGGACTTGGAATAGCGACGGCAGCGAATCGGCTGCGCGATGCACCAGGCCGCTCGCGCGTGATGATCGTCGTCACCGACGGAGTGAACAATCGCGGCAACATCGATCCGCTTTCCGCAGCGAAGGCAGCGGCGGTCTACGGAATAAAGATCTATGGAATCGGCGTCGGTACCGAAGGTGTAGCGCCCGTTCCAGTTGGCCGCGACGTGTTCGGCCTGAGGTTTGAGAACCAGAAAGTGGAAATTGACGAGGTGCTGTTGAAGCAAATCGCCGCGCTTTCCGGTGGCCGTTACTTCCGTGCTCGCGACGGGGCTGCACTCGGTCAGATCTACGCGCAAATTGACCGGCTCGAGCGGGCGCCCGTACAGTCGAGATCGTACGTCAACTACACCGAGCTGTTTCGGTGGGCACTTGGTCTCGCGATCGTCGCACTCGTCGTCGAGCTCGCACTGACTGCGTGGAAGGCGCCGCTGCCATGATGATCGATCTTCGATACTTCAGCTGGCCGTGGGCGCTCGCACTCGTTGTCGTCCTGCCGCTTCTTGCTGCGTGGCTGATCGTGAAGGCGAGAAGGATTCGCGCAGTGCGACTGCAACATCTTGGCACGCCGGCAATGATTGCCCGCCTTGCCCCGACCGCTGCAGCGAGGTCCCGGTGGCAACCGTTGCGACTTTCACTTGCTGCGCTTCTCATCGCGTTCGCGTTCGCGGGTCCGCGTTGGGGAATCGAGCGCACAGTAGTGAAGCAGGCAGGAATCGACGTCGTTCTCGCGCTTGACGCGTCTTCCTCAATGCTGGCAGAGGATGAGAAGCCGAGCCGGCTGGCGAAGATGAAGCAGGTTGTGGACAGGCTGCGCTCACTTTCGCCGAACGACCGGTTCGCGCTCGTCGCATTCGCCGGGAAGAGCTACGTGCTCAGCCCAATCACTGTAGATCAGGGGGGACTGAATCTCTTCATCGACAATCTCGACCCAACGGTCGTTGCGCAGTCAGGCAGCTCGCTCGCAAGCGCATTGAATCAGGCGAACAATCTTCTTGCCCTGTCAAAGTCGGGGTCTGAGCGTGCAATCGTCCTCATGAGTGACGGAGAGGGTTTCGAGAATACGGACGACGTCATCGCCGAAGCACAACGAGCGGCTGCAGCTGGAACGTCGATCATCACCGTCGGATTCGGAACAGAAGCCGGTACGACAATCCCAGTTACCGAAAACGGAACGACAACCCAGAAGAAGGACCAGCAGGGAAATATCGTCGTGACGAAATACTCTCCGACCTTGCTCCGCGCGGCTGCCGATGCGGGTAAGGGAGTCTTCGTACCGCCGACTGATCCCGACAGAGCAGCGACGATTCGCCAGACTCTGGCAAGGTTGCGTACGGATACGCGATCGATGTCGAAGGGCACAAACCTCGCGCAGCGTTTCCAGTTCTTCCTGCTGCCGGCAATTCTCCTTCTCCTCCTCGACGCATTTCTCGCGACACGTCGCGGACGACGGCGTGAGCTTTCAGCAGTAGGGACGACTGCATCCATGCTGCTGTTTTCGTTCATGATCAACGGCTGCTCTACCGGCAGCGTCAGGGATAAGGACGCCGCGAGGCTGTATAATCAGGCAACCGCTATGATGGCCAGGCCGGACTCGGTCAAGACCGCGTTGCCGCTTCTCATGAAGGCGGCGCTGAGCAAGGACGACGAGGTTCAGTATCGCGCCGGCTTCAATGCTGGGTACATACACTTGCGCGAGGGACTCGCCGCGAAGGGAGACTCGGCAAAGGAACCGCTCGACAGCGCACTCGCGGTTTACAAGCGCGTGCTTACACTTCGTCCTGACGATATGGACTCGAAGTGGAACTACGAGCTGGCGTTGCGAAAAGAAAAAAATCAGGGTGGTGGCGGGGGAGGTGGCGGCGGTGGCGGCGGTGCAGCCAATCCGAAACCGCAGCCGCAGCCCGGCGGCAACACTAACACTACTCCGCAGCCGAGGCCGATTCCCGGAATGAACGAAGCGAAGGCGGAGCAAATTCTGAACGCAATGGAGCAACAGGAGCAGGACGTGCAGGGAAGAAAGCAGCGCAGAAGCGTCCCGACTCCGCCGCCAAACGGCAGGGACTGGTAGCTTGCCCGTAATCGCGGTGCTTCCGAGCGCCGTCGCCGATCAGATCGCCGCCGGCGAAGTGGTCGAGCGGCCGGCGTCCGTCGTAAAGGAGCTCGTCGAGAATTCTCTCGACGCTGGTGCGACGAGCATCGAAGTCGTCGTCGAAGAGGGCGGACACAAGCTGATTCGCGTGGCCGACGACGGATCCGGAATGGCTCGCGATGACGTGAAGACTGCATTGCTGCGCCACGGCACCTCGAAGATTCGCGTCGCATCGGATCTCGTCGGAGTATCGAGCTTCGGCTTCCGCGGCGAAGCGCTCCCCGCAATCGCGTCCATCTCGCGCTTCCACATCGAGACGAGCCCGGCTGACGGAGAAGGCACGTCGCTCGCCGCAACGGGCGGATCCATTTCAGATCTCGAAGCCGCCGCGCGCAGGAGAGGAACAACGGTTTCTGTCGAGCAGCTCTTCTTCAACGTGCCGGCGCGCAAGAAATTCCTGCGAACGCCAAGATCAGAATGGCGCGCAATCGTCGACGCGTTCGGAAGCATCGCGCTCACTCGTCCCGATGTGCGCTTCAGCCTGGTTCACGACGGGAAGAAAGCTCTCACTCTTCCGCCTGTCTCCTCGCTTCGTGCGCGGATAAGCGGCATCTGGGGTGGCAAGTACGCGGAATCGCTGCTTGAAGTCGATGATGTAGCGGGGGCCGTTCACACGCACGGACTCGTCGAGCGTCCTTCCGATGTCGGCACTGTGACACGCCGCATCTTCATCTCGATCAATGGCCGAGCTGTGCGGGACGCCGGAATTGTTCGAGCTGCCGAGGCCGCGTATCGCTCGACGATCACCGCGGGTCTGAGACCGTCGTTGTTTCTCAACGTCGATCTGCCGGCAAGCTCTGTTGACGTGAACGTGCACCCTGCAAAGGCAGAAGTTCGATTCACGGATCGGTGGCCGCTCGAGCGCGCTGTCGAAACTGCAGTGCGCAGAGCGCTCGGGACGTTTGATGCGTCCGCCGTGATGGGCGGCCGATTCTTCTCCGGTACGCGCTTCACGCAGAGCGACTTCGCCAGTCCACCCGTCGATCAGTCGGCGATTCTTTCGCCGAATCGAGCGACCGAGGGGTTATTTGCGCCCATCGAGAACGATTCGACGTCCCAGCCTGGAGATCCGGCTTCGATCGACGGTGAAAGCGTGGTGGTCCCGTCGCCGGAGGTGCGGAACGTCACGGACATTCCGGAGCTGTTTCAATTCCGCCGGACGTACATCGCGTTCGAACACGAGGAAGGTCTCGTTCTCATCGATCAGCACTCGGCGCACGAACGTGTGCTGTACGAGGAGTTCATGCTTGCCCTCGAAAGCGGCAATGTTCCAGCGCAAAGACTGCTGCTTCCGATAACGCTGCATCTCGGTCCGGCCGAGGGCGATGCCTTCGAAGCGAATCGTGAGTACCTCGAAAAGCTCGGCTTCGAGATCGAGGGTTTTGGCGGCAACACTCTCATAGTCAGTACGGTGCCAATGCCGCATCGCAGATTCGATGCGGAGCGATGCCTTCGTGAGACGCTCGATGCATTGACCGGCGACAGAGTCGCGGGAACCGCGACTCGCCACGAGCACCTTGCTGCAACTGTCGCATGCAAGGCGGCTATCAAGGCCGGTGAGCAGCTCGCCACATCCGAGATGCGCGCGCTGTTCGCGGCGCTTCGGGAAACGAAACTGCCTGCACACGATGTTCACGGGCGCTCGACGATCGTGCAGCTGAAATGGGACGAACTGGATCGGCGGTTTGGCAGAAAATAGGCTGCGCGTCATCTGTGGTCCCACCGCGGCGGGCAAATCTGCGATCGCCACTGCGCTTGCGATGGAGTACACGGGCACACTCATCAGCGCTGACTCCAGGCAGATTTATCGCGGGTTCGACATCGGTACCGCCAAACCGACAATTTCAGAGCTGAAAGCGATTCCGCATCGCGGCATCGACGTCGTCGATCCAGCGGAGCGCTATTCAGCTTCCGATTGGGCCGCGTCGGCAAACCAGTGGATCGAAGAGGCGAAGAGCGATGACAGAGTTCCCATCATCGTCGGCGGAACGGGTTTCTACATCAAGGCGCTGATCGAGCCTCTCTTCGAAGCTCCCCGCGTCGATGCAGCGAGGAGATCGGCGTTCGAGAGTTTCGTCGACGGGATGACGGTTGCGGAGCTGCGACGATGGTGCGTCGTACTCGATTCCGAGCGAAGTCACCTTGGCCGATCGCAGCTGGTCCGCGCACTCGAGACCGCACTGCTCACGGGCCATCGCATCAGCGACCTTCATTCCTCTCGCGCGCGCGAGTCAATTCATGCAGCCGCTTATCTCGTCGTCGATCCTGGAGACCAGCTCGCGGAACGGATCCAAACGCGAATCGATTCGATGATCGACGCCGGCTGGCTCAACGAAGTGGGCAACCTGGATCAAACCGTTCCAGAAGGCGCCCCAGCATGGAAAGCATGCGGTTACGGAACGATGCGCCGAGTCGCTCGTGGCGAGATCGATTTGTCATCGGCTCGCGAGCGGATCATTATTGAGACCCGGCAGTATGCGAAGCGGCAGCGGACGTGGTTTCGCCATCAGCTTGGCGACGCTCCGGTTACGCGAGTCGACCCGAGCGGATCGGATTGGGAAGGAACAGTTCAACGCTGGTGGAAGGAGACGTCTTGAAGATCGGTATCACGTGTTATCCGACGTATGGCGGCTCCGGAGCGATTGCAACCGAGCTCGGGATTGCGCTCGCCGCGCGCGGTCACGAAATCCATTTCATCACCTATCGGCAGCCGTTTCGTCTGCCGTCATTCCTGCCGCGCGTGTTCTTCCATGAGGTCGACGTCGGCAGATATCCGCTGTTCGAATATCCGCCCTACGATCTCGCTCTCGCCGTTCGCATGCACGAGGTTGTCTCGACGCACGACCTCGACCTGCTGCATTGCCACTACGCAATTCCGCACGCGACGAGTGCGTGGATTGCGCGCGAAATGCTCCGTCAACAGCATCGCGACGTCAAGGTCATCACGACACTTCACGGCACCGACATCACTCTCGTCGGCCAGGATCCGTCGTTCAACGCAATCACGAAGTTCTCGATCGAAAAGTCTGACCGGCTCACGGCCGTGTCGGAATTCCTGCGGAAAGAGACGTACAACGCATTTGGCTGTGAAAAGTGCGACGTCGCGGTCATCCACAATTTCATCGATCCGGACGTCTACGATCGCTCGAAGTACCCTGCGACTCTGAAGGAGCAGCTCGGAAAGACCGAGTCACTCCTGATGCACATCTCCAACTTCCGGCCTGTGAAGCGGATTCGTGATGTCGTCCAGATATTCGAGCGAGTCCACAAGGAAATTCCCAGCAAGCTCGTGATGGTCGGCGACGGCCCCGAGCGGCCGGCGGCCGAGGACGAAGTTCGGCGCCATGGCCTCGAGGACTCCGTGTTCTTCCTTGGCAAGCTCGATGTCGTCGCCCCGCTTCTGGCGTCGGCCGACCTCTTCCTGCTGCCAACATCGAGTGAGTCGTTTGGACTGACAGCACTCGAAGCGCTTGCCTCGGGCGTTCCGGTCATCGGAGCCCGTGCAGGCGGATTGCCGGAAGTCGTTCGGGACGGCGAGACAGGATTTCTCTGCGAGGTCGGCGACGTGGAATCGATGTCCCAGGCTGCTCTGTCGATCCTGACAGACCAGAGTAAGTGGCAGGCCATGAGCGAGCTGGGTGCCGCCGACTCGCGGGCTCGCTTCTCGCTAGATGAGGTCGTCGGTCAATATGAGCACCTCTACACCACGTCGCTGGACAATAATCAATGACGATCTTTCAGGCTCTCGTTCTCGGAACGCTTCAGGGATTGACCGAGTTTCTTCCAGTCAGCAGCTCCGCTCACCTGGCGCTGGCACCTTACCTGTTTGGCTGGCAGGATCCCGGGCTTGCGTTCGACGTCGCGCTTCATTTCGGCACACTCGTGGCGATTCTCTGGTACTTCCGAAAGGAGTGGGGCCAGCTGATTGCTGCAGCCATCCAGGTGATCCGCAAACGAAAAGCTGAAACCGTTCAGGAGAAGCGCGTAATCTTCCTCATCATCGCGACCATTCCCGGCGCGATTTTCGGACTCCTTCTGGAGAAGAAGGCAGAGACAGCTTTTCGCGCACCGGCCCTTATCGCAATCGCTCTCATCCTTATGGGAATCGTTCTGTGGGCAGTGGACCGGTTTGTCGCTGAGCGGCAGAAACTCGACAGCATGCGATGGCTCGACGCACTTGTCGTCGGCGCAGCGCAGGTTTTCGCGCTGGTGCCAGGAGTGTCGCGATCGGGGTCGACAATCACGGCCTTGCGTGGCCTTCGCTTCGATCGTGAGTCTGCGGCGATCTTCAGCTTCCTGATGAGCATGCCCATCATTGCGGCTGCAGTCGTGCTCAAGGGACCCGAAGTGCTGAGGAGTGGAGATCTCGGGATGGAAGTGATCGTCGGTGTTCTCGCATCGGCAATCAGCGGATGGATCGCGATCTCCATTCTGCTGCGGTACGTAAGCCGGAACAGCTACGGCATCTTTGCGCTCTATCGCGTGCTGCTCGGCTTGGCGGTGCTGGCGGTCGTCTACAGTCGTGGCTGACGATTATCTGTTCGACGGATTTTCATCGCTCGAGCTGGCGACAGTTCTCGATCTGCCGCAAGTGGAGCTGCTCGAAGTCACAACATCGACTCTCGATGTGGCGCACAGGAAAGCAGGCGCCGGATGTCCAACCGGAACTCTCGTCGTTGCCGATAGGCAGACTGCGGGACGAGGGCGCACGGGATCGAAGTGGTCGTCGCCCGCTGCTTCGGGAATCTGGATGACCCTCGTCGAGCGTCCGGCCGACACATCAGGACTCGACGTTCTCTCACTTCGCATCGGAATGCGTGCGGCACGCGCGCTCGATCGCTTTGCGTCTGAGCCGGTCCGATTGAAGTGGCCAAACGACCTCTTCATCGAAGGAAGAAAGCTGGCCGGCATTCTCGTGGAGGCGCGATGGCGGGAATCGAAACTTGAATGGGTCGCGATCGGAGTCGGTGTTAACGTGTGTGCTCCCGCCGATTTTCCACTTGCCGGATCGCTCGAGGACGGTACGCGGCGCATCGAGGTATTGACCGAGCTGATTCCTGCACTGCGTCTCGCGGCGAAGGCAGTCGGTCACCTGACATCGATCGAGATGGCTGAGTGGGATGCGAGAGATCTCGCGAGAGGCCGTCCTTGCCGAGAGCCGGCGCGTGGCATTGTGGAAGGAGTTACGCCCGGAGGTGAGCTGCTCGTTGCGCTCGCTGACTCTGTCGCCAGATTCCGCAGCGGCTCACTCGTCCTCGACCTCCACACATGATACTGACCTTTGACGTCGGCAACACCGAGACAACAGTCGGACTCTTTGACGGCGATGAGCCGCGCCATCACTGGCGAATAACGACCGGCATCCCGCGTACTCATGACGAGTTCTCACTTCTTCTTCGATCGCTGCTGGAATCGAGCGGCGTCGACAGATCGGAGGTGAAGGGGAGTGCGATCTGCTCCGTGGTGCCGCCTATTACACAGCCACTCGCGCAGGCATGTGAGGATTGCTTTGGAGCAACGCCGGTGATTATCGATGCGCGCGCGGCATTGCCGATCAAGCTGCTGGTCGACGAGCCGTTCACGGTGGGTGCAGACCGAATTGCAAACACACTCGCGGCAAGCAGACTGTGGCATCGTGATGCGATTGTCGTGGATCTCGGTACTGCCACGACCTACGACTGCATCACTGCTGACGGCGCATTCATTGGAGGTGTGATTCAGCCCGGAGTCGGAACGTCGGCCGACACACTTTTTCGCCGAACATCGCAGCTCTCGGCCACCGAGCTCATCGCGCCGAAGAAAGTGATTGGAACTCGCACCGACGAATGCATTCGGTCGGGCGTCCTTTATGGAGCGGCTGATTCGATCGATGGACTGGTTGGACGAATCAGGAAAGAGTGGGGCGTGAAGAATCCGCTCGTCATTGGAACGGGTGGACTGGCTGAGACGCTGAGGCCTCACTGTCGCTCGCTCGACCTGGTCGATCCGTTTCTCACTCTGAAGGGCGTTCGGATAGGGTATGAATTGCTGACAGGGTGAGGGCAGTCTGCCGACATTGCGCTGTGCGAAACGGTCACTAGACTTGAATCACCGTTTACCCTGGAGGCCTCGATGTCGCGTAAGCTTCTCGTTGGTGCGCTGGCCGCAACGATGCTGGCAGCGCTCAGTCCATCAATCTCCCTGGCACAGTCGAAGGCGGCAAAGATCGCAAATGCCTTAGCTGCGGCGCCTGCATCGATTGCAGCGCATGCGACGGTGAAGGACATGCCTGACAAGGCTGGGAATTCTGCAACATTGCGCGAGGGATCGAACGGGTGGACGTGCTTCCCGAGCATGCCGAAATCCAAGTACATCACCAATAACGCGATGTGCGTCGATCAGACCTGGTTGAGCTTTGCCGGGGCAATGATGTCGCAGAAGGCACCCGATGTTAAGCAGGTAGGTTATTCCTACATGCTCAGCACGAATGACTGGGAGAGCAATACCGACGGCAATGCGACCGCCCCTACTCCTGACAACCAGTGGCACCACGTCGGACCGCACGTGATGCTCGTGTATCCCGACGCGAAGATGCTGGAAGGGCTTCCTGTCCGTCCGAGCACGATGGGACCTTATGTCATGTACGCAGGAACCCCGTATGCGCACGTGATGTTCCCCGTGAAGTAGCGTCGTATCTTTGTGATGTTTTCATAGGGAAATTGATGTCCGGCGGTCCGCCTTGAATTAGCTCTTCGGACCCGATAGCTTAAGGTCGTTAGCACTCTACCACACAGAGTGCTAACGACCTTTTTTTAGCCATTTCTCAGCAGGAGGCATGCACAATATGGCCACGAAAACCAGCAGTGTTGCTCCACTCGCGGACCGCGTAGTCGTTCGCGCTTCGGAAGAGACCGAGCAGATGCGCGGCGGGCTTTTCATTCCCGACACCGCAAAGGAAAAGCCGATGCAGGGCGAAGTCATCGCCGTCGGACCCGGACGCTACGAGAAGGACAAGCGCGTTCCGATGGAGCTCAAGGTCGGCGACAAGGTTCTGTACGGTAAGTACAGCGGAACCGAAGTCACGATCGACAACGAGCCGCTTCTGATCCTCCGCGAAGCCGATGTGCTCGCGGTTGTCAACTAACCGCAAGGGAACAATTCAATGGCAGCCAAAGAACTCCATTACAACACCGAAGCTCGCGCTGCACTGAAGCGCGGCGTCGATCAGCTCGCCGAGGCGGTGAAGGTTACGCTCGGACCGAAGGGAAGAAACGTCGTCATCGACAAGAAGTTCGGCGCACCGACGGTCACCAAGGACGGCGTCACCGTGGCCAAGGAGATCGAGCTCTCTGATCCCCTCGAGAACATGGGCGCCCAGATGGTGAAGGAAGTCGCGACGAAGACGTCAGACTTGGCCGGCGACGGCAC
>JADGQR010000009.1 GCA_017881685.1 Gemmatimonadaceae bacterium
AGTCGAAAAGATGCCAGTAGATCGACGGCCATGCGTTGTTGAACATCCACTGAATGATGCCGGTCGACACGTACGCGTTGCGGCGGTAAGCCTCGAACATCGCACGCTCATTCTCATACGTCATCAGCTGCGAGGTGACCGTATAATCCTCGGCGTCTTTCGGCGGGCCGTAACGGGTGGAGAGTGCGGTGTTGAACCGGTCGAGCAGTTTCGTGAACTGCCCGCCGGCCGCATGGAAGAGCCACACGCTGTCCAGCGGCCACTGAATATCCCGCGCAGGCATCATTTTGCGGATGCTCTCGATCGGGGGAACTGCAGCGCCTGGACTCGTCTCCGTGTTGTAAGCCCACGCGCCGCCATTCGTGCTATCCTGCATCCAGTACGATGGTGGAACCCAGTCATACGGACCGGTCATCTTCACGCCGCTTTTTCCGGAGAACTTCGCAGGCTTTGCGCTGGCGGACGAGATCGTGGGATTCGGCCATGCTTCTTGGCTTTCGACATCGAGGTATACCTGCTCGACATCGGCCGGAGGCGGGCCGTCGCTTCCATTGAGCCACACGAACACACTCGGATGTCCGCGCAGCCGGCGAATCTGATCGCGCAACGATATCGCTGATACTGCGTGCTGCTCGGGTCCCCACTTGGTCCATTCCTCCCACGCGTCACAGCAAACCCATCCGGTCATGACGAGAATGCCCATGCTGTCAGCGCGTTGGAAGAAGCGATCGTTCTCGTAGTTCCCCTCGAGACGCAGCGCATTGAGATGCATGTCGAGTGCGTACTTGAGCTGCGCATCCTGCCGCTCTGGCTGCGGACGGAAAAACATGTCGGGAGCCCAGCCGCCACCGCGAATCAGGATCCTCTTGCCATTAACGCGAAAGAGACGTGCTCCCTTCGGCGTCCATTCAGCCGTGATCTCGCGGATGCCGAAGCGCAGGTTCTGCCGATCCGAGACGCGCCCATTCGCCACGAATTCGAGTGTCAGATTTGAAAGCTCGGGCGAGCCCAGCTCCGCAGGCCACCAGAGTCTCGGGTTTCTGATCCTCAGCTGCGGGAAACTTTCAGGAGTAAAACTGACAAGAACCGTGTCATTCGCGGCGATCGTAACCGGCTGGCTGAAGCTGATCGACCCGATTTTCCCCTGAAGCGTACCCGTTACAGAATGCGACGTGAGATTCTTCAGGCCAGTCACGACAGTGAGCTGTGCACTCTTGAGCGTCGCAGTATCGACGTGACTGACGACTTCCGGATAACGCACTACGACATCGCCGCTCGAAGCGAGATAAGCCGGCTGCCATATGCCCATATCCTTGTCCGGCGGCGAAGGGTTCCAATCGACCCACGTGGTTTGAAGATCGATCGGAACTGGTGCAAAGACCTCCACTGCAAGAACATTCGCACCACTTCGCTTCACGGCGTCTGTCACGTCGAGCTCGTAGCGCCGATATGTGCCCACGACCTGGGTAGAATCAGCGATGCGGTGGCCGTTCAGCCAGATATTCGCGCGATAGTTGATTCCGTCGAAATGGAGCGTAACGCGCTTACCTGCCATCGACGCCGGAACATGGAACACCGTGCGGTACCACCATGGCACGTTGTACGGACTCGTTGAGTCCATTGGGAGATGGACGAAATTCTTGCCGATTCCGTACGTCATTCCCGGAATGGAGCGGAGATTCATTCCGAAGAACGGATCCTTGAACACGCTGTCTTCGACGAGAGTGCCGACCACTGTCGAGGGAACCGTCGCGCGATACCAGCCGGTCGGCCGATACGTGACCCGCGAGATTGTGGCACCATCAGTACCGACCCTCGCCGAGGACTGGATCTGCCATCGATCGTGTAATTCCAGCCGACTCTGCGCCAGAGCAGCGTTCGCAGACGAGACGAGAATCAACAGAGTTGTCGAAAACCGCTTCACGACTTTGCCTCCACCAGGCCAAATGGCCACAGTTTCGAATTCCAGGACCAGACCAGGAACGCGACGCATCCAAGCGCCAGCACACCAACGCCAAAGATGATCACCTGAAGCTGCGTCGTCGCGAAGACGAAGATCCAGCCGAGCATCGCGATCACCGCCGGCACGGGGTACAGCCACATGCGATATGGACGTGGCATGTCCGGTGCCTGTCGGCGCAGAAGTATCAGGCCGAACACCTGACCCATGAATTGAACCAGGATGCGCGTGACGATCAGCGCGTCGATCACGGTGCCCAGTGAGAAGAAGCCCGCGATTATCGAGATCGCGCCCAACACCAGCAACGACACGTACGGGAAATTCTTCGTCGGATGCAGCCGGCCGAACGCCTTGAAGAAGTAGCCACTCTCGGCTGCCGCGAACGGAATCCGTGAATACCCCAGCAGTAGCGCAAACACCGACCCGAATGCCGTCCACAGAACGAGCAGCGTGAAGATGGTCGCGACGGTCGATCCGTAGATCTTCTCCATGAAGATCGACACGATGAAGTTCGATTGAACATGCTCGGCCGCCGGCACAAACTCGCGCCACGGTACGACGCCGATGATCGACAGGTTGATTCCGAAGTAAATCACAGCCACTGCCGCCGTACTTATCAGAATTGACCGGGGAATCACCCGACCTGGGTCCTTCACCTCGTCGCCGATGTAGCAGACGTCGTAGTAGCCGAGGTAGTCGTAGATCCCGATGCGGGACGCGGCGCCGAGTCCAAGGAAGAACCCAATCGAGAAGTTGAACGCGCCTGGTGGAAAATCGAACGCGATGTGCCGGTTGAAGTGCATCGCGCCGGTGATGATTACCGCCAGCACCGTGATCAGCGTCCCGATCCATAGTGAGACGGTGATCTTCACGATGGATTTGATCCTTCTATATAGTAGTGCGATGTTGATCAGCCCGACCACGGTGACCAGCCCGATCACTCCGGGGCGCGTAAGTCCCTTCCATATGTAGCTCGCGTAATCGGCGAAGCCGATGTATCCCGACGCGATCTCGAGCGGCCCGCTCAGCACGAACTGCCAGACGAACAGGAACGCCATCAATCTTCCGTAGCGATTCTTTCCAAACGCTTCGCGGAGATAATGAAACGATCCACCCGACCCTGGCATTGCTGCCCCAAGCTCGCTCCATACCATTCCGTCGCAGATCACGATCACCAGCGCGACGACCCAGCCGAGCATCGCCTGTGGTCCGCCGAGTGCGGTCATGAGCAGCGGGATCGTGATGAACGGTCCGACGCCGATCATGTTCGTCATGTTCAGCGCCGTCGCTGGCAACAGGCCGAATCGGCGCTCGAGCGGAGTATCTGTGACCGGTGGGATTTGTGCGCTCATGTGAACCGGATGTGAAGCGTACTTAATCTGACGAGCTATTTAGCTCGTGCGGATCCTGCGGGCATCAACTCCCGCAAGGCCAGTACCTCCGCGATCATGGCTGATTTCAGCGTCGGCTCGAGGTCAGGGAAGAATTGAGACGAATGCAGAGACGGAAGTGGTGCTCCGCCTTTTTCCGCCGCTGCGTACTTGCCCGGCTCGACCGCGCCGATGCGCAGCTGCAGAGTCGGCACGCCGGCCAGTGAAAACTCCGAGAAATCTTCGCTCACCATTTCCGGTGGCACGTCCATCGCCTTCGATGGGCCAAGCTCGCGAACGAGTGCAGCCGACACGCGCTTCGTGAGCGCTGGATCATTCACGAGCGCCTCTGCAGTCGGAACGACTTCGATCGACGGCTCACGCGGTGCGCCTGCTGCCATCGCCTCGGCCTTAGCGATTCGACTAATCGAGCTCAGCAGATGCTGTCGCACCGGAGTCGTAAACGAGCGAACGGTGAGCAGAAGCACGACTTCATCGGGAATTACGTTGTTCTTCGTGCCTCCGTGAATCGCTCCAACCGTTATGACGGCCGGGTCGAACGGAGACATCTCGCGCGACACGATCGTCTGGAGGGAAAGCACCGTTCGTGCAGCAATGACGATCGGGTCGACTGTCGTTTCGGGACGCGCGCCGTGACCTCCCCGGCCGAATATGTGAATCGTGACAGCGTCTGCATTCGAGAGGACAGGGCCCGCATGATATCCGACGATTCCTGCGACCGTGCGCGCATCATCGTGAACAGCGATCGCGAAGTCAGGCTTTGGAAAACGTGTGAGAAGCCCGTCGGCAATCATCGCCTTTGCGCCTACTCCAGTTTCTTCCGCCGGCTGGCCGATGAGCATGAGCGTGCCTTTCCAGGCTCCGCGATTCCCTGCCATGATTCGCGCCGTTCCCATCCACGCGGACATGTGGAGATCGTGGCCACACGCGTGCGCAACGCCGACGTCCTGTCCCGATTCATTCTTTGCGTGCACAGTGCTCGCGAACGACAATCCTGTATTCTCGGTGACCGGAAGCGCGTCTAGCTCCGTCCGAAGCATCACCGTCGGCCCGGCACCGTTCTTCAGGATTCCCACAATGCCGGTTCCGCCGACGCCCGTCGTTACATCGTAGCCGAGCTGGCGAAGCTGGGTCGCGAGCTTTGCAGCGGTTTCGGTTTCGTGAGACGAGAGCTCGGGATGCTGGTGAAGATCCAGATAGAGTGCTTCAGATTGCGCGTAAGCAGTCTGGACTTCTGCGGAAGCGCTACTCTTTTGCTGCGCGGAGAGAGTTGCAGCTGACGTGAGCGCCAGCGCACACGAAACGGAAAAAGCGATGCGACCCTTCATATCTTTGATCCGCTGATTGTTTGGTTGCTGTTACACGAAGACTCGGTCCTCATGGCATTTCCATGAAGACCGAGTCCACGATTCCATCGTTAACCGATCAGCCTGCGAAGCAGTATGCGCAGCCGAGCTCCTGCGCGCGCGCGACGCCGAACACGCCTGACGGTACGACCTGGATGCCGGGAAGCAGTCCGGCGACCCACTCCTTCTTCACCACTGCCGGATCCATGTTCATCTTCTGTGCTGCGCCAGCGCTGAAGACCGTGAGCGCAACGTCGCACGCACCAACCAGCACGCCTGACTTCAGCAGCTCGGCAATGCCGAGCCCGGGCAGCGCGAGGTTGGTAATCGTGGCGTATGGATTCTTTGTGGCCGGTACACCGCCGTCCTTGATGTTGAACGTCGAGCCCATGTTGTACTTCGCCCAGACCGTATCATTTAACGCCAGTCCAAGTCCGGCATGACGGATGATCACGACCGCGGTTGTACCACCGGGATACGTCGCATCCATGCTGTTGATGTACACGCGTGGCCAGATCGCCGGCATTCCGTTATTCGCCTCTGGTGCATCGAACACCATGCGGTGTTTTCCCTTGATCTTCGCGAACCACGCGTCGAGTGCGGGATCAGCCGATGGATCGAATGACGGTGTTTCGGCCGGAAGACCCGATGGTGCGACGACCGTCAGACCAGCTGCGAAGGCAGCGATACGCCCGAGGAATCCGCGTCGGGCGGTTGGTGAAGAGAGGATCTCATGCATGTGGGGAAGCCTCCTGGCTGGTGCCATACGTTGGTGATCAGCGATAAGGTATTCCCCGCACTCCCAGGCGAAAGGGTCAGGGCCGCGCCATTGCCTTAGACTCGCGCGCCTTTTCAACGGAAGGGCGACAGGAAGACTGAACCAATTGGACGTTTACGCTGTCGAAGACGCACCATGCCAATACGAATCAGAGTCGCATTCCTGCTGCTAGTCGCTGCGACCAGTGTTGCACGCGCCCAGGATCTGTCGGTCGATCAAATCGTCGCACGCCATCTCGAAGCAAGAGGCGGAGCCGCGCGGCTGAAGGCAATCCAGAACGTCGTATACAGTCACGGGAAATACCACGAGCCAGGGTACGATGGGTCGGGCAACGCATTCATGGCCATGGCCCGCCCATACTATAAGATTGTCGGCGATCCGCAGGACACTTCAGCCGATCTCCACGAGGGATATGACGGCAGCGCCTGGGAGTGGTACAGGTCGCCCGGCATTCTCGTGCGGACAGTCGGCGCAGCCAACGCCGCGCGCGGCGGGCGACATCGGGCGAGCGAAGGCCGAGCTCCACCGGGCGCTTTCTCTCGATCCATCGAACAAGAGAGCGTCCAACGCGCTGGCGGCCATCGCTCATTGACGCCAGTTCTTACGACTTCGGCGGAGTGACCGGCGTGCTCATTTCCGCGACCCTGTTGCTCGACCCCGCGCTCAGCCCGAGTGTCATATCGAGGGAAAGGGAGTCCGGCGACTGTGCGGACAGAGGTTCCGCGATGGCCATTGCGAAAGCCAATCCAAAAGTCAGGCGCCGCAACATGCTGGAAATAATAGCGATTATTCCCTGTTCGACACGTCCTCTTGAACGGCAAGAAGCTTTCGAACTCGCGGAATTACTTCACGTCCGTAGTAACTGATGCATCTCATCAGCTTGTCGTGAGCGAGCCACCCCGCGCTGTACTTCATGTCGAAACGCTGAACTCCGAGCGTGCGCACAGTGGACGCAATCTTCTGAGCTACAGTCTCCGGAGAACCGACATAGAGTGAACCGGCTTCTATCTCCTGCTCGAACTCCGCAGGACTCGTCGGACCCCAGCCACGCTCGGCACCGATTCTGTTGCGCATGTCGCGATACGCCGGCCAAAGCTCCTCTTTTGCCTGCACGTCGGACTCGGCGATGTAGCCGGGGGAGTGCACGGCAATCGGCAGTTGAGGCCCTCCGCGCTTTGCGAGTGCCTGTTTGTAGAGCGTGATGTATGGAATGAAGCGGCGCGGATCTCCACCAATGATTGCGAGAACCAACGGCATCGAATAGTGCGCGGCACGTACGACTGATTGAGGGCTTCCGCCCACGCCAATCCAGACCGCGAGCTTGCCTCGTTCAGTCGATGGAAAAACTCTCAGATTCCTGAGAGACGCGCGTGTGCTGCCGCTCCAGTTTACCGGCTGACCGGTGCGATCGGCTTGGAGGATTGCGGCGAACAGGTCGAGCTTCTCCTCGAACAGAACCTCGTACTGATCGAGTGGATATCCGAACAGCGGAAACGATTCAGTGAACGATCCTCGGCCGAGGATGATTTCTGCGCGTCCGTTGGAAAGCGCGTCGAGAGTCGAGAAGCGCTGGAAGACTCGCACTGGATCGTCCGAGCTGAGCACCGTAACAGCGGAGCCGAGTCGGATGCGATTGGTGCGGGTTGCGATTGCGGCGAGGATGATCTCGGGTGACGAGATCGCGAAGTCGGCGCGGTGGTGTTCGCCGAGTCCGATGAAGTCCACGCCGAGCTCGTCGGCGAGAATTGCCTGGGCGAGGACGTCGCGGATTACTTCTGCGTGCGGCCGTGGTTTGTCGTCGGCTCCGCGTGTTACGTCGCCGAAGGTGTCGAGTCCGAGCTCTACCGGCTTATCCTGAGTCATGGGCATCAGGAAAATTAGCTACCCTGCGTCCGCCAGAATATTTATGCTCCTTCATCGAGCGTATCGGGACGGGCTTCGACTGGCTCGCTCGTCTCGAGAAGCATCGATTCGAGATCGAGGTCACGCTGGATACGGCGCATTACGTCATCCGCAATTACGCCCCTGTCCCGCAAGTCGAGGATAGTGTTCTGTTCCGCGTCGATCATCACCTGGCGGATACGGCTATACTCCCTGGCCCGTTTCTCATCGACGATTGCGGCCTTGTGCGATGGAGCCAGGGTAAAGTGCTCATGCCGGACGTCATCGGAATCGCCTTCCTTGCTCTCAGCTTCGAGTGACGCCCAACGTCTCGCACGCTGTCGATGCCGTTCGCGAAGATAGCGAACGACCTCGGGGTGGTCGGAGCTCTCCATGTCCGGACCGTCGAGCCTCTTGAGCCCTGCTTCAACTGCCGCCAG
>JADGQR010000085.1 GCA_017881685.1 Gemmatimonadaceae bacterium
AATAACATCCGCACGGTCGCCCATGACGGCGGGCTGGCGCGCGCATTCGATATTCCGGGCTTCGTGCCTGAGTACGTGCGGCCTCTCTTCTGCGAAGGAAAGGGACCGTTCCGCTGGGTCGCACTGTCGGGTGATCCCGCCGACATAGCGCGCACCGACGAGCTCGTTCTCGAGCTGTTCCCGCACGACGAGCATCTCAAGCGATGGATCACCCTCGCTCGCGAGCGCATCGCGTTCCAGGGATTGCCGGCGAGAATCTGCTGGCTTGGGCAGGGCGAGCGCGCACGTTTCGGCGTCGCCATCAATGACCTCGTCGCGTCGGGAGAAATCTCCGCACCGATTGTCATCGGACGAGATCATCTCGACACGGGCAGCGTCGCATCTCCGTTTCGCGAAACGGAAGGGATGCGCGATGGAAGCGATGCAATCGCCGACTGGGCGATCCTGAACGCGATGCTCAACGTCGCGAGCGGTGCGTCATGGGTGTCATTTCATCACGGTGGAGGCGTCGGCATCGGCAACTCGCTTCATGCGGGCCAGGTCATTGTCGCCGACGGAACGCCGGAAATGCGGGAACGACTCGAGAGAGTTCTTACCAATGATCCAGGAATTGGGGTCGCCCGACATGCGGACGCGGGCTATGAGTCTGCAGTTGCGACCGCCGCGGCGCACGGTATCGATATCCCCATGATCGATTAGGATGTCCTATAGGCCACGAAGGGGAACGAAGGGCACGAAGGGTTCGCGTTGCACTCAACCCTCCATCCGCTGCGTCTGCGATCTTATTTGGGGGTTAACTACGGGCCCCGCTGTTTGTCCGTAGTTCCCTCCAAATTCAGGGCACTGCGTAGTCGATCGAATTCCGAATGCAGAACAGCTCCCTTCGTGCCCTTTCTGTTTCCTTCGTGCCCTTCGTGGCCTGACGATAGAGTAGATGCTCTCAAGTAAGTTCAAACCCTGGCACGTCCCGATCTTCCTCGTGAAGTACGCGCGCCTGTCAATCACGAGGATGCCTGTCCTCGTCCACTTTGAAGTCACACTTCGCTGCAATGCGAAGTGCGGTTTCTGCGATTACTGGAAGACTGAGCCGGGTGCAAAGGCAAACGAGCTCAAGACCTTTGTAGACGCCGCGAAGTTTTTCAACCCGATGATGATCACGTACACCGGCGGAGAGCCCACACTTCGCCGCGATCTCGAGGACATCGTCGCTGCGGTCGATCGTGCCGTCAGCACGCAGTACTCGACGCTGATCACGCACGGCGGAATGATGACACCCGAGCGCGCGAAATCGCTCTGGGACGCTGGCATCCACCAGTTCAACTTCTCACTCGACTACCTGGACGACCGGCATGACAAGGCGCGCGGAATTCCAGGGCTCGCCGCGAAGATCTTCGACGTCATTCCACGAATGAAATCGCTCGGCGTTGACAGCATTCGATTCAACACTGTCATCCGCGATTCCAATCTCGATCAGCTGATGCCGATCGTGCGTTACGCGAAGGAGCTTGGCGTCGGCGTCAATTTCAGCTCGTACACCGATTCGAAGAACGGAAATCAGGATGGCCTCATTCGCGACACGAAGATCGCCGAGCTCGAGGAGACGATGGCGGAGCTCAAGGCGTTCAAGCGCGCGAATCGCGGCGTCATCACCAATTCGGACTATTACCTCGAGCAGATTCCTCTGTATGTTCGCGGACTCGTGACCGAGCCGTGTCGTTCGGGGATCAGGACCGTCCACGTCGATCCTTCCGGTCACGTGAAACGTTGTCCGGATTTTCCGACTGACTTCCATTGGACTGACTTCAGGAAATACGAACCGATCAACTGCAACAAATGCTTCTACGCGTGCCGCGGTGAAGCGCAGGCACCGATCACGATCAATCGCATCCGAGATGTGATGGCGACGCAATGACACGCCTGTTGTTCGTCAATGCTGCGCAAGTCGTGACTTGCGCCGGACCTGGACGCGGACGCCGCGGCGCGGAGATGGCCGACGCTGGCCTGTTGACCGGCGCAGCCGTTGCCGTTGACGGTGAGTCGATCGCAGCGGTGGGGAACGGAGATTCGCTCAGAAGACAATTCCCCGACGCGGCAGAAATCGATTGCGGCGGACGACTGCTCACTCCCGGCCTCGTGGACTCGCACACTCACGCGATCTTCGGCCGCGCACGTTACGAAGAGCAGGAGATGCGCGCTGCCGGCATCGGCTACATGGAAATCGCGCGTCGCGGCGGCGGAATCCATTCATCAGTCGCAGACCTCCGATCGAGGTCGGAAGACGAGCTCTTCGATCTCGCCCTCCCGCGCGTGAGAAAGCTCGCCTCGTACGGATCCACGACGATCGAGGTGAAATCGGGCTACGGCCTTTCACTCGAGGACGAGCTCAAGTCACTCCGCGTGATCGCCCGGCTTCAGAAAGCGCTCCCCGTCCGGCTCGTTCCGACCTGGCTTGGCGCTCACGAGATACCACTCGAGTACCGCGAGCCAACCGCACGACGGCGGGAGTATGTGCGTTATCTCGTCGATGAAATGCTCCCCGCAGTGGCGAACGAGAAACTGGCATCATTCGCCGACGTGTTTTGCGAGCCGGGAGTTTTCACGACGGCGGAAACGAGAGAGATTCTCGATGCGTCGCGCGGCGCCGGACTCGCGATCAAGCTGCACGCGGACGAGCTCGAGCCGCACGGAGGCGCCGAGCTTGCGGCCGACCTCGGCGCTACCTCAGCGGACCATCTGGGGGCAATCTCCACGCGCGGCATTGCCGCACTCGCACAATCGACAACCGTAGCAACGCTGCTCCCCGGAACGATGCTTTTTCTCGGAAGAAGCAGCCAGGCACCGGCCAGAGCGCTCATCGACGCCGGCGCTGCGGTTGCGCTGGCGACCGATTTCAATCCTGGCACGTCCCCAACGTTCAATTTTCCGCTGATCCTGACCCTTGGAGTCAGCCAGCTTCGAATGAGCGCAGCCGAGGCGCTGGTAGCCGCGACAGTCAACGGCGCTGCCGCCCTCGGCGTCGCAAAATCCACGGGGCAGATAGCCCCGGGATACTCTGCCGACGTCGCATTGTGGGACGCGGACGATTTTCGTGAGATACCGTATTGGTATGGAGATCGTCGTTGTATGGGCACGTGGAGGCAAGGAAAACCTTGTCACGCTCTCTAGCCTTCCGATAACTTGCACATTCGCGCCGGCCGGTCTCGGCCGCGCGCGTTTTTACGCCGATCCGATCAGATGTCCAATTTCGATAAGCTCAAGAAGAAGGCAGCCGAGTTCGAGGCCAGGAAGCAGTACGAGAAGGCGATCGAGCTCTATGAGCAGGTACTGAGTGGCACTCGCGCGAGTGACGAAGAGCGCGATGTCCCGCTGTACAATCGCGTTGGCGACATCCATTACCGCATCGGTAACAACGAACAGGCGATCAACTACTACGAGCAGGCCGCCGACCTTTATGCCGAGGGCGGCTTCTTCAACAACGCGATCGCTCTGTGCAACAAGATCCTGCG
Organism: Gemmatimonadaceae bacterium; assembly: GCA_017881685.1. GTDB lineage: Bacteria > Gemmatimonadota > Gemmatimonadetes > Gemmatimonadales > Gemmatimonadaceae > UBA4720. Next base: position 3,507 of record JADGQR010000085.1, read on the forward strand.
CTATTCGCCGGGCCGCACGATCATCTACTACAAGCTCGGCATCATCAGCGCGAAGAAAGGCTTCAACAGCGACGCGAAGCAGAACTTTCTCGAGTACGCCGACCGAATGCAGAGAATCGGCAAGATGGACGAAGCGTTTCGCGCCCTCAAGGAGTTCGCGGATCTCTGCCCTGGACAGGACGACGTTCGTCTGATGCTCGCCGAACAGCTCGCGAGAGCCGATCGAAAGACCGAAGCGCTGGAGCAGCTGGAGATTCTTTACGACACGCTCGAGGAAGAGGGCCGTAGTGGAGAAGCCGCTGCGACTGTCGAGCGGATGAAGACGATCGATCCGGGATTCAAGCCGAAGCGCTCAGCGACGCCACGTGCACGGAAGAAGGAAGGACTTGTCTTCCTCGATCTGGACTTCGAATCGCCTCCACCGCGCCAGGCGCCGGAAGTCGCGGAAGCTGATGACGACGATGGTCCGTCCCCCGTCGTGAAATCGCGGCCGCTGAAGATCGACGTCGCCGAAGCATCGCAGCCGCAGACGGAGTCGCATTCGGCCTCGGTGCCGGACAAACAAGAACATGCTCCCCCGGCATCCGCGCCCGAAGGTCTCGAGTTGACATCCATCGGTGAGGGCGAACACGTTGCCGAGAGCACGTCGCAGGCTGGTATCACCGATGAGCAGGCGTCAGCTCGTCAGAAATCAGCGGAAGAAGCTCCCAGATCGAACGAGCTCCACTTCATCACAACGCCGGAAGAGGAAGCTCCGGGGCAGATGCCAGACATCTCTCCCATCGATCTCGCGCCCCTGGTCGAAGCGCAGGCCGACGAGGCGGAGACTCGGACTGAGGAGCCAGCGCGTGATCCTCAGATAATTCCTTTCCCGGTCGGACGCACTCCGGCCGGATCGGTTCCCGGGATCAGGACACCGAACGGAAATGGACCGCTCTCAGGCCTGGACATCATTGACGAAACTGCGTCGATGCCTGAAGAATCGGAGACCAAACCGGCCAGGTCTGACGACGACTTCGTCGACCTTGGCGAATGGCTCGAGCGGAATCGTACTCCGGCATCGACTCGCATGGTCGCGCACGACCAGGAGCCCGAGAGCAACGAGCAGAAAGACTTCGCTGAGATGCTGACCAAGTTCAAAGACGGAATCGCGCGCAACCTCGACGAAGAGGATTTTGAGAGCCACTACGACCTCGGAATCGCATTCGCCGAGATGGGACTGATGGACGAGGCGATCGGGTCGTTCCAGAAGGCGCAGCGCGGGCCTGATCAGCGGGTACGTGCATCGGAAGCCATCGGACAATGCTTCATGGACAAGGGTGACGCGGCAGTCGCGATGGCCGTCCTCAACAAGCTCCTGCACGAGCCGGGAATGTCCGACGCTCGTCTCGTCGGAGTTCTGTACCTGCTCGGCCGTGCGGCTGAGGCGCTTGGACGTCCTGCCGAGGCCGCCACGTACTTCCAGCGTGTTCTCGCGGTGCACATTGGATTTCGCGATGCCGCCGAGAGACTCGCAGCGCTGACGGCGGCCGCTAAGTGACGGCAGCGGAGGCCGCGCCGACGGCACCCGGCAGATCGCAGGAAAGTGCTTCGCTCGGAAGGATCCAGTCCTCGATCAGAGAGAAGCTGGACGCCGTAACCACCGAAATGGTTGCGACCGTTTCGCATGACGCGCCTCTCGTCGCTCAGATCGGAGCGCACCTGATGACGATGCGCGGCAAGATGTTCCGGCCGACGCTCGTGCTTCTCTGCAGCGAAGTTGAAGACAGCCCGGAGCCCCGCGCGGTCACGCTCGCCGCAGCGGTTGAGCTGATTCATCTCGCGACACTCGTGCACGACGATGCAGTCGATCATTCCGTGCTGCGTCGCGGGATGCCGACTGTGAACTCGCTCTTCAGTCACCAGATCTCCGTGATCATGGGCGACTTTCTTTATTCGATCGCGCTGACGAAGCTCGTTTCTCTCGGGGATCTCGACGCGATGCGTGCCTTGACTCGCGCATCCACCGAAATGACGGTGGGCGAGATGCGGCAGCTCGGCGTTCAGGATGCCCTCTCGTTCGACGAGGACGATTATTACGCGCTCATCGGGTCGAAGA
>JADGQR010000010.1 GCA_017881685.1 Gemmatimonadaceae bacterium
CTGACTAGCGTCAGGATCGGCATCCTAAGAGTCTTTCACTTAACGAAGGAAGAGATGCCCGTGTATGCGCCGTCGTTCTGCCAATCGGTTCCATCCGTTATAGAAAGTACACAGCTCGCTATGGATCCGAATTCACCAAGGTCCGGGGCTAGCGCCGTGCTGAGCTTCTACGGATACGATGTGAGCGGGTATCGGGGCCGAATGACAGCCTGGCTGAACGACGAGAAAGCTGGCCTGCTAGACGCAACGGACTCGTTGACTCAGCCGACGAACTACATGATGAGTCTCAACGTCCAGCGGTTACCGATACTGAGTTGCAGCGCTCGCTCGGTGTCTCTTCGCTGGGGTAGTGACGAGATTTACTCGATCCCGATCGTTCACGCCTCACGAACGAGTGCGGATTGTATCGCTACGAATCAGAACACATTCAAAACACAGATTGATTCCTGTTCCGACCGCCGAGTCAACTACAACGACTACAATCAGTGCTTCGACATCGAAGTAAACGCGAACTGCAACCGCGCAAGATCTCGCGGCGACGGTCCAGCAACCGGCCATTGGTGTTCTGAAGGCGGTGACGGCCGAAAATGGGGTACGGATTTCTGCGGCGGTGTTCAGAACGCCAAGATCAACTGGGGGAACGACGCATCACCAGCACGGGCGGCGTGCTTGGCGGGTTTCACCGCACAACTTGAAGAAAAGAACAAGGCTTGCCCTATGGTGTGGATCTGCGATCCATCGATGCGAAAGACGCCCGCGACGGCAGCGACCGTACCGAATGCGACGGCGGGAACGCCCGCGGCCGATGAGTCGGACGACCTCGACGATTTCGTTCACCCGGCCGAAACAACGCCGTCGGCCTTTTCGGGTGCGTTTCCCGCAAACGTCTGCGGCGCAGTTCGCTTCCGTTTCGTGGCGTATCCTGAAGCGGCGACACAGGCCCCCCTCAACCTGACGCCACAACAGTTGACCGCTACTGGCGAGAGCGCGTGCCGACTGACAAGGATTCCCCCCAAGGTATTCTTTGGTGCGGAGCGCGAAGCCAAGTGGATGGTCCCGATAGGCTCCGGGAGCACGGCCCATTGTGCGTGTCATCTGAAATGATAGCTCTTCGGCTCAGGATGGTTCGGCTCGTAGCGATCGCTGTCGTGGTCCTATTGTTCGGATTCAACTCCTATAAGTATCCATTTGAGCGGATTACCAAAGACGCCAATCTTCGAGCTTACGTCGAGGCGCAGGTGCACTCTGGAAACGCGAGACCCCTCTACGCAGAGCACTATGAAATCACCATGCAGTGCTTGCACGATGCTCATGTGAAGCCCGAGCTGGCGGAGGCTATCGGCGAGAAGGTGTCGGACATCGATCTCGACAATTGGCACAACGCTTCACACTACGAAGCGAAGAACCACTGCGACCGCGCTATAGGTGTCTCCAGTGCGTCCGCCTTCGAGAACGCGCTTACGTATCATCGCGAGCGGATTGCGGAGGCGTGGAACTCTCTGGGTTTCGGTGATGTCGAGAACGTCGTGAAGATTCTTCCGCGAGCCCTACACGCTGAACAGGATTTCTTCTCGCATTCAAATTTTGTCGATCTTCCGACCGAGAGACAGATTGCCTTAAGCCGATGCTGGACGGCATACGGCGCTAAGGTGGGGCGCGGCCACCACGACACGTATCGGGAAATCGAGCAAGATCGCGCTTGCATGGGCGACGCCACTTTATCCGATTCGTTGCTCATCACTGGCTTTGATCCGAAGGCATCGGACCCCTATTTCCCGCCGGGCGACACGTATCCGCATCGCACCTTCGCGAAGGACAGCGCGACATACAGCAAGGAAGCCGCGCGTCTCATGCCTGATGGAAGCACTTCGAGGTATCTTGGTGCGCGGTTGGCGGCAGTCCGAGCGTGTACTGCGACGCTGAATGACTTCAAGAGATTGTGCCAAATGTGCCCGCGCTGCCGAGGGCACGTCGCCGACATGTTCCAATAGCACGGACGAACGGCCTCTTATTGTCGGTGCGGCGCTTCGATGCTCTTCGTCGTGTCGAAGAAACCAAGAGGACCGGCCTGTCCTCATACTGGCGACTGCCGCCTACCGCTTCGCCCCGCTCGCGAGAACCTGCTCGATCCAGCCTGCGACACGCGCCTCGTACCTGCGCCCGTAGCCGTGGTTGATCTTCCGGACGACTCCATCGGCATCGACCAAGTAGGTCGTCGGCAGCTCATGCGCTCCGAGTGCACGGTATGCACGCCGGTGTGGATCCAGCAGCACGCGCCCGCCAACGTGTAGCTCGTGAACGAAGCGGGCAACCTTCGCCGTGTCGTCATCCTCAGCGATGCTGACGAACTCGACGCGATCACCGTAGCGATGACGCAGCCGCTCCAGCACCGGCAGGCTCTCGCGGCACGGACCGCACCATGTCGCGAAGAGGTCGATGGCCGTGATGCGCCCGCGAACGGGAAGCTCTATGGACTCTCCACCGGGCACCGATGCGAGCGACAGCGCCGGCAACGGGTCACCGATCAGGACGGCGGCGAGGAGAAGAACGAGCACGAGCTAGAGCATAGCCTACGGCTCGGGCTCGCGGCGCCGGTGCCCAGGCTGTCCGGAACGTGGATGCCATGATGGTTGCCGTGACGCAGAGCGGCCCCTACCAAAGTTGGTCGCCTCCGATCAAGTCGGCACAGCTGTCGTACGCGCTCGCCACCCTGCCGCGCGGCAGAGCCAGTCAGGACTCGCAACCTCTCCAGCATCCACCGCGCCGGCTCCCGACCCGACTA
>JADGQR010000086.1 GCA_017881685.1 Gemmatimonadaceae bacterium
ACGAGTACCGCTGGTGGTACTACATACAGTTTACTTCGGAGATGGGAATGAGCTGGATCAGATTCGCAGTCGCAGGCATCGCACTGTGCGCCGGTGCAACCGTCGCGAGTGCGCAGGGTGGACCACCGGCTGGCGCTCCGCCAATGGGTGGGATGCAGGGTGGACAGCAGGGCGGGCAGGGCCGTCGCGGTGGAATGCAGGCGATGTTGTTCGAGGGCATCACGCTGACGGACGCGCAGCAGAAGCAGATCGACGAAATCCGCGTGAAGTACAGAGCTCAGATGCAGCAGCTCATGCCGAACGGAATGCAGGGTGGACCGCCGGACGAAGCTACTCGCAAGAAGATGGACGAGATGCAGGAGCATCAGAACCACGATATCCGTGAGCTTCTGAACGACGATCAGCGCAAGGTTTTTGACGTTAACGTCGCAGCGGCGAAGAAGCGTCGCGAAGAGATGATGAAGCAGCGCCAGGGACAGGGCCGCTAATCAGCATCACCTGATCTCGGTCAGCTTTCCGGATCGAGAGCAGCGACAGTGTAACGACTTCCCGGGTTCCAGAGTATCCAGCTCTGGAACCCGTTGTCGTATCCGGCCTTTTTCTGCGCGCGAACCTGTTCCGCATAGTAGTGCGGTGGTCCGAGAGTGAAGTCCTGATACCACGGAACTATCTTCGCGACGTTCGCGATCTTCGCGCTTCGCCGCTTGATGTCCTTGAGCGCGTGATCGATCGTCGAATACGGGTGTGCGTTCGGATTTCCAAGCTTGTACGTGCCGGGCGCAAAGTGTGACGGATAGACCATCGGCAGCACGACGTCAGCCTGATCGGCGAACATCTCCCACCGCTGCCCGATTCCCATGTCTGTCGTGTCAGTCGCAGTGAGACCGAACACGTCGATCGTCACGGGCATTCCCGTCGGCCTGAGCGTCGAGCGCAGAAAACCGATCTGATCTCTGATCACCTGCGCGCGGAGTCTTCCGTTCGCCAGCGGATACACCGCTTCGTTCACCAATCGCTTCTCGTCGGGGAAGCGCACGTAATCGAACTGCACTTCACTGAAGCCCATGTCGTACGCTTCCTTCGCCAGGTCGGCCGCGTACTGCCACACTTCCCGATGATGCGGATCGAGCCACGGGTGACCGTTCTTGTCCAACCATGGCTCGAGATTGTCCTTCCGCCTGATCGCCCATTCCAGCTTCGAGCTCGCGAGCAGCGGATCCTTTGCGACGACAATCCGCGCGATCGGATAGATCCTGTGCGCTGCCATCGTGTCGAGAATTGCCCGCAATCTCTCGTGCGACATCGCTCGATTCGTATCAGCGCCGATCTGTACAGCGAGTGGAACACGCGACTTGTACAACACGAACCCGCGATCATCCTTGACGTCGATGACGAGAGCGTTGACTTCGGTTGTCTTCGCGAGATCGATCAGCTCGCCCATCTTCTGTCCAAGTGCTGCCCACCGATTTACATAAAGTCCGCGAACGACAACGGGCCTCGAAACGTGGACGATCTTCGCTCGCTCAATTGAGTCGGCGCGCAGTGAATCAGCCCGATGCTTTTCAGCGGGTGTCACCACGACCATCTGAGTCTTGACGTCGTGACCTTTCACGAGGCCGGCCTTGTCGCACGCGCCCATGAGCGACAGCACGGCAACGAACGACCCACTGGCAGCAGTGAGACGACGCATTTCGATCAAAGGCGCGAGCTGCGCTCTAGAGCGCGTTGACCTCTGCAGCGGCGTCGGAGAGATAACCCATCTCCTTAACGACGGATTGAGCTTGCTGAGTGACCATCGTCAAGCCGTTCGATGCACCACCCATGCCCGCGGAGCGATAACGGAGAAGCTCGAGGCGCATACTCCGCAGAAGCTGACGGCAGTGCTCGAGCTTCGTCTCGGCGTCAACGCGCTTCTTCACCAGATCGGCAACGACGCGACGCTGGCGCTTGAGATGCGCGAGGCGGCGCACACGCTCTTCGCTTGCGCGGTAATCGAGTGGGTTGGCCTGCGCTTCGAGACGATTGATCTCTGACTCGATCGCTTCCGGAGTGTCGCGATTATCACGCAGATCAAGCTCGGCCAGAACTCCAGCGACGGCCATCGCCTTTCGATAGACAGCGTCGGCCGACGTTGCGACGTCGGGAATCTGCTCCTTTTCGTCTTTGGTCATCGACTGGACCTGCCGATAGATCTCGTCGCGATCCATGCGGATGGACGAGAGTGCTGATCCGTAAGGCGAATTGTCAGCAGGCAACGGCCGTGGAATGCTTTCACCAGGCAGCGGCGACCGCGGCATTCTGGCGCTGCTGCCAGCGGGAAGATTGCCGACCGGAAGTCTGCTCTCGGGAAAGAGTCCGGCAGAGGCACGCTCACGCGCACGGGCACGCACCTGCTCGCGCTTCGTCTCGTCGAATAGCGCGCGAGCGTCATCGATTGTCTCAGCCGCCACGTCGAAGATCAGCCGGTCGCGCGGCTGACGGAACACGTCGCGCCAGTTGTAACCTTCCTGCCACAGCTTCGAGTATTGCACGGCCATGATGATCGACCAGATAGCCGTGACGGTGAAGAACCCACCGGAACCGAAGAGCGATACCGGGATGATTATCGCGTTCACCGCGAGATACGGGGCAAGCTTCTTCCTGAATCTCTTCACCGGCTCGGCGTTCCATCGGTCGATCTCTTCCGATGATGGAGCACGAGTACCGCGAAGTCCCGATCCCGTCCGGGTTGCAATCGCACCGCGCGAAAGTGCGCTGTCGCGCTGTGACGAAAGGCCAGAGAGTCCGGGACTTCCGATCATCCCGTAGGCCGGAACACTCGCCGGTGCCTGTGCAGTGCGGAGCGTCGGCATGACGCCACTGCTCAGCGCGGTGACTACCGACGTCGCATCAGGGAATCGGTTCGCTGGATCCTTCTCGAGAAGGATCATGATCACGCGCGCGAGATCCGCCGGAAGATCAAGTCTTCGCTCTTCGACAGGCACCGGACGCTCCGACAAATGCTTCACGAGCATCGACGGAGTGTTCGGCGCGTTGAAAGGCAGATCACCGCACGCCATCTGGTATCCGACTACGCCGAGCGAATAGAGATCACTGCGGCCGTCGATGTCGGATTCTCCCGCGGACTGCTCAGGCGACATGTACGCGGGAGTTCCGATCGCCATTCCAGTCGCGGTGAGACGAGAGTCGCCCTTGTCAGTCAGAGCGCGCGCGATACCGAAGTCGGTCACCATCGCGCGACCACTGTCGGCGTCGAGGAGAATGTTGTCCGGCTTGATGTCGCGGTGAACGACGTTTCGCTTGTGCGCGTAGGCGAGTGCGTCCGCAACTTCCTTGAGAATGCGCCGCACCTCGTCCGGATCCATGGCCCCTTGCTCCTGAAGCCGGGTCGCGAGATTATCTCCCGCGATAAACGCCATTATGAAGTAGACGAGGTTCTCGCGCTCTTCGACGTTGTAGATCGGGACGATATTCGGATGGCTGAGCTGCGCGGCGGTCTCCGCCTCTCTCAGGAACCGGGAGCGGATATCCGCGCGGAAAGCCAGCTCGGGCGGCAAAAGCTTGATCGCGACGTTCCGCTTCAAGCGTTTGTCCATGGCGCAATAGACGATGCCCATTCCGCCGCGGCCGATTTCGCTGTCTACTTCATAGTTGGGCGCCAGCACGGAAGCGACATGGGCTCCCAGGGCGTCATCAGGTCTTAATGGCATGCTACCCGCGTCATACCGACATACAATATTTGGGAATCATGCCCCCCTGGCGTAGATCGGTCGCTCAAAAGATGCAGTATAGTGCGCACTACTTAAAGACGTACTTCGAAAAGTACTCGTTTCAAATTCTCAGGGAAAAACATGGCACAGCGTCAAACTATACCCGTTCTGCCACTTCGCGGAACAGTAATCTTTCCTGGCCTCACTGCGCCGATAGCCGCGGGGAGACCTGGAACTCTTCGCGCCATCGAGGCGGCCCTCAAGGGAGACCGGCTCGTATTTGCCGTTGCGCAGCGCGACAATACTGACGAGCCAACCTCCGACATCCTCTATTCGATGGGAGTGATCGCGCGCATCGGGCAAATTCAGCGCGGCCTCGGTGGTGTTCAGTTGCTGCTCCAGGGCGAACAGCGAGCGACGGCACTTCAGTACACCACCACTGAAGGGTATATGAGCGCCGTCATCGTCCCGGCGGAGGAGATGAATCCGGTCGACGAAAACGATCCGGCATTCACGGCGCTCCAGAAGGAGACGCGTGAGCGTGCCGCCGAGCTCGGCGAGCGTCGCGGGCTGCCCGAGGAGGTCGTTCACCAGGTTCTCGACGCCGTCACCGAGCCCGGCAAGTTCGCGGATCTCGTCGCGGGCTACATCGAGTTGACGGTCCCCGAAAAGCAGGGTTTGCTCGAGACGCTGAACATCGAGGACCGCCTTCGTCGCGTGCTCGTTCACGTGCAGCGACAGGTCGGATTGCTCGAAGCGCAGGAGGACATCAAGTCGCAGGTCCAGGAAGAGCTGGGAGAGCGGCAGCGCGAGATGTACCTGCGCGAGCAGATGAAGGCGATTCAGAAGGAGCTGGGCGACGACGATCAGAGCAAAGAGATGACCGAGCTTCGCGACAAGCTCAACAAGCTCGAGCTTCCCAAGGAGGCGCACGCGGAAGTCGAGCGCGAGCTCGGACGTCTCGAGAGATCCGGCCGCGAGTCGATGGAAGCGCAGGTCATTCGCACATATCTCGAGTGGATCGCGGAACTGCCGTGGAACAAGCGGTCGGACGACCACCTCGATCTGAACAACGCCGCGACGGTGCTCGACGACGATCACTACGGGCTCAAGGATGTGAAGGACCGCGTACTGGAGTTCCTCGCCGTTCGCCAGCTTCGCGCTCAGCAGCTTGCGCAGGAAGTCGAGCGTGAGGGCGAGCTGCCAGCGTCGGTCCTGAAGGCTGAGAAAAACGACGCAACCCCGTCGCTCGCTCTCGTCGATGATGACGACAAGGCGATCACAGACCAGAAAGAAGCCAAGGCGAAAGCAATGGCGAAGGGCCCGATTCTTCTCTTCATCGGCCCTCCGGGAGTTGGCAAGACATCAATTGCCAGGTCGATTGCGCGCGCGCTAGGCCGTGAGTATGTGCGTGTCGCGCTCGGTGGAGCACGCGATGAGGCGGACATCCGCGGACATCGCCGCACGTATGTGGGCGCGATGCCGGGCCGTATCATCCAGGGCATGAAGCAGGCTGGAACCAAGAATCCTGTCTTCCTTCTCGACGAAGTTGACAAGCTTGGGGCCTCCTACCAGGGAGATCCTTCCAGCGCGCTGCTCGAGGTGCTGGATCCTGCCCAGAACGACACGTTCACCGATCATTACCTTGGAATTCCATTTGATCTGAGCGAAGTGCTTTTCATCGCGACGGGAAATTTCGTGCAGAATATTCCTGGTCCACTGCTCGATCGTATGGAGGTTGTCGATTTCTCCGGCTATACGGAAAGAGAGAAGGCCGAGATCGCCAAGAAGTACCTCATTCCCCGCCAGCTCGAGGAGTCAGGACTGAGCGACAAGGGCATTCACTTCACCGATGATGCCGTGATGAGCGTTGTCTCCAACTACACCCGTGAAAGCGGCGTTCGTCAGCTGGAGCGCCAGCTCGGCGCAGTGGCGCGAAAGGTTGCGCGCAAGATTGCGATGGGCGAAACGGGTCCCATCGTAGACGAAGAGATAACAGTCGAGGAGGTTCGCGAGCTGCTTGGCCGGCCGAAGGTGCATCCCGAGCGCGCGCAGGAGTCGAACGAAGTCGGCATTGCCACAGGCATGTATTACACGCCGATGGGTGGTGACATCATGTTCGTCGAAGCCTCGATTCGCCGATACTACGGGAAGACCGAAACCGGCGAGATGGGACCTGGGGGCGCGGTCTCGCTGATTCTCACCGGACAGCTGGGTGATGTGATGAAGGAATCGGCGCGTGCGGCATTTACGTACGCGACCAACAACGCGGCCAAGCTGGGAATTCCGAAGGATCGGCTTGGCGCGATCGAAGCGCATATTCACGTGCCCGCGGGAGCGATTCCAAAGGATGGTCCGTCTGCCGGTCTCGCAATTGCGACGGCGCTCGTGTCGGAGATGTCGGATCGTGCGGTGCGACGTGATGTTGCCATGACCGGCGAGATCACGCTGCGAGGAAGAGCGCTTCCGATCGGAGGACTGAAGGAAAAGGTGCTTGGCGCTCATCGCGCAGGCATCAAGCACATCATCATTCCAAAGGCGAACGAAGCGGATATCGAGGACGTGCCGCAGGAAGTGCGCGATACGTTGAAGTTCTATCCGGTCGAGACGCTGAGCGAAGTGCTCGACATCGCCTTGGTTAAGCCGCCGGCAGCCGAGGAAGTGAAGCCGCTCGAAAGCGCGGCGTAGGCGAGAGGTTGAGAGAGGGTGAAAGGGAGCCGGAAGTTCGGCTCCCTTTCGCGCATGTAGCGGGAAAGCTGTCGTGATGCGAGAATAGGAGGCGCGGGTCGCTCCGGCGGCTGATTGCGCCTCACAATTTCCCACGGTCCTCTGCCGCGACTTCCAGATCCCGGTTTGCACGCTTCATCGCAAGCGTCAGTGTTGCGCGCAATCGTGCAAACCGGCAGCTACGAGCTCGACAACCTTGGCGATCGCGCGATGCTGGAAGTCATGATCGACAGGGTGAGAGAGCATTATCCCGAGACGGAGTTCTCGGTTTTTGCCCGCGACGCGGAACGAGTGCGATCGCTCGACAGGAACGTCAGGCAGATTCCGGTCGAGCAGAAGCGCGAATGGGCAATCATTCATGCTGCCTATCTGAAATTTCGACGGGCGGTGCCGGTAGCTGACTCGATTTTTCGGAAGGGCACACCTTCGTGGTATCAGTCCGTCCTCCGGCTGAAAGCACGAGCGCTCGTGAACTCCGAGGCTCTTTCCGGAGCCGATATTCTGATCGTGTCCGGTGGCGGCTTCATCACCGATGTCTTTCCGGGTCAGGTGTGGCCGGTGTTCGAGCGAATGGCCGCCGCGATCAGGCAAGGAGTTCCTTTTGTCCTGTTGAGCCAGGGAATCGGGCCGCTGAGAGATCCAGCACTAGTCGAGAAAGCGCGAGAAGTTCTTCCTTTCGCCCGGGTCATCGCGATTCGCGAGAATCTTTACACGCTTCCGTTATTGAAAGCGCTCGGCGTTTCTCCGGACCGGATTGTCCTGACAGGTGATGATGCCATCGAGCCCGCGTATCTCGCCCGAAGCAAAGATCAGGGCACCATGTTAGGCGTGAATTTTCGTGTGGCGGAGTACGCCGGAATCAGTCAGGCGGACGTCGACGGATTGGGCGCGGCTATCCGCTCAATCGTGGTGAAGCTCAATACTTCTCTCGTCCCGCTGCCGGTATGTATCGTCGACTCGGTTGAATCGGCTTCGGATGCAGCGGTCGACTCCCATCTGATCGATCCTGCCACCGCTACTGCTATCGGTCAGATTCCGGCGACGCCTGCGGCTTTGATTCAAAGGGTGACCCGTTGCCGCGTGGTGGTGACCGGAAGTTATCACGCGGCTGTTTTCGCACTCGCTCAAGGAATTCCCGCAATCTGTGTCTTCAACACCGAATACTACGGAAACAAGTTTCGCGGACTCGAGAGCGAGTTTGGAGATGGATGCGAAGTGATCGACAAGAGTCAGCCACACCAGGAGCAAAGGCTGATCGCCGCCATCGAGAACGTGTGGCATCGTGCCGACGAGCTGCGACCGTCACTTCTGCGTGCTTCAGTCCGGCAGATCTCCGCGGGTCATGACGCGTATGCGCGCCTTTCGACGATCATCGATTCGATGCGCAACGCGACGAAATCGCAAACCGCCGGGCTTGTTGCGTGAGACTCTTTGGCCGGCAGAAAGAATTGCGAGTCGGCGATCTGCGGGCTGAGAAGATCGCGGGATTGTATAGAGCAAGCGCGCTCGTCGATGGCGAATCGTTGTGGTTCTCGACCAGCAACCTCGAGCTTGTTTGTTCACCCGAAGCATTTGGCTCAGCGCTGTTGCTCGCTTCCATGCACCTGAATCGTCGACTGCGAATCGATGCTCCGGTCTCTCGTGTGTGGCGCGACAACGCGGCAAAGCTGTCAGCGGTCTGGTCGAGCTGGTGGAATTACAAACCCGCCTCGCTCGATGTGACACTGCGTTCTGACAGTGAGCTTCGCGCTCCTGGTACCGCGCTGGCCTTCAGCGGCGGCGTTGACTCGTTGTTCGCGTTGCTCGCCGGACCGCGGCCGGACCTGCTGGTCGCCGTTCACGGATTCGACATTCCGCTTGCGGATGAATACCGGATGCTTGCGTTCGCATCTTCAGTCGAGGCCGTAGCTGCCGAAACTGGCACTCATTGGACAATTGTCCGGACGAACCTGCGCGAACATCACTCTTCTGGCAGACGTTGGCTGTGGGAACGTGCGCATGGAGGCGGAATCGCCGCGGTTGGGCACCTCCTCGCAAATCACATCGGCACTCTTGGCATCGCTGCGAGCTATTCGGAGAACAACCAGCATCGTTGGGGGTCGACGATCGGGACAGATCCGTTGTTCAGCTCGGATCGCGTCGAGATCGAGCACGACGGCGCCGATCACCATCGAGAGAGGAAGATCCATTTTCTCGCATCCAGCTCCGTCGCACACCGGCATCTCAGAGTCTGCTGGGAGAATCTTTCGAAGTCGGGAAATTGTTCGCGCTGCGGAAAGTGTCTTGCGACGATGCTCCTGCTTGCCGAGCTTGGAGCGCTCGACGACTTCGAGGTTTTCACGAATACGGAGTCGCTGCCTGCCGCTCTCGACGCGCTCCCCTACTTGAAGAATCAAATCAACATTGTTGACCGACTCGTGAACCGGGCGACGTTGCCGCCGCGGGTCAACGACGCCGCGAGAAGACTCGTAGTTCGCTCCCGAAAGGCTGAAAAGCGCCGTAAACTCGCGGAACGTCTTCAGCGCAGGACGCCCTCGAATGTCTGATCGGCCGACGCTCACCACCGCACCAAAGCGTATCACGGTTCTCGCGCTCATCGCATTGATCGTCGGGTTTTCTCTAGGATCCCTCGCTCGCGAGACCGGCACGCCGTGGCTCCTCGCCATTTCCACTGTCGCGAAACCAGCCGGCACGCTGTGGACGAACACGCTGCGAATGATCGTGCTGCCGATGATGATCTCGTATCTCGTTCTCGCAATCAGCTCATTGCCCAAGGGACGGACCGCCGGTGTGCTTGGAGTCACTGCGCTCGTGTCATTCATCACGATGCTTGGACTCACCGGCATCATCAGCGCGCTGGGAACTCCGTCGCTGCTGGCGCTGTTGCCAATCACCCACGCGGACGCAGCCTCGTTTGCAGCGGCTGCAGTCCCCGCGGCGAAAGCCGTGACTCAGGCAGCTCCGCCCACGATTGGTCAGTGGATTACAACTCTCGTTCCGACAAATCTCGTCAAGGCTGCGGTCGAGGAGAATTACCTCGCAATCGTGATTGCTGCGGTGTTGTTTGCCGCGGCGATGACGTGGATAAAACCTGAAAGAAAGGCTCTTCTCACAGGAGTTTTCCAGGCCATTGCCGACACCGCCGGAGTTCTCGTCGGCTGGCTCATCTCGCTGCTGCCGATCGCTGCATTCGCGCTCGCATTCGTCAGCGGTGCCGACAAGGGCCTGACCGTCGCCGGAAACGTCGGGATCTTCATCGTGACGTCGTGCGCGATTCTCATCGCACTGACGCTGTTGATGTATCCGATCGCGATGATCGTCGGCCGCGTTCCGCTGCGGACTTTTGCCGCCGCCGTGGCGCCCGCGCAGACTGTCGGCGCCGGCACCAGATCATCCCTGGCAAGCCTCCCCGCTCTGCTCGAGGGAGCTGAGCGTGATCTCGCGATGCAGCCCGAAGTCGCGGCTTTCGTTTTGCCGTTGTCGGTCTCCAGCTTCAAGTTGAATCTCGCGCTCACCCAGCCATTCAACCTTCTCTTCATCGCCTGGATGTTCGGCATGCACCTTACACCTGCGTTCATGCTTACATTCACTGCGACGATGATTGTGCTGAGCTTCACGACAGCCGGGATTCCGAGCGGTGGCGCGTTCGTCAGCCTTCCTTTCTACATCGCGCTGGGCATTCCAGTCGAGGCATTCACATTGTTCAAGGTTGCAGACGCGGTACCCGACATTTTCAAGACCATTCTCAATGTGACAGCAGACATGACTGTTGCCACTATTGTCGCAAGGTTTGCATCTGCGAGAACCCCGGCGGCCGAGTCTCTACTGGAGTCGAGTCGACTGGCGACGGAAAGCTGAGAAGCGCCTGATGCGGATGACCGCAGTCGTCTGCACGCGAAATCGCGGAGCACTAGTCGCAGATGCCGTCCGCAGCATTCTTGCAAACGACCACCCCGATTTCGAGCTGATTGTAGTCGATCAGAGCACTAACGACAAAACGGCTTCGGCACTCAATGATCTCCGCGCCGATCCGCGTCTGCGCTACTTGAGATCGACGGAGCGCGGCCTGAGCAATGCCAGAAACGTCGGCATCAATCAGGCGCAATCGACCAAAATCGCGATGACAGACGACGATTGCACGGTGCCCGTCGACTGGCTGACGCGAATGGAGAAGGCCCTCGATGATTCAGATGGCGTAGCTATCGTAATCGGCAATGTCGTGACAGCCGACTACGACCGCTCAAAGGGGTTCGTGCCGAGTTACGCGCAGAGGTCCAGCTACCTCGCTACGACAGTGCGGGACAAGAGTCGAATAGAAGGAATGGCTGCATGCATGGGCCTCTGTGCCGACGCCTGCAAAAAACTTTCGGGTTTCGACCCAAGCCTCGGCGCAGGCTCGCGATTTCACTCGGCCGACGAGACCGACATGATCATTCGCGCGCTGCTGGCGGGATACAAGGTTCTCGAGACGCCGGACGTCGAGGTGACACACTTCGGACTTCGCTCGTGGAGCGAAGCAGAAGCGATAGTGCACAACTACCTGTATGGCATCGGCGCTACAATCGCCAAGCACGTGAAGTGCGGAAACTGGTCAATCGCTCACGTTGTCGCAGCGCTCGCCAGCCGCTGGATGTTCAGCAGGCCGGCGATGGACTATGGATTCCAACCGGGACGACTCGTGCGTCTCGTGGGATTTCTAAGCGGATTCAAGGCGGGCATGCTCACGCGCGTCGACAGGCGTACCGGCCACTTCGTCCGTCCCGAAGAAGCTCAGTTCACCAGGACGCCGTTCTAGAACCCGATCGGTCCCCAACGGAAGAGTTTCCAGGGATCAGCCTTGAGTGGGTCAGGCTCTGTTCCTTCGACGAAATACTCCGTGTAACGCCGCGATGCAGGAGTTGAGACAGTCGCGAGCTGTCCCGTCGCACGGTCGAGCTCACCACTGATCACTCCAATCGGGGGCATCCACTGTCCCGCCGAGTGCTCAATCGATGATCGGCCAGCGCTGCTCGCGTAGTAGCGCGCCATCATCTTCCCCCACACTGGCGCAGCGAGCGAACCGCCGGCAGCGCCCGGAGTGATCGTCTTCGGCTTGTCGAATCCAAGCCATACACCTGCGACCATGTCCGGAGTGAGTCCGATGAACCAAACATCGGAGTTGTCGTTCGTCGTTCCGGTCTTCCCAGCGACAGGAATGCTCGACGGAAGGTATTTCCGGATCGACGAAGCAGTTCCCCGCTCAATCACGTCTCGCATCATGTCGCGAATGACGAACGTTGCCCGTGGATCGAGAGCTGGAGGCAACGCGCGCACCGGAGCCGAGTAGACAACCCTGCCCGAGCGGTCTTCGATGCGATGGATGAATCGCGGCTCGACCGGGGTGCCGAGGTTCGCGAATGTCGTGTATGCGGCAATCATGTCCAGCGGTTGCACGACGGACGCTCCGATCGCGCTCGATGGGTACGGTGCGATCGTGCTTTGAATTCCCATCCGCTTTGCCAGCGCGATGACTGAATCCATTCCAACCTGCTGCCCGATCTGCACCGCGACTGAGTTGCGCGATTTCGCGAGCGCTTCGCGCAGAGTGATTGCTCCGAGATACTCATGGTCGGAGTTGTCGGGTCGGTAATAGGTGCCATTCGGAAGGCGGATTGAAATCGCGGTATCGCCGACGATCGCGTTCGGAGGAATGCTGTCGTTTATGGCCGCGGCGTACACGATCGGCTTGAACGAAGAGCCCGGCTGTCTCTTCCCGTCGATCGCTCTGTCGAACTGGGATTCCTTGTAATCGCGCCCGCCGACGAGAGCGCGAACGTCTCCAGTCGTCGGATCGAGCGCGACTACCGCACCCTGGAGATAGTCTGACTCGTTGCCTGCTCCAGCCGTCGTCGGATGGCGATATCCGGCCGTCGCCTCGACCTCGGCCACTCCCTCTGTGAGCGCGCTGACGGCAGCGGTCTGAAGTGCCGGATCGAGAGCCGTGTAGAGTTTGTAGCCGCCCTGGTTGAGATCCACGCCCGCTCGTCTTGCCTGGACTTTCACGACATCGACGTAGTACGGTGCTGCAGCCGACATTCCGTAATCGGGCGAAGTGACGAGCGCTGATGCCTGAGCTGCACGCGCTTGTGCCGAGGTGATGTAACGCTGCTGCGTCATCAGCGCGAGAACGGTGTTTCGTCTCTCACGCACTCGAGCGGGAAACTTCACGGGCTCGTAGATCTCCGGACCCTTCGGCATCGCTGCGAGCGTCGCGGCTTCGGCGAGTGTCAGCTTCGACGCGCTTTTTCCGAAATAGTGCCGAGCTCCCTCTTCGATTCCGTACCATCCGTGCGCGAATCCGATCTGATTCAGATACGCTTCGAGAATCTGTTCCTTGTTGTAGTGGCGCTCCATCTCGCGCGCGGCGCTCTGCTCGCGAAGCTTGCGTCCGATGCTCGGATCCCGACGGTCGACCTGATCCGGATGCATGTTGCCGACGAGCTGCTGAGTGATCGTGCTCGCGCCGCGTCTGTCGCCCAGGATGTTGTCCTTGATCGCGCCGGCGATGCCGACGACATCAACGCCGTCGTGCTGATAGAAGCGCTGGTCTTCGACGGCGACGAACGCCTGTCCTACATACTTCGGAAGCGTGCGGATCGACACGCTGGTGCGGATTTGAGATCCGACTTCGCCAATCAGAGAGCCATCGCGCGCGTAGATCTCGGACGATTGAGGCTGCGGCACGATCTGCCACACTTCGCCCGTCCGTTTCGCAGTCTGACCGAGCAGGGAGCTCGATGAAAGACTCACAGCGACGAGAGATAGCCTCGCCAGCCGTTGCCCACGCATGAAGCGCATGGCAAGTTCATTGTAATGCATCAATCCGTGCACCTTGCAATCGTACAGTTCAAGCCGAAAAAAGGCGACTACGCTGCCAACGTCGCCCGGCTCGGCGGAGTCTTCGCGCAGCTCGATTCAATACGCCCAAGACCGCAGGTCGCATTCCTGCCGGAGTCCGCGGTCAGCGGGTATTTCCTCGAAGGCGGGGTTCGTGATCAGGCTGTAACAACGGGAACTCTGGTTCGCGATCTCGATGCGCAGTACCGCGCCGCCGTTCCTTCGAACGAGCCGATGGACATCGGGCTCGGCTTCTACGAGATCTGGAACAACTCGATTTATAATAGTGCGCTTTACGTTACTCTGGGTGACGGCGGACCTATAGTTCGGCACGTCCACCGCAAGGTATTTCTCCCGACGTACGGGCTTTTTGATGAAGAGCGGTTCGTCGATCGCGGATTCGAGATTCGCGGATTCGACACGAGCTGGGGACGGGCGGCGATGCTCGTATGCGAGGACGCCTGGCACAGCTTGTCGGGGACGATCGCCGCACTCGATGGCGCTCAGATCATCTTCATCCCGTCGGCTTCTCCGGCGCGGGGACTGACACCCAGGACCGATGATCATGCCGGTCCGTCGAGTCTGGAGAGATGGGAGAGGCTCGCGCGCGATATTGCGTCTGAGCATGGGGTCTTCACGAGCATCGTGCAGCTCGTCGGGGCCGAGGGCGGGAAGACATTCCCTGGCGGGTCGATCGTAGCGGGCCCGAAAGGTGACGTGAAGCTGCGCGCGCCGATGTGGGACGAGTCGATCGCGACGGTGACGCTGGACACGTCCGAGCTCACTCGTGCGCGAGTTGAGATGCCGTTGCTCACCGATCTCCAAACGATGCTTCCGCATCTCGTTCGAACGATCGAAAAGATTCAGCTCGATGAGCCGGCGGTGCTGTCATATGATCCAGCCTCGAGCAATGGGGCGCATCCGACCGGTATTGTCTCGTCGCAATTTGGTTGCGCACCCGTCAATCCTCCAAAAGCGAAGTCAGCGGGCGAGACGAAAGCAGGTGCGGGCAAGGCGGTAGTGCCGGCAACTATTTCTGTCATCGCGGCGCCGCGCTCACTGGTAGGACCGGCGTCGCTCGAAATCGATCCTGCGCTGACGGCTGACTGGCTCGTGTCTTTTCTGCGTGAAGAGTTGAAGCTTCGCGGATTCACGAAGGGCGTTATTGGCATTTCAGGCGGTGTTGATTCCGCGGTCACCGCATTTCTCGCCGCGAAAGCGCTTGGACCATCGAATGTGATTGGTCTTCGCCTTCCGTACAGAACGTCGAGCGCTGATTCGCTCAAGCATGCGCAGCTCGTGATCGATCAGCTTGGAATCGAAGGCCGGACAATCGACATCAGCGACGCTGTCGATGGATATCTCGCCAATGAGCCGGATGCCGATCCAGCGAGACGCGGTAACGTGATGGCGAGAATGCGCATGATCTCGATCTTCGATCAGGCAGCGAAATACCGCGCGCTTCCGCTGGGCACCGGAAACAAGACAGAGAGACTGCTCGGTTATTTCACCTGGCACGCCGATGATTCTCCGCCGATCAATCCGCTTGGAGATCTTTTCAAGACGCAGGTCTGGGTGCTGGCGAGACATCTTGGCGTTCCCGAGGAGATAGTCGGCAAGCCGGCTTCGGCTGATCTGATCGAAGGGCAGACTGACGAGGGAGATTTCGGAATCAGCTACGCACGCGCCGATCAGATTCTAAACTGGCTGACGAGCGGGTATGGGCCAGCGGATGTTGAGGCGAACGGCTTCGGTCATGATGAGGTCGCTCTGGTACAAAAGCGATTGTCCGGGACGCACTGGAAGCGGAAGCTGCCGACCGTTGCGATGTTGAGCGGTACTGCGATCGGCGAGGCGTATCTTCGGCCGGTGGACTACTAGGTCTCTCGTCGCCGGCTGCCAATCTGTCGGGCCACGCGTTTAAGCCTGGAGAGACCGAAGAGACAGAAGAAACTACGGAAAGAGAAAATGGGTTTATCAACTCGACACGCGGGATCGTCCCGCGCTTCGATGTGACAAACCCATTTTTTCTCCGTTTCCGCTGTTTCTTCGGTCCCTTCGGTCTCTCTCGCCCTGCTCGTTGAGTATGCGACTGGGCAGGTCGAACCGAAATGACCTTAGAAGAGCATCATCCTCGCAGTTATTGCTCCGATTACGGCGTAGATGATGATTGCCGCAATGATGATCACGATGAAATAGATCATCGTCTTGTCGGCCGGCGACTTCATGATGATCGGAAGCCCGACGTAGCAGAGGTAAAGGCTGTAGATGCCTCCGATCGCCGCCAGAATCGCCAGCGCCGGAATGATCCCGAAGATTCCCGCCACCCATGCTGCCGTCGATGAGTACGCCGCTAGCTTGATCGCCTGAGGCATGCTCTGCGTTCCACCGAAACTCGGTGCGAGAGCATTGATGATCCATGCGAGCACAAAGACGCCGATGATGGCGAAGATGTACATGACAATCGCATGTGTGATCGCTGTGCCGAGCGACAAGCGGAACAGTCCACCAAAGCCGAACAGCGACCAGCCGATGACGTTTGCAATCGGTCCGATTGCGGCAAGCGGCAGAACGTAGCCAACGAGGAGCTGCCCTACATCGAGGGGCTCGGAGTCAATTGCCTCCCACTCCTGACGAGGCGTAGTGAGAATCGCCTTGGCGCGCGCAACGAGGTTCATACAACTGCCTCCGCTCGAAGTGATGGATTGTCTTGTTTTAGATCGGAAATATTAACAGTCCCAGAGTCATAAAGCACGAACAACGTGGCGCGAAATCATCTCAAACGTCAGTCTCCGTTGAAATATTTGCCGAGAATCAGGGGTTTGCCCGAATCTATTGCCAGCCGAATTACCCTTCTGGAGCACCAAAACCAGCCCTGATGCCATAGACCGCCCATATGGCCGACAACTATTATTAGCGGAAGCACCCTCACAGCAGACGAGATGGCAACCAGAACTCTTCCAGACAGAAAGCCCGTCAGCGGTACCGGCTCCAGCCTCTCGACTGAGGAGCTCGTTGGCGCCTATCGCAACATGCTGTTGTCGCGGCGCATCGACGACAAGGAAGTTCAGCTCAAAAGGCAGAACAAGATCTTCTTCCAGATCTCGGGCGCCGGACACGAGGCTGTTCTGACGGCTGCCGCGATGGTGCTCAAGCCGGCATATGACTGGTTCTATACCTATTATCGCGATCGCGCTCTTTGCCTGAAGCTCGGAGTCACACCGGCGGAAATGCTCTACGAAGCAGTCGGTGCGGCGATCGACCCGGCATCGGGCGGACGACAGATGCCAAGCCACTGGGGCCACAAGGACTACAACATCGTCTCGGCCTCATCGCCAACGGGCACGCAATTCCTTCAGGCAGTCGGATCGGCAGAAGCTACGCTCAAGGCGAAAGTTCTCGGGATTACCGAAGGATTTCACAATGACGAAGTAGTTCTCGTCACGACCGGAGATGGAACGACCAGCGAAGGCGAGTTCTGGGAATCGCTCAACTCGGCCGCGAATCTGAAGGCACCTGTCGTCTATCTCGTCGAGGACAACGGCTACGCGATATCGGTTCCCGTCGAGGTGAACACTGCGGGCGGATCGATCTCGAAGCTGGTGAGATCATTCCCCAATTTCCTGATCGAGGAAGTCGACGGCTGCGATTTCGTTGCAAGCCACGAAGTGATGAAGCGCGCGGTGCAATACGCCCGCGACAGAAAGGGTCCGGCTCTCGTGCACGCGAAGGTGATTCGTCCTTACTCGCATTCCCTTTCGGACGATGAGACGATGTACCGTCCCCCATCCGAGCGTGAGGCTGACGCGGCGCGTGATCCAGTAACAGTCTACCCCAAGTGGCTTGTGGCCGAGGGGCATGCGACCGAGGCTGACATTGAAGCGATCCAGGCTGAGGTCGACGAGATCGTTCTCGCGGCGACTGACGACGCTCTCGCGCAGCCACAGCCGACTGGCGACACCGTGTTCTACGCTGTCTACTCGCCTGATGTAGATCCAACCAGCGAGCAGTTCGACACTGAGGACGATCCGAAGTTCTCGGGCGAGCCTACGACGATGGTGGATCTTCTCAATGCGTGCATGAAGGACGAGATGCGCCGCGACGAGAAGATCGTGATGTTCGGGGAGGATGTCGCCGACGTCTCGCGCGAAGAGCACATGGGCAAGGTCAAGGGCAAGGGCGGCGTCTTCAAGGTGACGTGGGGGCTGCAGAAGGAATTCGGAAGTGCCCGCGTCTACAACTCGCCGCTTGCTGAAGCGAACATCGTCGGTCGTGCAATTGGTCTGGCGCTGCGCGGATTCAAACCGGTCGTCGAAGTGCAGTTCTTCGATTACATCTGGACCGCGTACATGCAGATCCGCGACGAGCTCGCGACGATGCGCTGGAGATCAAACAACAACTTCGCGGCACCTGTCGTCATTCGCACGACGTATGGCGGATACATCCGCGGCGCGATCTATCACTCGCAGACCGGTGCGTCGCTGTTCACGCACTGCCCTGGATTGCGTGTGGTGTGTCCGGCGACTGCGCTCGACGCGAACGGACTTCTGCGCACGGCGATCCGCTGCGAGGATCCCGTAATCTTCCTCGATCACAAGCACCTGTATCGCCAGACGTACAACAAGGCCGCGAATCCAGGCCCGAATTTCATGATTCCGTTCGGCAAGGCGAAGACTGTCCGTGAAGGGTCCGACATCACGCTGGTGACTTACGGCGCGACACTTCAGCGCGCAGTGACTGCCGCCAATGCTGTGGCGGAGGAAGGGATCAATGTCGAGGTGATCGATCTGCGGACGCTGAGTCCGTGGGATCGTGAGACCGTCTTCGCGTCGGTGAAGAAGACGTCCCGCGTGATCGTCGCCTACGAAGATTCACTCTCATGGGGATACGGAGCCGAGATTTCGGCGGCAATCGCAGACGAGTGCTTCGCGTGGCTCGATGCGCCGGTCAGGCGCGTCGCGTCAAGCGATACGTTCGTCGGCTACGCACCGCAGCTCGAGGATGCGATTCTTCCGCAGGTGGAAGACTTCAAGATGGCGTACCGCGAGGTCGCGCGGTACTGAGAATCAATGGGAACACGTTAGCGTTAAGCGTCTATCCGGGCGCGGGCGCAAACTCATCGACGGACATGCTGGAGGCATCATGCAGATAGAAGTCGCGAATCAGCGCATCCTCCTGCTCAATGACCGACTGTCATCGCAACAGGCCAAGGACATCGCCTGGCAGAAGAAGCTCGGCGCCTTCGATGCTTTCAGCAAAGTGACGAGTTTCCTCAGCAAGCCGAAAGACGACGACTTCTCGTTGACCTACAGCGAGCATAGGTATGAGCCCTTCTGGCACGTCGTCGCGAGTGCGCGTTACGAGTACACGCGCACAACCAACTACCAGATCGCAACCAGCGGAAAAGAGGTCAAGACCGTAACAGTTCACGATACGAAGTACGAAGTGTTGAATGGCCACATTCACGTACCCGTACTCGAGTACTGTTTTCAGGAGGATCGGGACGAGAAGATCATCGACGGCATCACCGGGAAGGACGCCCCCGTGTTGAAGCAGTATCTGTCCATGGCCCCGACGGAAGTTACGGGTCAGCTCAAGGACGACGTTGACTCCGAGGCGATCCTCATCCCCCCGCAGGCGCGAATTTCCGCGATCATGCGGGATTCGCTGTCAAAGATGATCACGGGCATCCAGGCTGATACGATTCTTCAGGAAGAGGTGGAAGTTTCGCGTGTCGACCTCTACTATCGCCCCATTTACGCGTTCAAGTACGCTTGGGCCTCGAAGCAGAAGGAAGCGATCATCGAGGTCGACGGACTTACGGGTGAGTTTCGTGCCGGGACCCGAGTGTTCGCAGAGTATTTCGGAAAGGTTCTCGACCAGGCGTTCCTGTTCGACATCGGCGCCGAAGCCGTTGGGATATTCGTCCCCGGCGGGGGCATAGCGATCAAGGCGGCAAAGAAATACATCGATACGAGGACCAAGTAAGGAAGTAACCCCGACTCTTCGGGTCGGTTCTGCGTGAAGGGGACGGAGGTTTTTGACATCCATCCGGAACCGCCGTATTATCTCGATCTGACCTCAGCATAGAGGCTCAAAATCGATGAAGTAGCCGCGCCACCAGTAACACGCAGTGAGCGTTTGAGGCAACCTCTTCAGCTTGGGGTCGCCGTCGCGCTCCACCTACTCCTCCTTGTGGCCGTCGTACAGGCCTGGATGAGCGGATGGCCCGGCAAGATCTGGCTTACCCTCGGCGCGCTTCTGGCCATCGCTGCCTCCGGACTTCTCTTCCGCCGCTGGCGCAGTGCTCCATTCATTGTAGGATGCCTCGCCGTCGCGACTTTTTTTCTTTGGCCTGCCCTTCGATTCGGGTCTGATGCCGCTGGTCTGAAGATCGCTGGGCTACCTTTCGCCACCGCGACGGCAGCGCTCATCATCATCGCTCTGATGATCGCGGCGTGGCAGCTCTGGAAGCTGGCATCCTCTCCAAGGCTGCCGCGGTGGGTTCGGTTTATCCCTGCTGCGTTCGCCTTGTACGCAATTGCGCTGATCGTGCCCGGAATCATGCGGGGCACTTCGCCTTCAGGCGTTCTCTCGGGAGGAGGCCCGCTCCCGTGGTGGATCTCCGGTCCTTATCTCGGCGGCGCGGTACTGCTTCCGCTCGGGTTGCTCGTTTCGCTCGTGCTTCTCGCCCTGGCAATTGCGCGCCGCCGCGGCGGGATCGTGATGCCCGCAGCTGTGCTCGTGATGATGCTGTCGGCGTTTGTCCTGAGCGGACTGGAGCTGACACGAAACGGCCGGCCGAATCTCGCGCAGTTCATCCTGCCTGCGTCCTCCGGAGGCGAGTCGTCGAGTGAGCCGCAAATCACTGCCGCCGCGAAAAGCACAACGGCAACTAAGAACATAGTAGCCCAACTGGGGCCGGGAGAAGAGAGTCTGGTTCCATATGAGGGCAAGGACCTCGACGACATTTTCGCCCGAATTGCAAGCGGTATTCGATACGAGCCTTACAGTGGAATCCTCCGCGGGGCGATTGGAACAGCAATCGCGAGAAGCGGCAATTCGGCCGATCAATCCATGCTGCTGGCGGAAGTTCTTCGTCGCGCAGGCTACAAGGTTCGTTACGCGCGCGGCGTTCTGGCCGCCAACAACATCGATGCGGTCATCCGCGGAATGTACCCGCCAGGAATCAAGGTCGATTCCCTCGGGCCTGAGTACGCTCCGTACGATCCTGCCGCGGACACCGAGCTCCGAAAGCTCGTAGCCGATCACGTGTGGGTTGAGGTTTTTCAGGGAGAGACCTGGCTGCCCCTCGATCCGTCTTTCCCGCGGGCAAAAATCGGTGAGGCTTACGCTCAAGGCTCGGAGAGATTCGATGCGCCTGCCGACGCACTCTTTCAACGCATCGACGCTACGTTGAAAGAAGAAACCGTCAGCGGCAAATCTCGTGAGCTTGGGCACTTCGCCGGCACCGTGTCAGAACTCGGGATGAAACCCATCTCACTTGTCGTGCGCGCGATTCCCCAGAGCACCGGAGGCAATGTACCGCAGCAGGCCAAGGGATCTCCGGCGGCAGCCATGCGCGGGATGGGTGATGCATTAGGTGGAGCCACCGCGCCACCTCCGCCGCCGAAGGCAACCCCAAAGAAAATGGTCGGTGTCGCTTACGTGCGCGACATGTCCGTGGGCGGGTTGCCCCAGAAGATTCTACGCACAACGGTTCGCGACGGAGACACTGGCGCAGCAATTCGACGCGAATGGATCGAGTTCAATGTTGCCGCGCCCGGGGCTCAGCCACGCCGCGTGGAGAGAGTTCTCTACCAGGTTGACGAGAAGAAGAACTCACCTTCGGTCGAGCGGCGCTACACAATCACCATCCTTTCCGGCCGCATCCCACGCAGCTTCGCCGACGAGCAGACTTATCTCGCGAAGAGTCTGGTGAATGTCGAAGATTTCGAGTCGAGAGCGAAGCGTGTTGCAGACACCTCCCCCGACGACCCCGCCGCGCGGGGCGCTGCGATCGAGCTCGGCTCAATCGGCGATGCGCTGGGAGTTGTCGCAGGACATTTGCTGGCGTTGCGCTTCGCCGCCGAGTCTGATTCGCTGAGCAGGCGCATTGCCGATGGCACCGCGCTCGCCCTCGCATGGGCTTCTCCCCGAATTCTCATCGTCGGTATCGAGATGACAGGCAAGGAGAAAGGCCAGATGGACGCCAAGGTGAGCCTCGATCTCCGGCTCGACGAATTGCGTGCGTATCCGTGGCCGGCGGCTCCTGCTTCCCTCGTATCCCTCTTTCAGACCGCCCGCGGTATTCAGGAATCGGTCATCGAAGGCAGCCTCGTAGCACTCGCCACTGGACGGGATCCAACAGCGAACACTGCGCAAATCATCAGCGTGGCGGAAAAGCAGGGAGTTCCTCTCGTGGTGATCAATACGTCGACACGATCCAGACTTGGGGAGATCGTTCCGGGAGTTCCACCCACTTGCGTCCAGATGATGGATGCCGCTCTTGCCAAGGGACGCGAGATCATCATACCGTCGCGAGCAATCGCGCTTGGCGGCGAGGAACGCTGGGGCTGGTGGGAAGTTGACCCTGCATCGGGCCAGGTAATCGGTGTCATGCAGAACGGCGAGCACCAGGGCATGGTCGAATACAGCGTCAATTCCGAAGAGATGGGATTGAACGACGACACAGGAAAGATTTTCGGCATGATGATGGGATCGATCACGACTGTCGGTACGCTGTCCGGGCTCCTCCTCGAATACGGAACCATAACGCCGCAGGTTGTCGCCAAACTCGAATCGTACGTGTCGCAGATACTCTGTAACTCGTGCATCGAAAAAGCCGAGGCGAAGGCGTCCATCAGTGGACCGAGCGCCAGTATCAGCGCCGGCAACGAGTGCTACCAGGCCAAACGCAAATTCGGTGGCAGCGGCCTCGACGTCGGTGGGGCAGTGAAGGTTGGCTTCTGCGCAGCTTATGGAGATGGGTTCAAGTGTTCTTCCGGGTTGATACTCCGCGCGTTGAAGAAGCAGGCGATGACGAGCAGCGATGCGTCATTCAAGCTTCCGTCGGCGGGCAGCGAGGCGTCGATTGGATGCACGAACATCCAGCGCTGAAAATATGAACACGAATGCATTTCGCGCTGCGCTTGTGATTCTGGTTGTCGCATGCAAAGGCCACTCTACCGCCGATGAGGCTGCGCCCGTGGTGAAGAGGGTTGCCGACGCGAAGCCTGTAACCGCTCTCTCATACTGGACGGGCGTGCAGCCGGGGGACGTCGCGAAATACCCGGCACCCGCACCAGTCGCGACTGTCGTGCGCGCAGCTGACATCCCTCGCCTCGTCCTCGCGCGACCAGAAGCTGGCGCAAAACCAATCGGCTCAGCCAGAAATCTCTCGGTGGAGATCGAAGTACTGGCAAGTGGAGTGCAGCCGCGGATCTTCGGAAGTGTTGCGCCCGAGGGTAAGAACTTTGTTGTCGTGGAAACCAGGTGGCGCAACATCCATTCGAAGCAACGGATGGACAAGGCTTCGAGCGGGGGAGCGGCTGACAGGACGATGGGTGTCGGCAGCTTCGCGGCAGGGAAAAGTGGCGGAAATGCGGCCGACTCTGTGGACGTCGATGTCGCGTACAAAGTGCCCAGCATGTTCGACCATGTGTACCTCGTGGCGGACGGCGTTGCGACTTCACTGCATCCAGTAACAGAAGAGATCCCCGGCGGTGTGAAGATCGCCGCACCATTCACAGTGGAAAAGCTTGGTGAGACGCGCGACGCACGTCTGGCATTCCTTGCACCAACCGGCGCGAAGGACATTGCGCTGCAATTCTTCGATTACAAATTCGGACATGTGCTCGTGCCGATTCGCGGTGATGCGAAACGCGCGGCAGGCGATGGCACACCACAGGGGAAAGTCCTCGACAAGGCACAAACCGCGAAGCTGGACATAGCCGCTCACTCACTCTCCTTCCGCACCGAGTTCGGAGGCGCCACCGCCCCACAAGGGTGGAGATACGCCGTGGTTGAGCTGGGCGGCCGGAGCCGGTCGGTACGGAGCGGTATTGGCGACATAGTGCAGATCGACCCGGCCAAGTTCATCTGGCTGGAGGGCGACGGTGGGTATGTCTATCCATCCGCTGGAGGATCGACCACGTCACAGCGTGTTCTCCGATTCACGCCCGAGATTTATCAAACGCAGGAAGTTGCATTTCTGGTTCCGTCCACAGCGGAGAGTTTCAGGCTGGGACTGAGGGCCGAGTCGGAAGTGGCACGGCTCGCTGTCACCGACAAGAAACCCGGTGGACTTCCGGGAGCGAAAGAAACCCACAAGGACGGAAATACGATGGAAGTGCTCCTCCTTGGCTCGCGTCAGGAGGGTGAGTACATCGTGCTCGATCTCGCTATCAAACCGCTCGAGACGAAGGGTCAGGGAATCGAGATCACACCGGACCAGCAGTTCATGCTGGTAACCGGCAGCGGAGAAATTCGCCCGGACATGGTTGCGACATGGAATCGTACCAACAGGCCGCCCCGACCATTCGTTGTTCCACCTGGAACTCCCGTCCGCTTTGAGCTGGTGTTTCCTAACCGCGGTTCGCCCACGGCGCTGAGGATCCGCGGCTTCGAGAGCGAGGGGCGACTGAAACTCTGATAGCAGCATGTCGCTGCGGTGACGTATCCAAGGAGAATCGAATGATGAGATCCGGACGCTATGCAGTCCTCGCGATTGCGCTGGGGCTGACCGCGTGTCTCGACTCGTGCAGTGGTGACAAGAAGAAGGACGAAGGGACGGCAGCGGCGAGCGGCGGTGCAAGTGTGGCCGCTGGATCACTCATACTCACGGCTCAACAGCAGGGTGCGTTTCTACCTCCTGAGCTTGCCGACCCCCGCTATGCGGACGAGGGAACGCTCCCGATGGGGCCGTTCCAGCTTCCGGCGGCGGACTTCTCGAAGGCTGGTACTGAAACCGAGCCCAATAACACTGAGGCCACCGCAACGCCACTGGGACCGGGATTCGCGATCCGCGGAGAGAACAGCCCGAACGACTACGATTTCTATGTATTTGAAACCACGGGCGAGCCACAGCTCTGGGCAATCGAGGCCGTGGGAAAAAGTGTCAGTGAACTGTCGTCCTGGACGGCAGGGAGCAACAAGGCAGAGGCCCAGCAGGTCGATTCGGGAACGCTGGTAATCCCGAATCTGTATCTCGCCGCGGGTAAGCATTTCATAGAAGTGGGGTGGACGAGGTCCG
>JADGQR010000087.1 GCA_017881685.1 Gemmatimonadaceae bacterium
AGCTGAATCTCAATGCGAGTCCTGATACTTGGCGTAACCGGCATGTTTGGCAGTGCCTTGTACAAATTGTTTGCGTCGGACGCAGAACACGAGGCGTGGGGAACGTTGCGCAGTCCGGGTGGCCGGCGGTTTTTCGCCGAAGCCGACCGTGTGCGCTTGATCGACAGCGTCGACGTGACCGATCACGATGCCTTGGTTGCGGTCATGGACCGCGTGCGGCCGGACGTGATCATCAACGCCGTCGGAGTGATCAAGCAGCTTGCGATCGCCAACGATCCATTGATTGTGCTGCCTATCAACGCACTATTCCCACACAGGCTCGCCGGTCTCTGCGGTCTAATGGGCGCGCGCGTGATCCATATCAGCACAGACTGCGTGTACTCCGGCCGCGCCGGGAATTACGTGGAGTCAGATATCTCCGACGCCGAGGACCTGTACGGGAAGTCGAAGTATATCGGTGAGGTGCATGACCAACCCCATGTCATCACCCTCCGGACATCCGGTATCGGGCATGAGCTCAATTCCCGCAACGGTCTGCTCGAATGGTTCCTTTCCCAGCAGGGTCGTGTTAGAGGGTTTTCCAAAGCGATCTACTCCGGCCTGCCGTGGGTCGAGCTGGCGCGCGTCATCAAGGATTTCGTACTGCCGCGCCCGGAGTTGAATGGGCTGTATCACGTGTCGTCGAAACCAATTTCAAAGCTGGATCTGCTGCGGCTCATCGCCCGCGTGTATGGGAAGGAGATCACGATAGAGCCCGACGATACCGTTCGGATCGACCGTTCGCTGAACTCCTCGCGTTTTACCGACGCGACTGGGTACGCAGCCCCCGAATGGCCGAAGTTGATTGAACAGATGCACAAATACCGACTCGAGGCCGCAGGGCCTGCCTATGTTTGACAAGAAGACATTAATGATCACGGGCGGCACCGGATCGTTCGGCAATGCCGTGCTCAAGTACCTCCTCAAAACAAAGATTCGAGAGATTCGAATCTTCAGCCGCGATGAGAAGAAACAGGAGGACATGCGCATCGCGCTGGGGAACGACAAGGTCAAGTTTTACATCGGTGATGTTCGCAATCCTGACAGCCTGACCGAGTCTATGGTGGGGGTCGACTACATATTTCACGCGGCGGCGCTCAAACAGGTGCCGTCGTGCGAGTTCTATCCGATGGAAGCGGTGCGCACGAACGTCTTGGGCACGGAAAACGTGCTGAACGCGGCCATCGCGACCGGCGTCAAGCGCGTAGTCGTGCTGAGCACTGACAAGGCGGTGTATCCGGTCAATGCGATGGGAATCTCCAAGGCGATGGCCGAAAAGCTGATGGTGGCCAAGTCGCGAATGCTCCCAGAGGCTGGTCCCATCGTCTGCGCGACGCGCTATGGCAACGTCATGGGTTCGCGCGGCTCGGTCATTCCCCTTTTTGTCAGTCAGTTAAAGGGGGGCCAACCGCTGACCGTTACCGATCCCCACATGACGCGCTTCTTAATGTCGCTCGAGGATTCGGTGGATCTGGTGCTGCACGCGTTTGAGCACGGCCGTCAGGGCGACATCTTTGTTCAGAAGGCACCCGCGTCCACACTTGGCGATCTGGCGACAGCGCTCAAGGAGCTATTCGGGCGCGACGGCAAGATGAGGGTGATCGGAACGCGGCATGGGGAAAAACTTCATGAGACGCTCGTGTCTCGGGAGGAGAGGGCGCGATCGGAGGACCGTGAGCGTTACTTCCGCGTGCGCGCCGATGTTCGCGATCTGAACTACAAGAAATATTTCGTCGAGGGAGAGCAGCGTGTTTCGGACCTGGACGATTACACCTCTGAAAACACTCACCGCCTCAACGTACCGGCCATCAAGAAGCTGCTATCCAAGCTTGACTACATCACGGCTGAACTAGATGCGTAAAGTCATGACGTTGGTGGGTACCCGGCCGGAACTGATCAAGATGAGTCGTGTCATCGCGGAATTGGACAAGCAAGTGCAGCACGTATTCGTCCATTCGGGGCAGAACCACGACTTCGAGCTCAATCAGGTCTTCTTCGACGACCTCGAGATCCGCAAGCCAGATCATTTCCTCGGTGTGGCGAGCGCGACGACGGCCAAGACGATCGCCGAGGTCATCTCGCGCATCGACGACGTGCTCGCGGCCGAGCAACCGGAGGCATTTCTCCTATACGGGGACACCAACACCGGTCTCGCCGTCATCGCGGCAAAGCGGCGGAAAATCCCCGTCTTCCACATGGAGGCCGGCAACCGGTGCTTTGACGAGCGCGTGCCCGAGGAGTTGAATCGGAAGGTCATCGACCACCTGAGCGACATCAACATCGTGTTGAGTGAGCACGCGCGCCGGTACCTGATCGCCGAGGGGATCCGCCCCGAGACGATCATCAAGACCGGGTCGCACATGGGGGAGGTGCTCGAGTACGCGATGCCGCGCATCCAGGCGTCGGACGTCCTTGCGCGAACCGGGCTGGAGTCGGGTCGGTTCTTCATTGTGAGCGCGCATCGCGAGGAAACGGTCGACACGCCGCAGCGCCTTCGCGAGTTGCTGCGCACGCTGCGTGAGGTGGCCGCGGAGTGGAAGATGCCGATCATCTTCTCGACGCATCCGCGGTCGCGGAAGCGAATGGAAGCTCTCGGAGAACCCGTGCACGATCCGCTGATCCGCTTCATGCCGCCTTTCGGCTTCAACGACTACATCAAGCTCCAGATGGAGAGCTTCTGTGTGTTGTCGGATAGCGGCACCATCACCGAAGAGGCGTCGTTGCTCAACCTGCCGGCGGTGATGATCCGCGACACGCACGAGCGGCCGGAAGGGATGGATGTTGGCACGCTCGTCATGAGTGGCCTCGCACACAGGCACGTCCTCGATGCGATTCGCGTCGTGACGCGCCAGCACGATCGCGACCGGCGCACATTCCCTGTGGTGCCGGACTATCAGACAGGTCCGGTCTCCAAACAGATCGTTCGGGTGGTCTTGAGCTATATCGACTACGTTAACCGTACGGTCTGGCGCCATGGATACGATTGAAGTGGGCGATGGGGGCTGAGCGGTCCCTGACACCGCCGTACGATCGACCGAGCAAGCCTGCAGTTCCCGACATTCGACTGCAGCTCCGCCGCGAACGGGCGTGGTGGCGATGATATCGCGCGTGAACCAGGTCGTTTCGACCTGGGCCGGATTGTTCGTATCCCACCGCTCCGCGAGGAACGTCGTCTGGAACCTTCTCGGTGGCGTCTCGACTGGAGTCATGATCGTTCTGGCGACGCCCGTGTATGTCTCGCGACTTGGCCTCGAAGGCTACGGGATCGTGGGGCTATGGCTGGTTATGCAGGTGATGATCGGCTTGCTGGACATGGGCATGGGAGCCAGCGTAGTGAGGGCACTCGCCGGGGCACCGGCTGGACCGGAAGGTGACGAGTTCAAGCGTGATCTTGTGCGTACACTGGAGGCGTTCTACTGGACAGTGGCGGCGGGGTTCGCCCTAGTCTTCGCGCTTGCATCAAACTGGATCGGTGCGCACTGGCTGAAGTCCACTACGCTATCGAGCGCTTCTGTGACCCATGCCCTGCAGCTGATGGCGATCGCACTGGGTTTCCAGTTTGCATCGGTTCTGTACACGAACGGGCTCGCCGGTCTTCAGGCGCAGGGGCGTATGAACGCCCTCCAGACCTTTGGAAACGTCCTCCGCTACGGTGGCGGCGTTGTCGTGGTGCTCTGGAAGGCCGACTTATCGTGGTTCTTCGTGACGCAGGGGCTCGTGGCGGCGATTCAGACGTTAGTGATTCGGCGGGCACTGTGGCAGATGATCCCCGCACATCCAGAATCGCAGCCAGGGTTTCGGTTTGACCTGGTCCGGCAGCTGGGGCGCTATTCTGCGGGAATGGCGTTCTCGTCGCTCGCCGCAGTATTGATGTCGAACACGGATCGGTTGATGATTGGCGCCCTGCTCCCGACCTCCGAGCTCGGAAAGTACTCCATTGCTTTCACCGCCACCGGGCTGCTGCAGCTGGGAATTCAGCCCTTCTACCGGGCGTTCTTCCCGCGATATTCCGAGCTGGTATCGGCGGGGAAACAAGGGCGGCTGCGCGACGAGTACTTCCGCAGTTGCCAGCTGGTCGCTGCTTGCATTATCCCGTTGGCGGTAATCGGCTGGGCGTTTGCCCCCCAGCTCCTCACGGCCTGGCTTGGTACCCACGAGGACACGGTCACGAGGGTATTCCAGTGGCTGCTGATCGGTGTTTCGTGCTCCGGTCTAACGTGGCTGCCCGCTGCCTTCCAGCAGGCGAACGGTTGGACGCGTCTCCATGCATCCATGATCGCGAGTGCATTAGTAATAGGAGCGCCGCTCATGGTGTTCGCGATTCGGACCTTTGGGACCGTCGGCGCGACGACCGTCTGGGTGATACACGGGCTCTCCGGGATCACGATAGAATTGTGGCTCATGCACCGGCGTTTGCTGGTCGGCGAGCTCGTCGAGTGGTATCGCGTAGTGCTGTTGCCACCGCTGCTGCTGACGCTTCCCGTGGCCGCCATTTCGTGGTGGCTGATCCCACAGGATTTGGGTCGATGGGCGGGCTTCGGATGGGTGGCAGTCACCGGGCTCGGCGCGCTCGGGTTGACGGTGTTGTTCGGATTCGGTGGCGTCCGCAGCAACCGCCGATTGACCGTTGATGAATCGAGTACTAATTGACTATGGCTATAAGAGAATCGAATCCGCGCTTCACCGTCATAATCCCAACGAAAGATCGGGCTCGCTACACGTATCACACTTTGCGAACGTGCGCACTTCAGGACTACGAGAATCTTGAGGTCATCGTCTCGGATGATGGGAGCACGGACGATACTCGCGAGGTCGTGGAGGATGCCTCTCGCAAGGATCCGAGGATCCGCTATGTGTCGCCGGGACCCGGTGTCGGCATGCTCGACAACTTCGAGTTCGCCCTCAACCAGGTGAAACCCGGGTACGTCATCGCCCTCGGGGGGGACGACGGACTCCTGCCTTACGGTATCCGTGGCATGCGTGATGTCCTTCGTGACACGGAGCAGGAGATGCTTTCCTGGCCAGCGCCGGCGTACTACTATGCGAACACCCGCATGGAGATGGCCCAGCTGGTTCTGCACATCAAGGGCGGTCGACTACAGACCGGCCAGCGTGTGATCACGTCGCGTAGTTTCCTGGAACGACAGGCGAGGGAACTGCACTACGTAGGGGACATCGAATCGCCAATGTTCTACGTGAAGGGCGTGACCTCGACGAAGCTCGTCGACAGAGTGCGCAGCCGCTCCGCCGACGGTCGGTTCTACGCCTGTGCCACGCCCGATGGATATTCCGGCATCGTACTCGCCGGCGAAGTGGAATCGTACGCGTTCTCGGGTGCGCCATTTTCCCTGCACGGGCTCTCGCCGACGTCCGCTGGACTTGGCTATCTGGCGGGAACCGACCAAGCACGGCAGCGGTCGGAGGCCTTCTTCAAGTCCGCCGTTCGGCGACCGATGCATCGAGAACTCGGCTCGCAGCCATACTCGCCGCTGATCTCACTTATGACCGCGGACTACTTGCTAACGGCCCGGGACTTGGCCGGCTGGCCCGGGGTGTTCCCGAATATTGATTTCCGCGGCTTGTTGGTGAAGGGGCTGGAGGAAGTCCAAGACGGACTGTTCGCGCACGACCGCATCGCACGCGAGCTATCCATCCTGCACGGGATCGCCACACATCACGACCTAGGGGATTTCTTCCGGGAGCGGGTCCGGAGTACGCGACGCAATACGCGCAAGCCGCTCGAGGGGAACGCAATTAGCCCGAGCCGCGTGTACGTTGATGCCACCCAGCAGCGCATCGAGAATATTTTCGACGCTGCGTACTTCGCTTACTTTGCTCACGCAATGTCCGCCTCGCTTACCGG
The DNA here is from genome assembly GCA_017881685.1 of Gemmatimonadaceae bacterium. Classification (GTDB taxonomy): domain Bacteria; phylum Gemmatimonadota; class Gemmatimonadetes; order Gemmatimonadales; family Gemmatimonadaceae; genus UBA4720. The sequence continues at coordinate 5,903 of JADGQR010000087.1, forward strand.
GTCCACCTTCTGGAAGGCTATAACAAACTCCGCGCGCTATCGGATGTTGTCGGTGCGGAAGGGTGCGCCGTTCCCAAGTGAATCGGAGTGGATACAGGCAGCGCCTGCCGAGACCAGGCCATGACTCGTGGCCGACTCTCCGAACCCTACGGCCCGTTCGCTTGATCACGGCATGCTGACTAAACGACAACCACTCGCCGCGGCGGTGCTGCTGCTGACGCTCATCGGGGGTCTCGGTGCCGTGTTCGCGGTCGTACTGCCGGAGGATGCGGCGACGTATCTCGCACCGACCCTGGCGTCAATCCTCGTGTTCGCGATGTTCTGGTTGATCCTCCAGCGGCAGCTTGGCGAGAACATCTTCGGCGAGCTGGGTTTCCTGTACGTCGGGCTCATCGTGGCATATACGGTGGTGCCCGCGGTTGCGTTCATGACGGCAAGCTTCTATCAGGGCGGTCCGCTCGACCAGTTGTTGCCAGAATCGACCGAACTCCGAACGCATCTGTGGCGACAGGTCCTGTTCGAGAGTGGCGTCGCCTCAGGATACCTCCTTCTGCGCGGCCGTGTGACATGGCAAGCGCCCGCGATCGTGGAGGGGCAGGACCGGGATGACCGTACGCTGGTGTTTGTGGCGATCTTGATCGCGGTGTCGCTGGCCAGTATGACCTTGTTATCGGCGCCCGTCGAGTCCTACTACGATAGCTACCTGCGGTACGACCACTTGCCGTGGTTGCAACACAAGTTCGTGTCCGTTTGCGTTCGGATGAGCCTCGGGCTCTATTGCGTATTGCTCGTCTTTCTGTTCCGAAACTACCAGAAATACAAGCTGATCATTCCGGTGGTGGTGGCGGCGATCTGCATGCACGAGATCGTCTATTCCTTAGGTGCAAGGATCCAGGCACTGCTCGTGATCCTTGAGGCGATCATTCTCTATCACTACACCGTAAAGAAGATCTCCCTGAAATGGGGCCTTCTCGCCTGTGCAGGCCTAGCGGTGTTGTTTTCCGCGATAGAGCTCGTTCGTATGCTCGACGACTTTAGTTCCGCCCGGAGCGTGATCGCGGACGAGGGATTGAAGCCCGCCGGGGAGTTTATCTCGGTCTTCTTCCCAGGTTTCCATCTCTAAGCGGAACGAGCCGCAGGGGCATTGCCTCCTCGCGAATGGCCGATGTTCTTCAATGACTTCATCTCGTTGTTTACGTTCGGTGACTTTACGCGATGGAACCCCGCGGAGTGGTACACACGCAACTATTACCCGCAGGCTGAATGGGCACCATTCACGTTGGGGCCGATCGCCGACAGCGCGATCTGGGGAGGAGAGGCGGACTTGGTGCTGCGCAGTCTGATTAACGGTGTGTTCTTCGCCTACATCGTGCGCTGGTTCTTGCGTTACGGGGATCGGTGGTGGGGACTCACCGTATATGTCTATTGTTGCGCGGCGAGCATCCTCACGTTGAAGACCTCAGTGTTCTCAGATCTGAATCTGATTGAGAAGAATCTCGTGCCGGTGCTGCTCTTGGTGCATGCCGCGAGAGTGCTGAGGTTCTCCGGCCAAACAGCGGGTGCCACGTCTCTCTCCGCTCAAAGCTCCGAAGTGCGCGTATCGCCGAGTTGAAACAGTCGACCTTTTTTTGTCACTGCCGAGAGGCAGAGTAGCATGAATCTGGTTCATACTATAAAAAAACTCTTGCCAGGTCCTGTGGCGCAGAGGCTGAGCCGGGCTGCCTACCCATATCTTCATGGCGGTCGGTTTTTCAAGCCATACGTCATCAAGAAAGAGATGGAGGGTGTCTTCTTTGATTTCCTGATTGGAGATCGGACAGGTCGAAACTGGTACGACCGCGTATGCATCAACAATCCGGTGTGGCGCGAAATGAGATTCGTCAGAGACCAACTGATTCAGAAAGGCGATGTTGTTTTGGAGTGTGGTGGGCATCATGGCTGCTCGGCAATTCTTTTGTCAAACTGGGTGGGAGACAGCGGAAAGGTGGTAACATTTGAACCCCTCCAATCGAATTTCGAGATTTTGGAGCAGAACGTTCGGCTAAACCGTCTGAGCAACGTTATCCCCAAGATGGAGGCCGCCGGTGCAAAAGCGGGCACAATTACTTTCGATGAAGCTAGTTCCGGAATTTCGTCCACTGGCAAAGGTGTAACTGTCAGGGTTTCTCGCTTGGACGACTATGGCTATTTAAATCCTACATTTCTGAAGATCGACGTTGAGGGATTTGAGCTGCAGGTATTACAGGGAGCAAAAGCGATACTGTCAACGCGTCCTAAGCTTGAAATCGAAGTGCACGTCGAACTCCTTCATCAATACGGCGCATCAGTGGAAGACCTATTCCGGCTGATTGATATAAAGAGCTACAAAGCCTGGGTTCAGTGGAAGGACGACCAGGAGCCTGAAGAGTACAACATGAGTATTCCCATCACCAGCCGCGTGCACCTGTTTTTGATCCCACTCACGGCCTGACGGTCGCGCCGCAGCGTCGCTAGCGACTAGCCCAAGGAGAAAGCACTCAGACGGCAGGACGATAGCGTGTATAGAGAATGCGCGCCACACCAGCCGCGAGGCCGGCAAAAAGTGCCAGAAGGAGGATGCGGCTGCGGTTGGGGCTGCTTCGCTGATTTGGAACAGTCACCTGTTCGAGCACAGTAAACACCGGCGTGTCCTGATTCTTCTTGATTCGCGCGAGCTGCAGCTGACCACTGAGTTGCTGGTAGACTTCGGCCGCAACGTTAAACTCGCTCTGCAGGCGATCGCGTTCGACCTGCGCAAGAGGGCTGACCAGCGCGCGATTGCGGTCCGCGAAAACAGCGAGGTTCTGCTGGGCCTGTTCGTATCGTGACTTGGCCTGCGAGTACTGCTCCTCGATGAATTTGAGTTGTTCGCCCGCCTTCTTCGCCTCATAGTCGATGATGCGTTGCATCAGTCGCTCGGACGCGGTCTGAACGAGATCCGCCGCCGCATATGGGGACGGCATGACGCCAGTGATGGAGATCACAGACGTCTTCTTGTCTATGCTGACGAGCAGACGATCATCCATACTCTGGACGATCTTCAGATACTGACTGTCAAAGGTTCGCAGCGGTTCGCCGTTCGCGCCGGTGATGGTCGCGACGCTCGATGAACGTGCGCCGGTCGCGGCCGATACCACCGAGTACCGCAGAGCCCCCAAAGAGCCGGATGCAGCGTCGAGCATGGATTGATGATCTTTGAAGTACTGCACCATCGTGATAGGCTGTCCGGTCGTCGCAAACCGAAGCGGTGTTTCAGCAACTGAAATCCGGAAGTCCAGGGTCTTGGCGATAACCGGCCAGAGATCGGCCGTGATCGTCTGGTCCTCAGCACCTGTCGGAAGGCGAATCCCCGCGAGACCAGCCAGGCCGGACAGTCCGCCGGAGCCGGCCGGATTTCTGTAGGGCAACAGCTTAGTGCTCGCCGAGTACTCCTTCTTGCTGGCGAAAGCGACCAGCAGCCCAAGAGCAATGGCAATAGCGACGGGGCGCACAAAGAGTCGACGTTCGCGCCTGATCAGTCTGCCGAACTCACGAGTCTTTTCAATGAGCTCGGAAATGCTCACGTCGCCG
>JADGQR010000088.1 GCA_017881685.1 Gemmatimonadaceae bacterium
ACCAGATCACGCCCCAGATGAAGGTCGTGATAGCTGCTTTCCCGCTTCGACGATGCCATGAGGAAAGCAGGAGTGCGCCTGTAATAGCTCCGAGGACGAACAATGCCGGAACGGAAAACCCAATGCCGGCTATGCCAACGAGGCCGAGCGTCAGGCGCCGTCGGGTGTCATCGTGCTCGTGCATGCGGAGGGCGAACAACAACAGAATTGCGGTTACGCAGGCATCGATCTCGTATGGTTTTGCCTCGGCCGCGTACGCCACGAGCAGCGGTGCTGTCGCAGTCAACACCACCGCGACCAAAGCGCCGACCTCCGACAACACGCGTCGCCCGAGTAACCAGACGAGGAGTATCATCAGAACGCCGGCGACCAACGATGGCAGTCGCAGCACCCACTCATGCATGCCGAGCAGATACGTTCCTGTCTTCAGCAGCCAGAGATAAAGAACGGGAGCGAGTTGGTTGTAGTCGAGCGGTTGAAGCAGACCGACAAAATCACGGCGACCGATATTCAGGGCGAGCTTTGCTTCATCCGTCCAGAGCGGGCGATTCTCGAGAAAGCGAGCGAGGCGAAGCCCAATGCCGGTGAGAAGCGCAGCAATTAGAACGACACGTCCCCAACGCGATTGGGGAGCTGCTTCGAGCCACACTTTCCCTGCAAAGGTGCAGGCTGGATTTTCTGCAGACACAAAGGAAACCTCGCGATTATTCTTGTGACATGGAAAGTTCTCACGATTTCGCTCTATCGGGCGCCAAAGGTCTCGCGTTCTGGCCGACTTTTGTCGTCGTGTTTCTTTTCGACTTCGGGACAAAACGCTGGGCGGAAGATTTTCTTCCTCCCATGTATACGCCTCACGAAATACTTGGTAATGCCGTCAGACTCACACTCGCTTACAATAAGAATGCAGCAATGGGTTTGAGTCTCGGCGCTTATTCGAGAGTTGGGTTCACATTGATTGCGGCGGCAGTGCTGGTTGTGCTGGGAGTTTTGTATCGTCGCACACCTGCCGCCGGGACAGGATCGGCGACGGCGCTCGCTCTCGTTGCAGCAGGGGCGCTCGGCAACCTGACTGATCGAGTGATGTTCGCGCACGGAGTTGTCGACTTCATCGACATCGGAGTTGGCAACGTACGATTCTATACGTTTAACGTTGCTGATGCGGCAATTACATGTGGCGCGATTCTGCTCGGTGTACTATTGATGAGAAGAAATCGAGGTCCTGAAACAAGTTCTGGCTCAGCGCATACTGCGCAGCCGTAGATTCGAATGCACCATCTGGTTCAGTCATGGAGGTTCAGATGCGCAAATGGATCCCTGTTCTGATAGTGGTTGTTGCAATGGCTGCGTCGGTGATCATGTATCCGCAGCTTCCCGAGAGGATTCCAACACACTGGAACATGTCGGGAGAAATCACAGGCTGGTCGAGCCGGTTCTGGGGAGCGTGGATGATGCCGCTCATTCTTGCGGGTACGTGGGTGTTGATGCGGGCGATACCGCTTATCGATCCACGTCGCGCCAACTACGCGAACTTCATGGGTGCATACGAGACGATAATCATCGCCGTGATGGTGCTGTTGCTTGGCGTTCACATGCTGGTGCTCGGAGCAGCGACAGGTCGTGCGATTTCGCTCGAGCGAATTCTGCCTGCCGGGATCGGGTTGCTCTTCATCGTCATGGGGATGGTGCTTCCCAGGCTTCAGTCCAACTGGTTTGTCGGGATCAGGACACCGTGGACGCTTTCCAGTGATCTCTCCTGGGAGCAAACCCACCGCGTGGGTGGCTACCTGTTCATGGCGGTGGGGGCGATCTCCGTTCTGACGGCGCTGGCTGCGCCGGCACTCACGTTCAAGGTTCTGTTCTGTTCCGCTCTCGTGACGGTCGTTTTCCTTTTTGTCTATTCGTATGTGGTCTGGAAAAACGATCCAGCTCGATCAGTTACCTAGCTCTCGCTGTCCCTGTTCGAGATCGAGCAGGAATTTCTTTCGCCACAGTCCGCCGCCGTATCCGCAGAGGTCTCCGTTTTGTTTTACGACGCGGTGGCACGGCACGACAATGGCGATTCGGTTGTCGCCATTGGCTTTTCCAACCGCGCGCTGAGCACCGGGCCGACCCATTGCACGCGCCTGGGCCTCGTAACTGATGGTGTTACCATATGGAATCTCGAGGAGCTGATTCCAGGCGGCTACCTGGAATTCGGTACCGAGTAGCCTGAGGGGGACGGTGAAGTCGTGCAGATCTCCGGTAAAATATTTATCTAACTCCATCTTCAGGTGCTCGATGTGTGCGTTAGTGCCGGGCACGGTCGGGCTTCTGAACCATTTTCTTACCCTCTCGAGTTGTGTCTCCAGCATTCGCCTGTCGGCGAACTCGAGGAGGCATACTCCTTCGGCAGTAGCACCGGCGATCATCGGCCCGAGTGGAGTGAGAAGCCGAGTGATCACGACGGGAGCGACATTTGAGACCTTGTTCGGGGCTGTGGCGAAGGTCCGGGTGAACGCTTCGTGGAAGCCGCTTGTAGACTCGAACCCGTGCGTGTATGCGGCACCTTCCCACTTTTCGCCCAGCCGGATCTGGCCGAAGGCAAGCCCCAGTCGGCGAGCTCGCTGATAGGCCTGGAACGTCAGACCGTGGTTACGCAGAAACCATCGGCGAACGCGAGCGGGATCGAACCGCGCTTCGCGAAGATCCTGATCCTTCCATCGACGTGACGGATTCTGTTCCACCTGCTGCAGCAATCTTTCGATCCACTCAGGTGCTGCTCCTTTCGGCTCCAGTGGATGACAGCGCAGGCACGGACGATAGCCTGCGATCAGAGCGTCCTTTGCCGACGGGTAGAACTCGACATTTTCGGGCCGCGGTTTTTTTGCTGAGCATCCGGGGCGGCAGAAAATTCCGGTGGTGCGAATGGCTGCGAAGAAAACGCCGTCGAACGTGCTGTCTCGTTCGCTCAAGGCCGTATACATCTTGGCCGTAGAAGGCAGTTGTGTGGTCGTCATGGCCCGCAATCTAGGACTGCTCGAGAGCGCATTCCATCGAAAAATGAACACCGAATTCGGGATGTTCCCGGAACTCGAAAATGTTCCATTGTTCCCGGGATTGATCAATATATGCGGGGCATGATTCGTGTACTTGTAATCTCTGGACAGTAACACAAAGGAGATGTCAAATGACAACGAATCAGGACAAGCATATTGAACAATAGCAGCCGTGGTCTCATTGCAGCCGCGGCTGGCTTGTCGCTGCGACGCGCCAACTCGGCGTCCAGTCGCGATATACGCGAGCCAGGCCTATCGAAACCAGGTGATGAAAAGCCTGAGCGGAAACTAAAAACAGCACCACCGGACCAAATGGACACCCTGTCGGCCTCTGGCAGGGTGTCATCTCATTGGCGTCGATCGAAACGCGTTGGCGAGATACATCTGGCGCTATTGGTTGCGTGAGAGATCTTAACTGAATGAATCGAACACGGACGGTTACGTGGAGAGACCCTTCGCTCGGGATTACTGCAGCCACGACACTCACGGGCATCGAGTATCTGCGCGCGATGGCGCGCGGTGATGCCCCGCCGCCGCCGCTGTCGCTGCTACTTGGGTTTTCTCTCGATGAAATCGACGAGGGCAGGGTCACGATCACGGTAGAACCCCAGGAGTTTCACTACAATCCTCTCGGCGTTGCTCATGGTGGCCTGGCGGCAACGCTCTTCGATTCCGCTCTTGGCTGTGCTGTTCAGAGTCTGTTACCTCCTGGTTATGCGGCGCCAACTCTTCAACTGCAAACGAACTTCATCAGGCCAATTACGATCGCTTCGGGAAAGCTGACCTGTTCGGGAGAGGTGATTCATCTGGGAAAGAGGTCTGCTACGGCGGAGGGACGCTTAACCGATGCGAGCGGAAAGCTCTACGCTCACGGTACGGGTACGTTCATGATCGTAGGGCCGGAAGACCGTCAGGGCAGGTAGCTTTCCGGCATATCTCTGGCACTCCGATAATTCGTGGCAACAGCAATTCCACCGAAAAGCGCAACTGAAAGAATTCTGCAGCTGTTCCGGCGTTCCGGTGATGGAACGGACAGGAAGCTCGTAGGCCCAATCCGCGGCGAAGTCTTCGGTGCAGACCGCCTTGCGAAGCATGCGCGCAGCAGCGCCCGGAAGCATAAGCTTCTCCCGACGAAGAAGCAGAGGGGTCATGGTCCTCTGCTCGACCGGCTCGACGACACGCGAGTCGTGCTCGAGGAAGTGCGGGACAGGCTCAGCGACGCAGCCGACCGTGGCGTCGACATCAGTCCTGCGGGCGAATGGCTTCTCGATAACTCCTACATAGTTCAGGAGCACATCAGGGAGATTCGTACAAATCTTCCGGGCGGCTACTACCAGGAACTGCCAAAGCTCGCGACGGGGATGCTCGCAGACTATCCGCGAGTGTACGACATCGCAATCGAGCTGATCGCGCACACTGAAGGGCATCTCTCGCTCGACAATATCACGCTCTTTGTCCGGGAGTATCAGAGGGTCACGGCGCTCAAGATGGGAGAGCTGTGGGCGATACCGACAATGCTGCGACTCGGGCTTGTGGAGAACATTCGGCGGATGTCGCTGCGAGTCGCATCTCGACTCGATGAAGTCGAAGAAGCCGATCGTTGGGCAGCCGGAATCATGGCCGCCAACGACAAGTCATCCGAAGCGCTGTCAGCGGCGCTCGAAAACTTCATCAACAACCATCCGGGATTCAGCCCCACTTTCGTAGCGAGGTTCCTGCACCAGATCCGCGGCTATCAGGTGAACTTCACGCCGCTCGTGTGGCTCGAGCAGTGGATAGCTGAAGACGGTCCAAGTGCTGAAGTAGCAGTCACGCGATCAAACCGGATGATCGCGCTGACCCAGATCACCGTCTCCAATTGCATTACAAGTCTTCGTGCGATTGCCAGACTGGACTGGAAAGAATTCGTCGAGAGCCAGAGTGCGACGGAAAAGATTCTAAGAAAAGACCTGTCGGGTCACTATCCGAAGATGACGTTCGGGACGCGCGATCACTACCGACACGTCGTCGAGCACATCGCCAAGCTCACCACGCGTCCTGAAGAGGACGTCGCCAACATCGCCCTCGGTCTCACGGTTCAGGGCCATGGACAAGGTGACGAAAAGCTCGGTCACGTCGGCTACTATCTCATCGACAAGGGCAGGCTGGAGCTCGAACAGGCGACGGGATACACGCCACCGCTCAGCGAGAAATTCTATCGCTGGACGCAGCGTCACCCAACGGCTCTCTACTTCGGTGGAATTGCTACTGGAACGCTTTTGTTGCTCTGGCTTCTTGCCGAGCAGTTGTCGAATGCAACAGTGGGACAACTGATTGCTGTTCTCTTTTTTGCGCTGATACCGCTCAACGAGATCGCTATCAGCGTAGTCAATCAGCTCGTAACGCTGCTGATGCCGCCGCACATTCTGCCAAAGCTCGATTTCATGGAGATTGGAATCCCCGCCGATTGCAGAACAGCGGTGGTTGTGCCAACGCTGTTCGGGAGCGTGAAAGCGGTTGGCGAAGCGCTGGAGCACATCGAGGTACAGTATCTCGCGAACCGGGATAAGAATCTCATCTTCGCAATCCTCAGTGACTTCACAGATGCTTCAACAGAGACAACTGCCAGGGACGATGAGATAATCACGGCGGCGGAGAACGGAATTGCCGATCTCAATCTCAAGTATCCGCGTTCCGGGGGTGATGTCTTTCTTCTGTTTCATCGCAAGCGGCTCTGGAACGAGAAGCAGGGCGTCTGGATGGGCTGGGAGCGGAAGCGCGGAAAGCTCGGCCAGTTCAATCGGTTTCTCAGGGGCGATGGCGCCGATGCCTTTCCGTGGATTATCGGTAATGCCGCTCCGCTGAAGGATGTTCGCTACGTCATAACGCTGGATTCCGACACGGTACTGCCGCGCGATGCTGCGCATATGTTGACGGGCACGATTGCGCATCCATTGAACAAGGCTGATTACGATCCAAACCTCGGGCGGATCGTACGAGGCTATGGGATTTTCCAGCCGCGTGTTGGCGTCTCGCTCACAAGTGCGCATGCGTCACACTTCGCGGCGATTCACTCGGGCCACCCCGGTGTCGATCCGTATACGACCGCAGTCTCGGACGTTTACCAGGATCTTTTCTCCGAAGGAAGCTTCACGGGTAAGGGTATCTACGACGTCGACGCTTTCGAGAAAGCGACGCACGGGAGATTTCCCGAGAACACCCTTCTCAGCCATGACCTGATCGAAGGCGCATACTCACGCGCAGGCCTCGCGACGGATATCGAGGTCTACGACGATTATCCCGCGCGGTACCTCACGTTCACGCGGCGCAAGCACCGCTGGATTCGTGGTGACTGGCAGCTGCTGCAGTGGCTCGGGCCGACGGTTCCAGGTCCAAATGGACCGACGCAAAACCGGCTCTCGGCCATATCGCGATGGAAGATTCTTGATAATCTGCGTCGTAGTGTTGTCGAGATATCGCTGCTCGTTCTGCTCATCGTCGGCTGGTTCATACTGCCCGGCACGCCGCTATTCTGGACGGGCGTAGTTCTGCTTGCGATCGCCGCACCGTGGCTCTTCTCGATTCTGCTTTCTGTTGTGCGTCCACCGCTCGACCAGTCGTGGCCGGCATACTACGCAGCAGTTGGACGTGACGCCGGCGTAAGCTTTCAACAATGGGTGTTGTCGGTAACGTTCCTTCCGCACCAGGCAGTTGTCAGCGCTGACGCGATCATCCGCACACTGATTCGACTGTTCGTATCAAAACGTAATCTGCTTGAGTGGCAGACTGCTTCCCAGGTCGAGCGGTCAATGGCGAGCGGTTCACGCCTCGAGGGCTGGCGCCGAATGTGGCCGGTCACGTTTTTTAGCGTGCTGCTCGTTCTCGTGATGGCGATGATGGTTGTGGCTTCGGGTGCGCCACTCGGGTTGACGATGAGCGTAGGTGCAACGCTTCCGCTCGTTATTCTCTGGCTCATTTCGCCGGCGATTGCGTACTCGCTCAGTGCGCCGGCAACGCCGACCGAGCTGCGGTTGACGGAAACGGAGCGGCAGGTAACCCTGAGGTATGCGAAGCTGCACTGGCAGTACTTCGAAGAGTTCGTGAACGAAGGAACGCAGTGGCTCACGCCCGACAACTTCCAGGAAGATCCGGAGCCGATTATTGCGCCCCGCACCTCGCCGACGAACATCGGCCTGCAGCTGTTGTCGGTCGTATCAGCGAGGGACATGGGATTCATTGATCTCGAATCGATGATCGAGCGGCTGGAGCGTGTGTTCAGATCGCTCGAGAGAATGAGGCGTTTCCATGGCCACTTCTATAACTGGTACGACCTGCGTGATCTGCATGTACTCGAGCCGCAGTACATCTCGACAGTAGACAGCGGAAACTTCGCTGGTCATCTGGTCGCGCTGAAGCAGGCATGTCTGCAGGCGATAAGAGAAGTCGACTGTACACCCGATCAGACATTGCGCCTGCGAGCGCTCAGCGAGCGCGCTCGCTCGTACGCGCTCGAGATGGATTTCAAGTTTCTGTTTGACGAAAAGCGAAAGCTCTTCTCGATCGGATACTCTCCATCGGCAAACGCATTCGACAACTCGTACTACGATCTGCTCGCGTCGGAAGCCCGGCTGTCGTCATTCATGGCGATCGCGAAGGACGATGTGCCTGTCGACCATTGGTTCAGGCTTGGCAGAACTCTTACCGCCGCAGGAGGAACTCGAACGCTCATCTCATGGAGCGGAAGCATGTTCGAGTACCTCATGCCTTCACTCGTGTTGCGAACGTTCCCCTCAACTCTCCTGAGCCAGACTTATCTCGGCGCAGTTCGACAGCACATTGCATACGGAGCCGAGCGGGGAATTCCGTGGGGGATCTCGGAATCGGCGTACAATGTTCGCGATCGGGTTCTCACGTATCAGTACCGCGGGTTTGGTGTTCCGGAGCTGGCGCTCAAGCGAGGTTTGAAACGCGAGCTCGTCGTCGCTCCGTATGCGTCTATTCTGGCAATGATGGTCGAACCACATCAGGCAGTGCGGAATCTTGCCGTTCTCGAGGCGGAGGGTGCTCTCGGGCCTTACGGGTTCAGAGACGCGATCGACTACACGCGTCCGACGCCCGGCTCCAGAAAGGCTGTGATCGGCGCCTACATGGCTCACCACATCGGAATGAGTCTGGTCGCGTTCGACAACGCACTGCACGGAAATGTGTGGCAGTTGCGATTCCATGCAGACCCAATCGTAAGATCAGCCGAGTTGCTTCTTCAGGAGAGAATTCCGCGTCGTCTCGTTCTGCAGGATGTGCAGGCGCAGGACGAGCTGATGCGCGTTCCGACGGAGACTGAAAAACCGGCAGTTCGCGAGCTCGACACACCGAACACAGCGCAACCCCGGGTGACGCTGCTGGGGAACATTCCGTATACGACCATCGTCAGCAATGCCGGAAGTGGAATGAGCCGGTATGGCGATCTTGCCATCAACCGTTGGCGTAACGATGGCACGCGAGACGATTTCGGACAGTGGTGCTACCTGAAGGACATCGACAACGGAAAGGTATGGTCTGCGGCATACCAGCCAGTTTGCGTCGATCCATTCTGGTATAGCGTGTTGTTCGCGAGCGATCGTGCGACGTTCCACCGGCGTGACGATGACGTCGAGACATTGATGGAAATCGCTGTCGCCCCTGGTGAAGCTGCTGAAGTAAGAAAGATCATCGTGACCAATCACTCGCAGACAATGCGCGAGATCGAGCTCACAAGTTACATGGAGGTCGTAATTGCGACTCTCGAGTCGGATCACGCGCATCCAGCATTCGGGAATCTGTTCGTGCAAACGGAGTGGCTGCCTGGAAGTGCCGCGATTCTGGCGATGCGTCGTCCCCGATCGGCTACCGACAAGCCGACGTGGTGTGGTCATGTCGTTGCCGTTCGAGGTTCCGCGCCGACTGCCGGTACGAACTCGCCATCATATGACAATGTCGTCAGCTGCGAGACAGACCGAGCGCGGTTCATCGGTCGCGGAAGATCTGCGCGAAATCCCGCTGCGCTCGACACGGATGGCGTGTTGTCTGGAACTACAGGCGCCGTTCTCGACCCGATTTTCTCGCTGAGAACGCGGGTGAAAGTTCCACCAGGCGGATCTGCGGAAGTGACATTCACGACTTTCATGGCGGACGACCGCGAGCAGGCAGTCCAGATCGCAGACCTATATCATGATGCGTACAGCGCACGACGAGCACTCGATTTGTCATGGGCACATGCGCAGGCGGAGCTTCGGGAGCTCGGCATTACACCAGCCGATGCCGCGTTGTATCAGGAACTTGCCGGTCACCTGCTCTACGCGCATCCTGGATTCAAGGGGCTCGCGGCGAAGGGAAGCGACAACAAGCTGGGACAGCCTGAGCTGTGGGGAATGGGCATCTCGGGCGACATGCCAATCCTGCTCGCAACCCTCGAATCAGCGGACGGTCTGCCGAGCGTGCGGCAGCTTCTCAATGTGCATCACTACTGGAGGCTCAAGGGAATCGCGTGTGATCTCGTGATATTGAACGAGCATCCGCCGACGTATCTGCAGGAGCTGAACGATGAGCTTCTGTCGATAGTGATGGCATCGAGTGAATCAGGCTTGCTCGATCGACCGGGCGGTGTGTTCATTCGGCGAACGGACATTCTGAAGCCGGAAGACATCATGCTGCTGCATTCGATCGCACGGATTCAGGTTGATTGCGATGGATTGGGTCTCGGCAACTTCCTCGAATTCCCGAACGTCGACGATCAGTACCTCACAACGGGGCAGATACAGGCCGTCCATGCTGCGGCAGAACAGGCGGCTGTCGACTCGATTGCTCCGGCGAAAGAACAATCGGCTGCGAATCAGCAGACGTCTGGAGTGCCGACAATTACTCCGGCAAAAGCCGCTCGATCAAACGAAGACAAAGAGCCGCGAAAAGAACTTGCTCACTTCAACGGTATCGGCGGATTCAACGCAGATCATGAATACGAGATACATCTCACTGGAGAGAATCTCCCGCCTGCCCCGTGGGTAAATGTCATTGGCAATGTTGCGGGCGGCTTCATCGTCAGCGAAGCCGGTACCGGCGTAAGCTGGGCAGCAAACAGCTACTTCTATCGTCTCACGCCATGGCAGAACGATCCGGTTCGCGATCCTGCAAGCGAGTGCATCTACATTCGCGACGATGATGATGGGAAAGTCTGGTCTCCAACACCGGAGCCGGTGCGTGAGAAATCGCATTTCACGGTTCGTCACGGCGCCGGCTACTCGGTCTTTCACAATTCGCATGAAGAGATCGAGACGAACCTGCGAATGGGAATGCCGGAAAAGGATCCAGTAAAGCTTCAGATCCTTTCGATAACGAATCACGGACCGCGTTCCCGGAAGCTTACGGTGACGAGCTATCTCGAGTGGGTGCTTGGTGTCGATCGGGAAAAGACTCAGCCGCATGTCCGAACTGAAATGTCCGCGAGCGGTCAAGCAATGATGGCGAGAAACTATTTCGATCCACAGTTCGCCAATCAAGTCGCGTTCTCGGCGATGAGTGAGAAGGTGACGAGTTTCAGTGCCGGGCGCAGAGAGTTTATCGGAAGAAACGGTGAGTTGTCAGCTCCAGCGGCAATGAGGCGTGAAATTCTGAGCGGAGATATTGGGGATACGATCGATCCCTGTGCCGCGCTTCAGACACGAATCGAGATCGCGCCTGGTGAAACACGAGAGATTGCGATCGTGCTTGGGGCGGGTGACGGAGACGACGAAGCCAACGCGTTGATCAAGCGCTATCTGTCGCCTCAAGCGGCAAACGCAGCAATAGATCATGCCGCTCGCGTGTGGCGTGCTCGACTGGGAAAGATCTCGGTCAAAACTCCGGAGCCGTCGTTCGATCTGGTAGTCAACCAGTGGGCGTTGTATCAGGCTCTGTCGTGCCGCATGTGGGCAAGGTCAGCGCTTTATCAGTCGAGCGGCGCCTACGGATTCAGAGACCAGCTTCAGGATGTGATGGCATTCGCGTATTCAGAGCCGGATATCACGCGAGAGCACATCCTGCGAAGTGCCTCACGCCAGTTCGAAGAGGGCGATGTGCAACACTGGTGGCATCCTCAAAGCGGTCGCGGTGTTCGCACGCGATTCTCTGATGATCTCGTCTGGCTGCCCTACGTGGTGAACCATTATCTAAGCCTGACGGAGGACAAGTCGCTGCTCGACGTAACAGTTCCGTACATCAAGATGCGACTGCTGAATGCGGACGAGCAGGAGCTCTACGATCTGCCTCAGGTTTCAGAAATCACGGAAACAATCTATGGACATTGTGTTCGTGCTTTGCGGAAAGCCTGCACGACTGGAGAACATGGCCTTCCGTTGATCGGATCCGGCGACTGGAACGACGGCATGAACAGAGTCGGTGTGCACGGCAAGGGAGAGAGCGTATGGCTCGCATGGTTCCTGATCGTAACACTCTCGAAATTCTCCGAGCACGCAGAAGCAAGGGATGACAAGGCGACTGCCGCCGAATTCAAGCAGCAGGCAGAACACTATCGTGCCGCGATTGAGAGCTCAGCGTGGGACGGCGAGTGGTACAGACGCGCATACTTCGACGACGGGACACCGCTCGGGTCGAGCACCAGCGATGATTGCAAGATCGATTCTCTCGCGCAAAGCTGGAGCGTGATATCGCACGCTGGAGATCCTGAGCGAACCCGCAGCGCGATGAGAGCGTTGAATGAACACCTCGTTCGTGAGGATGCTCGACTGATCATGCTGCTCACTCCGCCGTTCGATAATTCGAAACACGATCCGGGCTACATCCAGGGATATCTGCCGGGCGTGCGCGAAAACGGCGCACAGTACACTCATGCCGCACTGTGGGCCGTCCTGGCGACGGCACTGAGCGGAGATGGCGATCGAGCGATGCAATTGTACCAGATGGTCAATCCGGTAACGCATGCGCTGACGCCGGAAGCGGTGGCACAGTACAAGGTCGAGCCGTATGTCGTTGCGGCCGATGTCTACACTGCCGAGGGCCACGTCGGTCGCGGTGGCTGGACCTGGTATACGGGATCAGCGAGCTGGCTGTATCGTGTCGGCCTTGAAGCAATTCTCGGATTCAGAAAACGAGGCGAAACGATCGACATGGATCCGTGCATCCCGTCGAGCTGGAAGGAGTTCTCCATCGAGTACCGGCACGGCGACAGCAAGTACTCGATTCTGGTGAAGAATCCTTCAGGCGCTCAGCGAGGTGTCGCTTCGGCAACGCTCGACGGTGTTTTGGTGGAAGGCCCCGTTCAGCTGGTTAGTGATGGAGCCGACCACGAGATCATTGTGACGATGGGGAGTCCGACTCAACAGCACCAAGAGGCGTAATTGCCGGACCGTTGACGACCGCTCCGTACGGATCGAACCGCGATCCATGACACGGGCAATCCCACGTGCGCTCAGCCGAATTCCAGTCGACAATGCAGTAAAGATGGGTACACACGGCAGAACGTTCGTGGATCACGCCCTGCTCGTCGCGAAACACGGCGACCTTCCTGATGCCGCGGCGCATCACGGCACCGGTGCCGGGCTCGATCTGATCCACCGAATTGACTTCACCTTTCTTTGCCCAATCAGTGTACTGGCCGGCGACATTCAGATTTTCGCGAAGGAAATCACCAGTCGCTCGGATCGTAACGCGTGAAGGATCGTAGAGCTTCGACCACGAATTCTTGCGACCGAGAATCAGGTCGGTGAGAAGAACTCCAGCGATCGTTCCATGTGTGATGCCGTTTCCGGAATCGCCAGTCGCGATGTAGATGTGCTCGTCGGAGCCCGGATTCTTTCCGATGAATGCCATGTGATCGACGGGCTCCATCACCTGGCCTGACCAGCGGAAATCGATACTCCTGATCATCGGGAAGCGCTTGCGTGTCCATGACTCGAGTCTGCTGAATCGTTCTTCCGCGTCATCTTCCTGTCCCGTCTTGTGATCTTCTCCGCCGACGATGAGAATCTCATCCAGTCCAGCCGGATCGAGCCGCGGATCGACCTCGTGCAAGCGAGCGTAGTGGTATGGGTCAGCGGTGTCCCAGTAAAGCGCTCTTGGAACTGACCCCCGCGGAACACGCGCGCCAATCACGAACGTGCGATACGCGGCCTGCTTCGTGTGAAGAATTACCCAGTCATTCACGGGAGTGTTTGTCGCAACGACGATGTAATCGGCGAGGATCACGTATCCGTCGCTTGTCGTCACCTTCGCCGGCTCGCCGTCTTCGATCTTGTCGGCATGGGTGAACGAAAAGATCTGGCCGCCGTCGCGAATGATCGCTCGTGCGAGTCCGTTCAGGTACTTGAGCGGATGAAACTGCGCCTGTCTCGGGAAACGCAGAGCCGGCCCTGTATCCCAGAAATCGACAGGCGCGCGCTCGAGTAATTGCGTGTCTACGAGGCCCGCCTTGTGAGTAGCGTCGAGCTCGCGCTCCAGATCGTCTTTTGTTGAATCGCCGCCGAGGATGAGATATCCGTCTAGACGCTCAAAGTCGCAGTCGATGTCCTCGAGCGAAGCGATGGACTCGATGCGCGTGATGGCTGCTGCGTGACTCTCGGCCGCGAGTTGTGCGCCTTCCGATCCGTGCAGTTTCTCGATTCGATAGTACCTGTCGTCGAGAGCAGCGGTGAGATGTGCCGTCGAGCGGCCGGTTTCTCCTCCACCAATCTGGCCATCGTCGATGACGATGACGGCCCGTCCAGCCCGGGCAAGCTGGTATGCTGTCGTCATGCCGGCGATACCGGCCCCAACAATGCACACATGAGTGCGCATGTCGCCTGTGACGCGGGGAAGTTCTGGCGCATCGGTAGAGTCCATCCAGACCGATGTCGTGTAACCGGAATCGCTTCGCATTACGATGATTACAGTGAAGTTATTGCAGAATAAGGCGTTGGCCGGAGGTATGGCGCATAGCGTATGCCAATGCTAGTCTAGCCCGAGCTGGTTATTAACCCTCCGCTGCTGCGGACGATCGAGGAACAGAGGATTATGGACGCGAAAGTACTTGAAGCAGCTAAAGCCGCGTTTCCGCCGGCCGCAAATACAGTTACACTCGGCGCGGTCGTTCACGACGGACAATGCGATCCTGAGCCTCTCGTCAGCATCCCTATCTCGATGATGAACCGGCATGGTCTGATTGCCGGTGCAACGGGCACGGGAAAGACCAGGACTCTTCAACTGATCACCGAGCAGCTCTCTGCGGCGGGTGTTCCCGTGTTCGTGGCAGACATCAAAGGTGACCTGTCCGGTCTCGGCGCTCCAGGAGACTCAAATGACAGGATCGCTACCCGTGCGAAAGAAACGGGCTATAGCTGGAAAGCCTCTCCATTTCCGGTCGAGTTCCTCAGCCTGACTGGAGTGCATGGGGCTCAACTCCGAGCGACCGTTTCGTCGTTTGGTCCGCTGCTCCTGTCGCGAGTTCTCAACCTCAACGAGACGCAAGCGAGTGTCATGTCGCTGGTTTTCAAATACTGCGACGACAAGGGTCTGCTGCTTCTCGATTTCTCCGATCTTCGTTCTGTTCTGCAGTACCTGACGGGTGACGGAGCTGACGAGCTCAAGAGCTACGGAGGAATGTCGAAAGCGACTGTCGGAGTTCTGCTTCGGGAAATGGTCGAGCTCGAACAGCAGGGAGCCGAGGCGTTTTTTGGAGAGCCGGAGTTCGACATCAACGATCTCATGCAGGTGGAACGCGATGGCCGCGGTCTGATCAGCGTTCTCGAGCTTGCAGACGTTCAGGACAAGCCGCAGCTCTTCAGCACGTTCATGCTGTGGATGCTCGCGACGATCTATCACCAGCTTCCTGAAATCGGAGACGTAGACAAGCCGAAGCTTGCCTTCTTCTTCGATGAAGCTCATCTGCTGTTCGACAATGCAACGAAGGCGCTGCTCGACGAGATCGAGCAGGTGGTGCGACTCGTTCGATCAAAGGGAGTCGGCGTCTACTTCATCACCCAGAGTCCCAAGGACATCCCTGAGAACGTACTGGGACAGCTCGGGCACAGAGTGCAGCATGCACTGAGAGCGTTTACGGCCGATGATGACAAGGCTCTCACAGCAGCGGCCAGAACATTTCCCAAGACTCCGTATTACGACATTACCGAAACGCTTACGACGCTTGGAATCGGTGAAGCATTTGTAACCGTGCTGACTCCGAAAGGCGTGCCGACGATGCCATTTGCAACTCGCCTCATTCCTCCGTCATCGAAGATGGGTCCGCTTCCCGACATGGATCAGCGTGTCGCTTCGTCGCCGCAGGTCAGAAAATACGCGACGATTGTCGACCGTCAAAGCGCGCGGGAGATGCTTGCTGCTCGAGCGGCTTCAGCCCGGCCTGCTGACGCTGGCAACAGCGGAGCTGCAGGTGCGCAGTCGGCACCAGCTCCGCGCGCTGGAAAGGCTCCGCCGTCGACATTCGAGGAAATTCTGAAGTCTCCTGTAACTCGAACTGTCGCAGGAGCAGTAACTCGCGGAATCATGGGCGCCCTCCTCGGCTCGACGAGAAGGCGAAGCAGCAGCAGCTGGTAGGCTTCTATTTCTCGAGCAAGACTGCCCTGACAGGAGCCGCGTCGAGCGACATCATCTTGACCGGAAATGCGATGATGTCGTAATCGCCGGCGGGTGTTCGTCGTAAATCGAGATTCTCGATGATGAAAGCGTTTCCGGAAAAAAGCATTTTGTGCACAGCGAGTGATTTGCTGTCGCGCTGATCGACAGAAGGCGCGTCAACACCGAGCAGCTTGAGTCCGAGGCCGAGCAGCGCCCGCGCGCACGATTCGGAGAGAGTCGGCCAATCGTCAGGAAATGTCCCGGTCGCAACCGTGCAACCAGTCTTCAGGATCAGGCGCTGCGTGTCGCTTCGCGAGAACATCGGTTCGATCGTGGCGAAGGAGATCTCTCCTTTAACCTCCGACACGTCAACAACTGTCGCAGGACCATAGAACGCTTCGAGCGGAAGCTCGTGCGATCCCGGCCAGCCGTCGCGAACGTGAAGGGGCGCGTCGGCATGCGTACCAACGTGCGGACTCCCCGATATGCTCGACAGGTTGACCGACGCACCGTTGGAGGTGGTCGATGTCCACCCACATGCAAACGGCGTGTCCCCCGGCCACTCGGGAGTGTCAGTCGACAGGTTGATGCTGATGTCGCGAAGTCGCACGCTATGCTGCTGCCATCATGACGCGAGTTGCTTCGCTGCTTCCACCAGCTTCTCCACGGTGAGACCGAAGTGCTCGTAAAGCTCCTTGTACGGCGCAGAGGCTCCAAAGCGCTCGAGACCGAGAACCAATCCGTCGCTGCCAACCCAGTGATACCACGACATTGGATGCGCTGCTTCGATTGCCACTCGCTTCACGCCAGGAGGCAGAACGCTGTCGCGATATTCCTTTGACTCTCGCGCGAACAACTCATGACTCGGCATGCTGACCGCTCTCGCACGAATTCCAGCGGCCTCGAGCTTCTGCTGTGCTTCGAGAATGAGGCCAACTTCGGAGCCGCTCGACATCAGAACAACCTGTGGAGCACCGCCGGGAGCGTCGGCAAGAACGTAGGCTCCCCTGGCGAGTCCAGCTGCAGGCGCGTACTTCGTTCGATCGATGAAGCCGAG
>JADGQR010000089.1 GCA_017881685.1 Gemmatimonadaceae bacterium
ACCTGAGATGAGGCGAGCGAGACCCTCGATGGTCGGCTCTCCGTAAAAGGCTCGCAGGCTGATTTTTTTGCCGAGTTCGTCTGACACGCGCTGGAGCATCCGCACGGCCATCAGGGAATGCCCGCCGAGGTTGAAGTACGAATCTCGAATTCCGAAATTGCGAGCTCCGAGAATGTCTTCCCAAATCCGGCCCAATTGAATTTCGAGCTCCGTGCGAGGCGATGCTGTCGAAAGTCGCTCCTGATGCACGTACTCCGACGGATCAGGCAGCCGTGAGCGGTCGACTTTTCCGTTGACGTTTAAAGGAAGCTCGGTAAGACAGACTATTTGTGCGGGAAGAAACTGCGAAGGCAGCGCCTGCTCCAGGGCACGTCGAATCACGGCGGGCGTAACGGCGGAATCGCTCACTTCCGCATACGCGATCAGCTTCCACTCATCGCTTTCTTGGGTCGGGACCACAACGCTCAGACGCACCCCCGGAACCTGAACGAGCGCGGCCTCGATTTCCTCGAGCTCCACGCGCACTCCGCGAATCTTCATCTGGTGGTCGCGACGGCCGACGTACTCGATGACTCCATCGGCTCCAAAGCGTGCGATATCGCCTGTCCGATAAACCTTTTCGCCGCTTTCGGGCCGAAAGGGATGGGGAACAAATCGCTCGGCTGTCAGCGCCGGGCGATTGTGATATCCGTTCGCGACACAGACGCCCCCAATGACAATCTCGCCTTCGATGCCGATGGGCACAGGCTCGAATCCGGCGTCAAGCAGATAGACTTCGACGTTCGGAATAGGCGAGCCGAGCGGAACCGACTGCCGTTCGCTGCGACGCTCGCACGTCCACGCGGTCACGATGATCGATGCTTCGGAAGGTCCGTAAAGATTGCAAAGCTCGACGTTCGGCATTCGTGTGAACAGTGCATCCTGAAGACCTGGTGATAGCACTTCGCCGTAACTCATCACGCGCTTTATGTGCTCAGATCCCGTGAAGTCTTCCATTTCGACCATCACCTTCAACATCGACGGCGCGAATCCAACAGTTGATATCCGGTTCGCAGCGATTGTCTCCAGCACGTAGGCCGCATCGCGTTGTCCACCAGGATGCGCAACATGGAAGCGAGCGCCGACGGAGAGCGGCCAGAATATTTCCCATGCTGCAGCGTCAAAGCCGAGCGACGTGTGTTGAAGGAGGCAGTCTTCGGATGTGATCGGATACAGGTCCTGCATTGCGCGCAGATTATTCACGATACCGCGATGCGTGCTCAGCGCTCCCTTCGGCAAACCTGTCGAGCCCGATGTATAGAGAACACACGCAACCTGGTCGTCCTGGATCTCGACGCTCAATGGCTCTTCGCCTGAGTCGGGTGCTATCAACCAATCCGCGCCAATCGTTAGAAGCTCGACGTCATAAGATGCGAGCAGTGATGCTCCCGTCTTGTCGGCGAGCAGCACTCTTGGGGCTGTATCGCTCAACATGAGGGCAAGACGCGCCGGCGGAAGATCAGTGTCGAGAGGAACGAATGCTGCGCCAACTTTGAGAGCCGCGAACATCGCGACAATCATCTGAGGCGAGCGCTCGATGCAGATGCCGACTCGGTCTCCAGCCACCACGCCTCGCGCTTGAAGCTCGCGCCCGAGAGCATCACTGCAGCGATCGAGCTCGCGGTATGTCATGCTGCCTTCAGCGAAGCTCATCGCGATTGCTGAAGGTGTCAGCCTTGCCTGTCGCGTCAGGAAATGGTGAATGCCGCGGCACTCTGGGAATTGGTGCACGGGTCCATTGAAATCAACGAGCACCTGTCGTCGCTCGGACGGAGTCATGATCTGAAGCCGCCCAACCAGCTCGTCAGGCGCGACTGAGATCGAGTCGAGAAGAGTCAGGTAGTGATCGAGAAGCCGAGCTGCAGTTGCTTTGTCAAACAACGCAGTGCGGAATCGCAGTGCGCACTCCCAGCTCGCACCGTCCTCTATCACCTCCAACTCCAGATCCGCAACCGCATTTCCGTTGAACGGGTCGAGCAGCTCTGCTTCGAGTCCAGGAAGCGATGGCGCGAACGCGGGCATGTTGCGGAAATTGAAAAGCGTTTCTGCTATCTCTGGCCGGGGCACTCCTTGCGCCGATGGCAGCGCTCGCAGCAGTGCATCGAGCGGTAATTCCTGGTGAACCTGCCCATCGAGTGCTGCCGAACGAACTGAACCGAGAAGTTTTCGGAACGTCATGGCCCGATCGATCTGTACGCGAACGGGAACCACCGTATTGAAGAGACCGATTACGTCTTCATCCTGCCGCCGGGTGCGACCCGCGAGCGAAAGGCCGACGACTGTATCCTGTTCTCCGGTGATGCGGAATTGAAAGAGCTGGAACCCGGCGAGCATCGTGATCGCTGCAGTTGCGCCTTCCGCGCGCCCGAGTGCTTCGAGGGAGCGGGCGATATCCTGTGGAACCCGGCGCCTGACCTCTCCCGCCGACATCTCCGGTATGCGCGGTCGTGGACGGTCAGTCGGAATATTCTGACTGAGCGGAGCACCGGCCATGCGGTTGGTCCAGTACTCGATGTTGCGTTCGATCTCCGGACTCGAGATCCGTTCGCGCTGCCACTCGGCAAACTCGGAATATTGAATGGGCAGCTCGATCAGGCTCGGTGAGCTTCCACCAATGAACGACGAATAGATCGAGTTGAGCTCGCGGAAGAACACGCCATCCGACCAGCCGTCTGACGCGATGTGATGCGTCGTTATGCAGATAGTATGCGTTACATCGTCTTCAACGAAGTTCACTGCGCGGATGAACGGTCCTGCATACAGATCGAACGGCTTACGTATCTCCTCGTCGATGGCCTGCCTTAGCGTGGCTTGCCTGTCGTTGTCCGCAACCATCGACAATTCGATCGTGACCAGATCGACCGCTGTTTCTGGCAGCACTTCAAACGTTGGCTCATCTCCGATCATCGACACGCGAGACCGAAGTATCTCGTGTCTCCGTACAATCTCGCGGAACGCACGCTTCAGGGCGTCGCCGTCGAGATGACCGACCAGGCGAATTACCGAACTGCGATTGAAGGCCGAGGTCGACTTGTCGAGCTCAGTCGACAGCCAGATCGCTTCCTGGGCAAAGGAGAGACGACCGCCCGATCCGGAACGCCGCTTCGAGACCAGTTTGGTTTTCCCGGCGAGCGCCTTGGACCGCTGCTCGAGCAGAGTCTGAGCTTCCGGAGAAATCATTCT
>JADGQR010000090.1 GCA_017881685.1 Gemmatimonadaceae bacterium
GGAAGACGAGTTCGTGAACGTTCTCGCGCGTCTCGTCAGACTATCCCCGGTAATCTTTCCGTTACCAGGCGGCGGAGTCGCCCGCTTTCAACCGGTCGCAGTCGGCGACGTCGCGCGCGCTGTCGCGAAGGTCCTCGGCGACGACAACTCGATCGGCAAATCATATGCGATCGGCGGACCGACTCCGCTGTCCTTGAGTCAGATGACCGAGCGGATTCTCATCGCGATGAATGCATCGCGCGTTCTGGTCGGTATTCCGGTCGCTGTACTCAGACCAATCGTCGCACTTGCTGGAAGTCTTCTCCCCAATCCGCCTGTGACGACGGCGCTGCTGGATCTTCTCGCGATCGACAACGTCATTCCGCAAAACGATCTGAAGGATTCGCTCGGGATTCAGCCGACGCCGTTCGCGCCGGAAGAGCTGCTCTATCTCAGGAAGATCACGGCTGGGTCAGCGATCAAGTCGCTGTTCAGCTGAGGCGCGTCAGATTTCCCAGTTCGAAAGAACAATTCCCCGCTCCGGCATTGGCTCCGCATATCCGTTGAGCGTCATCCTCAAATCTGACCATCTGACCCTGCCACCGCGATTCACCAGCCGGCGGTAGCAACTTGTGTAGGCGCTCTGCATTCGCACGGCTAAACGACGCGTGCCGCTTCGGCGGGCATGATCCGAAAGAACGGTGACGAGATCGTCGAAAGTCTCGTCGCTCCGTGCGACAAGCTTCAACACACGAAGCTCTTCTCGCACGCGGCCTTCGACGAGTGGAACGGAGTGACAAACGGCAAAGCCCGCGAGCTTGTCACCGTCGAACACCATCATCGTGTCGCCAAGTGCGAGCTCCTCGGTCAATCGTATCTCGCGAGAGAAGTCGTAGCCGGGCAAAAGTGACTGCGTCAGCTCGAGACACTTTCCGACCGCATGATCGAGATCGTTCGGTTCCAGACCTCCCAGCCGAACAGCAGCCGCGCCAACCGGACGCGGCGGCGCAAAATCTCCTTCCACCGTTACAGTCAGCGTCAAGTGGCCGGGAATCAGTCCGAGCGTAGAGTAGAATCCGATGTTGTCCATCGTGCGCGGCATCGTTTCGAGGCCGATGACTTTCGCACCGCCTTGCTTCAGGTATTCGATACCCGCTCCGACCAGCGCCTTGCCGAGTCCGTGACCCTGGTAGTCGGGATGAACGGCAAGCGGTCCCATCCACGCTTCAGTTCCGGAGAGATGGGCGACGTTGAATGCGACGACGTTGCTTCGCTCATCCCGCCACAGCATCGCGCCACGTCCGGCGTCAGCGATGGCAAACTTCCATACCGATGGATTGAGATTGGGAACGCGAACGCCCGACAGTCCATCTCGACGATAGCGATCGGTGAACGCTTCGCTGAACACATCGTTCAGTCGCGTGATGTCCGCGTCACGGATTGGATGCGGACCTGATGGCAGCCTCGGCTGGCGCCACGCGCGTGCGACCATCAGGCTGCGCCCGCCGTCTCGAGCTCTTCGCTCGCGTCGTGATCACTGGATTTGGCCGTCCCGCCGCCGACACTCTGCTCGACCACCGATGCGGCGAGCGACGGATCGTAGCGAACCGTGATCACCTGATCGAGTCCGTCACGCACCGACTCGATGTGCGTGATGAGAATGACCTGCTCGAACCGATCGCCGAGCCCGCGAAGCAGCTCGAGCACGTTGAAGCGGCGGGTTTCGTCGAGAGAACCGAACACTTCGTCGAGGACGAGCAGCGAGAATGCCTGGCCCGACCGCTCAGCGATCATCTGTGAGACGGCGAGACGCAGGACGAGATTCGCAAGATCCTCCTCTCCACCGGAGAGCACGGGCTTGGCAATGCCATCCTCGAGAACCGTGATGTTGTACTTCTCGTCGAGCTCGATCTCCGCCGTCCGCGAGTCCATGAGCTCGCGCAGGAACGTGGTCGCGAGCTCCGAGAGCTCTGGTCGCAGTGCTGCGTTGAGCGTCGCTCGCATGTCATTGAATGCGCGGTCGAGCTCCTCGTGCAGGCGACGCTCTTTTTCGCGTTCCGTAACTGTTGCCTGAACGAGTCGCGATTCCTCTGCAGCGTCGAGCGCTTTCGCCTGGGCTTCGCGCGCGTTCCGAAGATTGCCGCTCGCAGTGTTTGCATCGAGCTCCGCGATGCGTGCCTCCGCAAAGCAGCGCTCGTAGTCGGCCTTGAGGCGATCGTAATCGGCTGCAGCGAATGACATCTGCCTGTGACGAACACGCAGGGTTCCGAGCAGCTGCTCGATCGACGAAAGTGCCGCGGAATACTCGAGTCTTTCTTTCAACAGCTGCGGCTCGCGCTCGTTCAACGCCCCCAGCCGCGCCACGTTCCCTTCGAGCGGAGCAAGCCG
The DNA here is from genome assembly GCA_017881685.1 of Gemmatimonadaceae bacterium. Taxonomy (GTDB): domain Bacteria; phylum Gemmatimonadota; class Gemmatimonadetes; order Gemmatimonadales; family Gemmatimonadaceae; genus UBA4720. Next base: position 2,368 of record JADGQR010000090.1, read on the forward strand.
CGCGATTTCCGTCTTTACGAAGTCGTATCTGTTTGCATCGAAGCCACGGGCAATGACGGAAATGTCACGCCGCATTTGCTCGAGCCGACGTTCCTTGGTCGAGATGTCCCGAACCAGTCCGGTCAGTTCCTGAACGGCGAGCTGCACGCGCGCGAGCTTTCTCTCGAGCGCTGCCGTTTCGGCTGTGAGGTTCCGGCGCCTTTCGTCGAGATCGCGCACGTTCGAAGGCATCTCGGAAAGCTGCTCGAACCGATTTCTGTAATAAGCGCCGTCAACCCGAAGCGTTTCAGCCACTTCGGTCAGATGGTCAACGACTGTCTGAAGATTCTCGCCGAGACTTCTGCTGCACGTCGGACACGCGCCCTCGGCGCCGAGTGAGATGACTCGCTCGCGCTGCTCCTGAACCTCCGTGTACTGCTTGCGCATGTCGCGAAGCTTGGTGTCTGCGTCCTGACGGTCGCGAACCCATTCAGTGCGTCTCGCCTCGAGCTCACCCTGCGCGTCCTCGAGCTCATTTCTCTTTTTCTCGAGCTCGAGAGTGACTTCTTCCTCCTGAGCCGGAGCCTTCTCGATGACCGAGTGACGCGCGCGCTGCCGATCGAGCTCTTCGCGAAGCGACTGCTCCGCCTCGATCAATGTTTTGCGGCGACCTTCTTCGCGGTACATCTCGTCGAGGATGTTGAGCTCCGCACGCAGCTCGCCCATCGGCTCGAGTGACCGATGCAGCTTCTCCAGTTCGGCGCGTGCAGCCGCAACATTGGTCAGCTCGGCGGCAACTCGCTCGATGTTGCGGGCGAGCGAAGACTCTTCGCGCTCGTTCGCGCTTATGTCTGCCGAGATTGACTGGGCTTTATCGCGGTTTCCCTGAGCCAGCTCCCATTTGGGAGCGATCATGTTCAGGTTGCCGTTTGCAAGCGCGTAACGGTGATCGGCGCTCTGCGAGAGAGAGCTGGCCTGCTCGACACGCTCGCGTGCTTCTGTTACCGCGCGCTCGACAGCCTCGGGATCGGGCATTCCAGCGCGAAGGCCGGCGATCTCCGCGTTGAGCGAGCGGCGGCGCTCGCCGATGATATCCTGTGCGAGACGAAGTTTTTCGTAACCAAGCACCTTCGAGAGAAAGCGTGCGCGCTCCGAGGCGACCATCGCCGCCATGAGTGCGAGCTCTTTCTGCCCCGTGAAGTACGTGCGGAAGAACTCATCGCGCGACATGCCGAGCAGGCGCTGAAGCCGCTCGGTGACTGAGGCCGGTGAATCTGCGATCGGAGTCGGATCGCCATCGAGGAACAGCTGAGCTGTCGCACGTCCGCGAACGATCCTGTAGCGATGGCGCCCAAGCTCGAACTCGAGCTCAACTTTGAGCTGCTGACGACCAGTCGCCGTGAGTGAGAGCATCTGCTCGCGCGTCGAACGTCCCCACGCATAGAGCGCAAACGCGATTCCCTCGAGAATCGTCGTCTTGCCTGAACCGTTGGGACCGATGATTCCGGTGATGCCGGATTCGAATCCGATCTCGGTCGAAACGTGCTGCCTGAAGTTCGTGAGACGAAGCGCGAGCAGCTTCAAATGTCATCTCCCGACAATGCAGGAGCGAGACGATCCGCCTCGAGCAGATAATGGAGTCCTAGATCAACTACCGCCTGGCGGTCGATGCCCGGGGTCATGTCGCGAGTCTCGAGCATCGCCTTGACCGTCTCGATCAGCGAAGCGCGACGACCCGGAGCCCCGCTCGCTTCGATTCGCACTGGCTGCGGACGGCGCACGTCGAGGAGGAAATGCAACGCTGCTCGTTTGAATTCGCGAATCTTTCGGTGATCGATGTCGCGCAGCACGTGGCGCGGGACGTCCCGCACGACGAGTCGAACGATCTTGTTCTCGATTCCTTCTGGTGCCGATTCAACAGCAAAAACGATTGCGTCGCTCAGCTCCGACGAAGAGAGACTCGCGGCTTGAATTCCCGGAAGGTCCACAACTCTGCGTGCGAGCGAGATAGTGTGGAACTTGTGACTTCCGCTCGACAGATCGCGCTCGATGAACCCCTTGCCCTTTACTCGTTTTTCGATCTCGTCGTCAACTTCGCCCCAGACATTCGTGCTCGTATACTCGAGCGATCCCGAGTAGAAAGCGTTTGGCGCGACCTGGTGATACACGTGATAATGACCGAGCGCGACGTAGTCCCACCGGCTGGCGTTGAGCTCGTCGACAGTGAGATCTCCGTAACCAATCTCGGCCAGCGGTCCGAAGCGTTTCACGACACCTTCGACTGCGTCGTGAATCAACAGAATGTTGTATTTCGCTGACGGATCAGGATCGAACGCAGGCCGCGGTCTGATAAGGCTCGGCACGGCAAGAATCGACAGCTCGCCGTCTCTGAAGACGAGTCTCTTCGGCGCCGTATCGACGACAGTGATACCGAGCGTCGCGAATAGCCGGATGATGTGTCCCGTCTCGGTGGTTCGCGGAGTGTCATGATTGCCCGCTACCATCACGACGATCGTATCGGGAAGCATTTCGCGAAGCCGCGCGAATTGCCTGTAAGCGTGCAGGATTGCAGGCGTCGTCGGACGAACGCTGTGGAAGATGTCTCCGCCGATGACGATTACATCGGGACGCAAATCGATGATCGCGTCCATCGCCTTCTTGAACGCGAGCGCGACGTCCGCTTCGCGCTGATTCAGACCGCCAGTCGTCGTGCGGTGATACTGGCGATAGCCAAGATGAAGATCCGACAGGTGAACGAGCTTCATTGCGACCGGAACGCCTTCAGCTGCTGGGTCACTCGTGTGTGGACCACCATCGGCGATCCGGTTGAACCCGACTGCACTGTCGACGTCGCATCGATGATGGCGTGCGTCTCCGTGATCCACGCAAGACGGCGGTCGAGCTGCATCGTCCCGGACAGCCAGCCGGTCAGCTCGGACACGCTTCCATCTCTATGGTCGTGCGACAGGTTCCCGTGCATCGATATGTAGGCGATGTCACCGTTATGGGCGATCGAATCGAGCTGAAACGTAGCACTGACCAGCCCTGTCGCACCTGCCTCCCCGGCAATCGGGATCCGCATCTGCCGTTTCCACGTGCCTCCCGGAGAAACGGGCTTTCGGGAGAGGACGGCCGGCATCTGACCGAAGATCGCTCTGAGCTCGTCCGTCGCGTCTTCGTCCACCACCTCGGCGCCGCCGTCTTTCGCGACGCGCATGTCGATCTCGTCGTTCTTGATCTTCACCCGGGTCGGCGGGGCGTTCTTCGCGTTTCCGTTCGAGACCGACGTCCGGATCGAATCCGTCACTGTGGTAACGAGCGCGCCTTCCTTACCTGTCTTGTGAACGATCGCGCGGCTGAACACTTCCATCATCGTCGTCATGTGCCGGATTCCCGCGGTGCACAATCTGGTTTCCGGCTTGACTTTCGCGTTACGACGAGGCGTGGCGTAGCCCGTCGGACATCCTGTTGGAGTTCCGGTCATCTCCACGCGCTGATTCATGCGGACATTCAGCGTATCGCCGACATGCGGGCTGATCTGCAGCAGCACCGGTTGAGCGCCGACGCCGAACGCTCCGGTGATCACACCGGCACAAGCAAATGCGATGAGCGGCCTAAAGCCCATATGGATCATCATCCGGGAGCGACCTGGCTGAAATCGTTTCCCGAGGAGTGAGCCCGGCGTTGAACGCCGGCTGAGCCGGAATCTTTTTTCTTAGACGTGATTCAAAGAACCCTCGCATGTTCGCGGGCTTTGCAACCATCGCCGCGTTACGTGCAGCGAGCAGCTCGCCTTCATCATAAAGCGAGACGAGATCTCTCACCCACGCCATCGACACACCCTCATCGATCGTCCTGAGCGACCGATACAGCGCGTGCTCGAGAGAAACGTCCGCCGCCTGCGGAAATTTCTCGGCGCCATCGCGACCTTGCATTACGGCAGGCCGGGGAAAACGAACGAATATCGGTTGTGTGAAGTGCGGGTGTCGAACCATCAACTGCCCTTTTTCCAGCGTGGCCAGCTTCGTTCTCGTTGCGGGACTGAGCACCGAATATCCCGGAGTCGCGAGCTCGTCCCCGTCCATGCGACCGTACAATGCAGTGCCCGAGTTTCCGACGACACGCCTGTGAACCTGCGACCTGAATTGCTGCGCGCTGAAGAGAACGAGTCCGAGATATCTTCCGCGCTCGGCGATGTCCAGCAACATCTTTCGGACGTACGTGTCCTGCCCTTCGTTCGGCGCGTACTTGTTCAGCTCGTCGACGAAGACGACCAGGTGCTTGACGCCAAGGTCCCGGCGCTCGAGGTGCTCCCGAAGCTTTGATACGATGCGCGCGAATATCAGGTCCTGCGCGTCTTCTTCGAGCGTCGCTACATCGACTACGTACACCGCCCGGTCCTCGAAGCTCCCGAACGGAAGATCGCTGACATCTCCGGTATCGGTTACGAGGCCGGCGCATCGCGTCGAGATGTTCGAGAGGCGGTTTCGAACCTTGCGAATCGTCGCGATGTGATGCGTTCGCCATGATTCTGCGTTGGCCCGCTCCATTCCGCGCAGCAGATCCTTGAACCAGTTCTCGAGATCGCCGAATGACTGAACGGTATGCTCGCGCGACAGGTACGAATCCTGGTCGAAGCGACGATCGACTACGCGCTCGGTGATGAAATCGATCAGCGCGTCGGCCTTTGCGTCGATATCGTCCTTGTTGAGCAGCACTTCCGCATACTGAAGCACTTCGCGAAGTCCCCACGTCAGCGGTTTCACGTTGTGCAGCAGCGCTTCGTTCGACCGAAGCGTGTTGAGGCCGAAACCCTTCGCGGTGTACGGCGCGAAGTAGCTCACGTTCTCGAACGGCCCGGGCTTCACTCCCATCTTCTCGTACAATTCGCGATCGCGATCGTCGAGATTGGTGCCTGGCTGATCGAGGAAGCATAGATCCGGCCCTTTGACGTTGAAGCAGACCGCCGCAACCGAACCCTTGCTCTCTGGAAAGTGCGCGAACAGCGACGAGAGCAGCCATTCGACAGCGCTTGTCTTCGTCGCGAGTCCCGACATTCCCGAGATGTTGAGGTGCGCGGCTTCGGGACCAAGAAGGAAATCGGCGTCGAGATAAATCACCGAATCGGTCGCACCGGCGCGATAAACTCCAACCGGAATGCCGGTGTTTGCACCTTCCTTCAGATAGCTGTCCATCCGAAGCGCTGTCGCGACGTCCTGCTCCTCAGCGAGGAATACTTCGCCCATCGGTACGGGCTGAAGCGGCTCCTCGGGGATCTGGCGCAACACCGCGGCAGAGTAGAGACGGATCTCCGCGCGCTCGGTTACCGCGAAGCCTGCACTCGATGGAATGCCGTCGTGACTGAGAACGTCGTGCATCGGAGACTGAAGATCCGTATAGCTGAACCCTTCGACGACGATGCCGTAGATGTGCGGAATCTTTCCCTCTACAGGGTGCGCTCCGTCCACGCGGACGATCGTCCCGATTCCAACCGGACAGTCGAGCGACGTCCAGAAGTGAAATTCGTGCGGAGTGTTGGGCTTTCGCTCAGTCGCAACGACTCGTCCAAGCGGTTCTGTCACGATATCGCTCTCAGGAACTCTTCGGTGTCTCTGATTCCGTAGGCCATCTTGTCCCATCGTCCGTCAGGCAGCGCGAGCGGCGACCCTTCGGCAATTATCCATCTCGAAACTTCGTCTGCACGCGCTGACATATCGGGTGTCAGCGCCGCTTCGATTCTCAGCAAGCCAAACAACGCGTCATGCCCTGCCGCTTCGCGGACGCGAACGTACCAGCTCGCGACAGGATATCGATACTGGGGACTGATGCGAAAAACCGACGTGCGCTCACCGGCGCGAAGATTGACCAGAACGCGGAATGCATCTCCCTCAGCGTAGAGCCGGCGATGAGTCTTGATCACGCCAACCGCTTTGATCGAAGTCGACGAAACCTGGCTCGCTGTGAGACTTCCATCGACGTAAAGAGTTCCCTCTTCCGACGCACACCACGCCTCGGCCAGCTCCTGCTCGGCCTTTTCCCGATCGTCCTGAACTCTTTTCACCGCTGCTTCCATCAGCGCAGCCGGATGCCGCGAAGGAATCTTGTCGGCGGATGAGTCCTTCGCCGTGTCGACGACTCGGGGATCGGCCCTGAGCTCATCGGCGAGTTGTCCAAGGTATCGAAAGGGAACGTAGATCTTCCCTCTGACAATCGGCGGACGCGTTGGCCACGAAATCATTCGCCGGTCGACGCGCAACCGAGCTGCCGCTGAGACAGTCGCCCAGACAATCGGAATTCCCTGCCGCTGGCTGACGATGGAGATGCGCTGGGTTCCGTCGAGGAACCCGGCGAACCCGCTCTGGCCTCTCGGCTGGTCAGGGTCCAGAACGCGAATCGCCCGGAAGGCGCCCTCTTCAATGACGGATGGCTCGACGAGCACAGCCGGCTCCTCGGCGCGACCGTATTGATCGGCTTCGGCCGAAAGGCCCTCGACCGGTGCGCTGCCTGGCAGCCGGTCAAGAATGAATCGGCGTGCCTCGTGGGCAGATCCTGGCCAGCTACCTAGCTCTTCTCGCTCGGCTGATGAAATCACTCCAGCCCTATGTCCCACGCCTGCTCCAGATCCTTCTTAGAATACGCCCTGAACGCTGTCAGAGTCTGTGTGCTGCGAATCCCAGGCACGGTCGTGATGTGCTCGGTAACTACCTGAGCGACTCCCTCGTAATCGGTGACTTCCACCATCGCCACCAAATCCCATTCGCCGGAGACGGAATACACCGTCGAAACTCCGTCGATTCCCGCAAGTCGCGTCGCACACTGCTTGATTGACTTCGGCTCGGCTTTGATCAGGACGATGGCTGTGATCATTGGAATTGAGAAGAGATGTCGGGAGGGAGCGCCATTCGCCTTGGGCGATGCCGGTCTGATGATGCTATTTTTCGTCTCGGCGACGCCTGTCGCCGACAACGGATTATAACAGTATCGGCGCCGCCTCGGCTGCGCCAATGATGCATCAGGAGCACGCCAGGTGGAAACGGAAGAAAGAGAAGAACGCGGCTCGGGACGCAGCCAGAATGTCGTCCATACTTTGCCGCGGTCGATGGCTTCAGTGCCACGCTTCCTTACCGGCCCACTGGAACGCCTCGACCCTGCGGCGGGCGTGACGCAGCTGGTCGTAGTGACTGCCGATCCAGAAACTGCAGTCACTCTGGCCGAAGCCGTGGTGCGAATGACGGGACCCGCGGGAATTGAGCTGATCCCGGTCACGAGTGCCCGCAGAGCGAGTCGCCTGATGGCCGGACGTCCTGTCCTGGCTATCGCTGGCTCGCCTTCGGATATCCGCGATCTCGTGCGCGGAAGTCACCTCAAGCTCGACGCAGTAAAATCGATCGTTCTTGCGTGGGCTGACGAAATTCTGTCCGGCGACGCGGAGGATATCGAGGCTCTCGAGTCGGTCATGAGCGAGCTCCCGAAGGATGCCGCACGAATAGTCGTCACGAGCAAGTCAGAAGGACGCGTCAACGCTTTCGCCGAGCGCTATTTGAGGCGCGCGCACCGCGACCTTCCCGTGGACGAGCCGGATGGACCGGCCGTGCCTGTGCATTACGTGACTGTCTCCGCGACGTCACGCACCACCGCGCTTCGCCGTCTGCTCGACGATCTCGATCCTCCATCTGCCGCAATCGTGGTCTCGAGTGATCGAGCCGAAACGGAGGCACGGGAGACTATCAGGCTGCTCGGCTACACGAGCGACACGGCAACGGTGCAAGTCACTCGCGGTGAAATTGCCCCGTCAACCTACGCCGTGATTTTCTATCAGCCGCCTTCGACACGGGCAGAGCTGGATGCGGCCGTCGTCGCAAGCCCCGTTACGATTCTCGCACTCGCTGAATCGCGTGAAGTGGAAGAGCTGAAGCGAATGTCGAGAGATGCAAAGCCGCTGGCGCTCAAGGCGCCGGGAAACGCGGCGCGCGAAAAGGAGTTGGCGATGCGCCGCGAGCTTTCATATGCGCTCGATTCGGGTATCGCAACGCGCGAGGTTCTCGCGCTCGAACCGCTTCTTGAGCGCTATGATGGAATCGAGATCGCTGCGGCAGCGCTTCGTCTTCTCGAGAAAGAGCGGATTCTCCGACACGCCGCCCAGTCTGAGGCCCGGCAGGCTCAGGCCGCTCCGCGTGAAGCGGGTCCCTCGTTTGACCGTGGGCCGGGCAGCGATCGCGGAAGCCGAGGACCTTCTGCATCCGATCGCGGCAGCCGAGGCGCGCCTGATCGCTCTCGCGGACCATCGGACCGGTCGAGCGGCGGTGACAGAAAGCCGTTCGGCAAGCCACGCGGTCCGTCCGATCGGGGCGGCTCGCGGCCGCCCGACAAATTCTCACGCGGACCGCGGCGCGATCGCACATGAGCCAATCGTTTCACCAGACGGGCGGTTGGATCGAGGTGATCGCCGGCGTGATGTTCAGCGGCAAGAGCGAGGAGCTCATCCGCCGCGTCCGCCGCTCGATCATCGCGAAAAAGAGAATTCAGGTCTTCAAGTCGCACCTCGACGCTCGTTACGCCGGGATCTACGCGATATCCAGTCACGATGGGCGAACGGTGAATGCAATTCCCGCTGATTCAGCCGCTCAGATCGCGCAGCAGATCGACCCTATGGCTCAGGTAGTCGCGATCGACGAGGCGCAGTTTCTCGATAATGGCATCATCCCCCTTGTGACTTCGCTCGCCAGCCGCGGGCGCCGCGTGATTCTCGCTGGCACCGATACCGATTTCCGCGGTGAACCGTTCGGGCCGATGCCATCGCTGATGGCAATTGCAGAAGTCGTGGACAAGCTTCACGCGATCTGTGTGCTTTGCGGAGGTCCGGCCAGCCGAAATCAGCGGCTCATCGGCGGACAGCCTGCACCATACGACTCGCCGACTATCATGGTAGGCGGAACCGAATCGTATGAGGCGCGATGCCGCATGTGTTTCTCGATGCCCCCAAAGGATCCCGGGCAGGCATCGCTCCTGTAAACGTCCGAATCGCAGATTTCGGCACATTTGTTGTGTGCGATCATGCGAATGTTCTTTAGCTTAGTCGAACCTTTTCCTTTTCCTATGCGACTAATCGGACTGACTGGAAATATTGCCAGCGGAAAGTCGGCCGTTTCCGACTTGCTTGCTGCTCGTGGCGCGACGATCATCGACGCCGACGTTCTGGCGAGGCAGGCTGTTACCAAGGCTAGCCCGGCCCTCACCGCCATAGTTGCTCGTTGGGGTGCAGGAGTGATCGACAAAGACGGTAACCTCGATCGCGCTGCGCTCCGCCATGTGGTGTTCGACAACCAGGAGGATCTCGACGCGCTCAACGAGATCGTCCATCCCGACGTTCTTCGTCGCCGCAACGAGGAGGTTGCAGCAGCTCGCGCTCGCGGAGACAAAGTCGTCGTCTGTGTGATCCCGCTGCTCTTCGAGCGACACCTCGCTGACGAGTTCGACGCGATAGTTCTCGTTGATGCGCCGCGCTCCGACAGACTCGACAGAATTGTTCGCGAGCGCGGAATCGACGAAGCCGAAGCGATGAAGATGATCGCTTCTCAGATGCCTTCCGATCTGAAGAGAGCGCGCGCCGACTATGTCATCGAGAACTCGGGAAGCTTCGAAGATCTCGAAGACGAAGTGAATCGCGTGTGGGATGCGATTGTCGGTGATGGCGTTTCATCGCTCGATACAGCGGCAGCGCCCTGATATTATTCCGGACATCCGCTCCGCGCATTTGCGCGGAGCTTCAATTCAACTGAGGTGGGTAGTGGCGAATATTCCGAGTGATCTGCACTACACAGAAGAACACGAATACATCCGCACGTCAGCAGATGGTGTGGTCGAAGTTGGAATCACAGACTATGCGCAGGGCGAGCTCGGCGACGTCGTCTACGTCGAGCTGCCGGCTGTTGGCACCAGGCTTGGCAAGCACGACGTCTTCGGTACGATCGAGGCCGTGAAAGCCGTGTCGGAGCTCTTTTCGCCCGTGGCTGGCGAAGTTGTCGAGGTCAATACACGTCTCGACCAGGAGCCTGCACTCGTGAATAGCGATCCTTACGGCGCAGGCTGGATGATCAAGCTGCGCGTTGACGATGCGAGTGCAATACAAGGCTTGCTGAACGCCGAGGCTTACACGGCGCACGTAGGATAAAGCGACTTCGAAATTACGACGGGCGGTACACGGCGAGCTTCGGGCCAAAGAGAATTGCAACTGCGATTCGCTCGGCCCGAATCTCGGCTTCGTACCGTTCTTACTTCATCGCATTCTTGAAGGATACGCCCGCGCGGAATCCCGGAATCTTCCTCGCTTTTACCTTCACCGTTCTGCCGGTGAAGACGCTGTTCACTTCTCGAGCTTTGTGAGATCGACGATCGAACGTTCCAAACCCGGCGATCGTAACCTTTCCGCCGCGCTTTACCTGACGTGAGATGACCCCGTCCTGAGGGTCGAAGATCGCATCGACCACTCTCTTCACATGAGTGGGTCTAAGCTTGGTTTGACGCGTAAGAGCATCAAGCAGTTCCGCCTTGTTCATACCAGCTCCTAGAGCAGCATTGTGGCGAATTGCGCATGCGGTCGAGCCGCATTGCAGAACGGCGTTAAGCTAGTGCCGTAAGCAGTGTTACGCCAGACAAATCACTGTTCATTTATTGAGCCGAACTCAACGCTTCGGCTTCGGCATAGGCATCCGTGGGCGGGCACGAACAAATCAGGTTGCGGTCGCCATATGCACTCTCTACTCGGGCAACCGCCGGCCAGAACTTGAAATCGCGCGTCCATGGCGCCGGAAACGCCGCCTTCTCCCGCGAATACTTATGCTTCCACTGGTCCGAAGTCACCCGCGCTAGCGTGTGAGGAGCGTTCTTCAGCACGTTGTCCGCGCGGTCGGAAGTCCCTGCCTCCACCTCGGCTATTTCGGAACGGATCGCGATCATCGCGTCGCAGAAACGATCCAGCTCAGCGAGCGGCTCGCTCTCGGTCGGCTCGATCATGAGCGTTCCGGCAACGGGGAAAGAGACGGTGGGAGCGTGGAACCCGTAGTCCATCAAGCGCTTCGCGATGTCCTCCACCTCGACACCGCTCGACGCCTTTACAACGCGGGTATCCACAATGCACTCGTGCGCCACAGTTCCGTGCTCGCCTTTGTACAGCACGGGGAAATGCGGCTCGAGCCTCTTGGCGATGTAGTTCGCGTTCAGGATCGCCACCTTGGTTGCCTCGGTCAGCCCTTCTCCGCCCATCAGGCGGATGTAGGCGTGCGAGATCGGCAGAATGCTCGAGCTTCCCCACGGCGCGGCCGAAACCGCGCCGACCTGATTTCTTCCCTTCTGCGCCACGACTGAATGTCCCGGAAGAAACGGAACGAGGTGCTCGGCGACTCCGATCGGACCCATACCTGGTCCGCCGCCGCCATGCGGAATGCAGAACGTCTTGTGAAGGTTTAGATGACATACATCCGCGCCGATATCGGCAGGCCGGCAAAGACCGACCATCGCGTTCATGTTTGCGCCATCCATGTAGACCTGGCCGCCGTTGTCGTGAACGATCCGGCAGATCTCTATGATTCCTTCCTCGAACACTCCGTGCGTCGACGGATACGTCACCATCAACGCGGCGAGATCTTCCTTGTGCGCCTCAGCCTTCGCCCGCAGATCGGCGATGTCGATGTTCCCGCGCTCGTCCGTCTTCACGACGACCACCTTCATGCCCGCCATCACAGCGCTCGCGGGATTCGTCCCGTGAGCGGACTGCGGCGTCAGACAGACATCGCGATGTGTGTCTCCCCGCGACGCGTGATATCCATGAATCGCGAGCAAGCCAGAGTACTCGCCCTGCGAGCCGGCGTTCGGCTGAAGCGAGACAGCCGAGAATCCGGTGATTTCAGCCAACGCGGCTTCGAGCTCGTCGAAGAGCTGTCGGTATCCCTCTGCCTGATCGAGCGGTACGAACGGATGGATTTTCCCGAATCCAGGCCAGGTGATCGGCATCATCTCGGCGGTCGCATTCAGCTTCATCGTGCATGAGCCGAGCGGGATCATCGAGTGGACGAGAGAGAGGTCGCGTGTCTCGAGCTTGTGCATGTAGCGCAGAAGCTCGGTCTCCGAGCGGTGCGTGTTGAACACTTCGTGCTGCATGAACGGCGTGGTGCGATTGAACCGTTCGTCATAACGCGTGTCTGTGCCTTCTGACAACGCCGACTGAATTGTGTCGGCACTGCCACCAAAGACGGCTGCGAGATTGTTGAGATCGGCTTCGCTGACAGTTTCGTCGAGAGCGATACAAACCGAATGCTCGCCAATCGGCCGCAGGTTGATCTTCCGCTCCGTAGCAGCCGCAATGACCTCGGACGCCGATCTCTGTCCAAGCTCGACACGAATGGTGTCGAAATACTCCTCGTGAGCGATCTCGAATCCGAGAAGCTTGAGTGACTCGGCGAGCACGGCGGTGAATTGATGAATCCGCGACGCGATGCGGCGAAGACCGTGAGGTCCGTGATAAACGGCGTACATGCTTGCAACGACTGCGAGAAGAACCTGCGCGGTGCAGACATTGCTCGTCGCCTTCTCTCTGCGGATGTGCTGCTCGCGCGTCTGCAAAGCCATGCGAAGCGCGGGCTTTCCGTCAGCATCGCGCGATACGCCGATTATGCGACCCGGGATCTGGCGCTTGAACTCGTCGCGCGTTGCAAAAAACGCAGCGTGCGGTCCGCCGTAGCCGAGAGGAACTCCCATACGCTGTGTGTTGCCGACGACGATATCGGCTCCCCACTCACCTGGCGGCGTGAGGAGAACGAGACTCAGCAAATCAGCCGCGACAGTGACGAGCGCACCGGCAGCGTGGGCACGATCACAGAGCGCGCGATTGTCAACAACTGCGCCGTCCGTCGTCGGATACTGAAGAAGAACGCCGAATACATCATTGCCGATTTCGGCCTTGCTCACATCGGCGACGACAACGGTGATGCCTCGCACTCCAGCTCGAGTCTTCACTACGTCGATTGTCTGAGGATGACACTGATCCGAAACGAAGAAGACTTCCTTCCCGTCCTTGCCGCGGATGCCGTAACTCATCGTCATCGCTTCAGCGGCAGCGGTCGCTTCATCGAGAAGCGATGCGTTCGCGATCTCCATTCCAGTCAAGTCGATGACCATAGTCTGGAAATTGAGAAGAGCTTCGAGACGTCCCTGGGCGATCTCGGCCTGATAGGGCGTGTACGCCGTGTACCAGGCGGGATTCTCGAGGATGTTTCGCTGAATTACCGGCGGCGTGACGCAGTCCGAGTAACCCATGCCGATGAAAGAGCGGTAGACGCGGTTCTTCGCCGCGATCGCTCTGAAATCAGCGAGCACTTCGTGTTCGGCCCGTCCGGCGGGAAGTGCCAGCGCCTTTCGGTACCGGATTTTTTCGGGAATAGTCGCGTCGATCAGCTCGTCGAGTGAGCTGAATCCAATCGCGGCAACCATTTTCTCTATATCTTCAGCGCTCGGCCCGATGTGTCGCGGAACGAAGGATTCCGCCGGTGCGAGGGCTGTGTCGACTTGCTTAATAGTCGTAGCCATAGCCTATCAATTTAACATGTACCCAAGCGTCCCAGCAGTCGCGTGAAATGGCGGCTGATGCTCGTCCCGGCTCGAAGTGGCGCGGAGAACATGGCGCGCGATACCGGACTGATGGAGCGCGCTCGAGAGACGGATGAAACCGTCCTTTCCGTCTATTCGTGGCAGCGTCCCACGCTCTCACTCGGTAGAAATCAGACTGCCGCAGGCAAATACAATCTGAACGAGATGGCCAGGCGCGGAATCGATGTAGTCCGCAGGCCTACAGGAGGTAGGGCACTGCTCCACAACCGCGAAGTCACGTACAGCGTCACTGCACCGATAACAGACGGAGATTCCCTCAATGCTTCGTACGAGCGGATCAATGCACTGCTGCTCGACGGACTTGCGGCACTCGGAGTCACGGCTACGGTGGCCGATCCGACAGAACCGCCATTGCCGCCCGGAGAGATTCCATGCTTTGCGCAGCCGTCGAAAGGCGAGTTGGTGAGCGCCGGACGAAAGCTCGTGGGGAGCGCACAGATACGGGAGGATGGAGCGTTGCTTCAGCACGGCTCGATTCTCATCGAAGACGACCAGTCGCTGATCGGTGCCTTGTCGGTGATGCCCCCACCATCTGACGCGGTTCCTGCGGCGACCTTATCCACAGCGATGGGACGCACGCCCGAGTTTTCCGAAGTCGCGGATGCGTTGTTCGCCGCTGTGCGACGTAACAAAGACCCGGGTGCAGCCGCACTGGACGAGCGCGACGTCAGCGAGCGGACGGCCCGTCATCTGGCCCGATACGAAAGCGAATGGTGGACGTGGCGCCGCTAAGGCCACAACTTCTTGTCCCTATGCGCCTTGCGATTGCCCTGACTGTTGTCGTCGTATCCCTCGCCGCCTGTTCCGGTAGCGAGTCCGCAAAATCCGCCGGAGAAGATGGGGGAACTCTCGTGATCTCCGTTGGCGGTGATCCGGATCTTCTGTTCCCGGCGCTCAGCTCGACAACGTCTGCGCAGATCGTCGAAAACCTGGTCTACGATCCATTGGCCGAGATTGGGGATTCGTTGAGCACCGTGGGTGACGCGGGGTTCAAGCCGCGACTCGCAAAAAGCTGGACGTGGGCGCCCGACTCTCTCTCGATCGCCTTCCATCTCGATTCCGCCGCCAGGTGGCATGACGGAGTTCCCGTCCGGGCGGTCGATGTGAAATCGACTTATCGCGTTTACACCGACACGGCGAGCGGATCGCCGTTCACCGTGACGCTTGCGAGCATCGATTCGGTAACGACACCTGACAGCATGACCGCTGTGTTCTGGTTCAAGAAGCGATCGCCGCTTCAGTTCTTCGATGCCGTCTACAACATGTCGATCCTGCCGGATCACCTGTTGAAAGGCACGACGGGAGCCGCACTGCGAACGTCGTCGCTTTCGCGGACTCCAGTCGGGACCGGACGATTCAAGTTCGTCAGCTGGACTCCGGGCTCGTCGATTCAGCTCGTCGCGGATACCTCCAATTATCTGGGACGTCCGCATCTCGATCGCGTGATCATGACCATCGCGCCCGATTTCAACACTGCGCTCACTCGACTCGTCGGCGGAGAGGCGGACATACTCGAGCAGATTCCTGCAGCGAGTCTTCCGGATATCGCGAAAGATTCGACGCTCAACAGAACTCTCGATCCGGGCCTCGATTACAACTTCGTTCAGTTCAATCTCAAGGATCCAAAGCAGCCGTCTCGTCCGCACAAACTCTTCGGCGACCGCGCGCTCAGACGTGCGCTCAGCGAAGCGGTTGACCGAAGCAGCATCGTGAAGAACGTGTACGACTCTCTCGCATTCCTCGCAATCGGGCCAACAGTTCGCGCGTATCCGACGACTGATACAACGATTGCTCCGATTCCCTACTCCGTCGATCACGCGAAGCATGAGCTCGATTCGATGGGATGGAAGGATTCGAATGGAGACGGCGTTCGCGACCACAAAGGCGTACCGCTCGAATTCACTCTCGAAGTACCGGGGTCGAGCAAGGCAAGAGTGCGCATGGCAGTCCTGATTCAGGAACAGCTGAAACAGGTCGGCGTGAAGATGAACATCGACCAGCTCGACTTCCCTGCTTTTGTCGCAAAGGAAAACAGTCGCAGCTTCGACGCCGTCTTCGGCGGATGGCATGTCGAAGCGAGCCCTGGCAGCATTCGGCAGACGTGGGGAAGCGCGGGATCGGCGAAAGGTGGGACGAATTACGGCTCGTATTCAAATCCCGTGTTCGACGCTGAAGTCGACAGCGCATTGTCCGCGCAAACACTGGCCGAGCGTCGGACACATTTCACATCGGCGTATCGAATTATCGACGACGACGCGCCGGCGATCTGGTTTGCGGAGCCAAAGCGAATCATGGCTGTCAATCGTCGCATCGACACCGGAAAGCTTCGTGCAGACATCTGGTGGGCGAATCTGGCAGACTGGAAGATTCCGGCCGACAAGCGCATTGCGCGCGACGCAAGCGCCGCATCGCCCAAACGGTAGCGAGTGGCGGCCTTCCTTGCCCGCCGAATAGCGCAGGGACTGGCGGTCGTGGTGCTGGTCGTCACGATCGTTTTTTTTCTCATCCATGCTGCGCCGGGCGATCCGTTCAGCGCGTCAGTGGACAATCCCGGTATCAGCGAAGCTGTCCGGGCGACATGGCGGCACTCGTACGGCCTCGATCGCCCGCTCGGCGAACAATATCTTCGTTACGTAGCGAGCATCGCTCGCGGCGACCTGGGATTTTCGTTCTCTCTTCAGCGTCCGGTTTCGGACGCGCTTGCAACCGCACTTCCCAACACGCTGCTGCTGATGAGCGTCTCGCTCGTCGCCGCGTTCGTCATCGGAATTTCCGTCGCCGTCACTCAGATCCGTCGCCGCGGGAAGACCACCGATCGCGTGCTCGGCGGCGTTTCGATCTTTCTTTTCTCTGTGCCCGATTTCTGGCTCGCGATGCTTCTGCTCGTCGCGCTTGCCTACTGGATACCGTTGTTTCCGATCGGCGGATCGGTCGACCCGGTGATGCACGACACGATGAGCATGGCCGGACAGGCCATCGATCGTCTGCGGCATCTCATTCTTCCATCGGTTACCCTGTCCCTGCTGTACTTCCCGATAATCGCGCGGCATCAGCGAGCGGCACTGCTCGAATCGATCACATCTGACTACATCACTACTGCACGCGCAAAAGGTGTATCGGAAGGTGCGCTTGTAACACGCCACGCGCTGCGAAACGCATTGCTTCCGGTCGTCACGATACTCGGCGTCGCGTTCCCTGCCCTTCTCACAGGCGCGGTATTCATCGAGAAAGTCTTCTCGTGGCCAGGCATGGGACTGTTGATAGTCAATTCGATCAGCAGCCGGGATTATCCGCTTCTTACTGCTTGTGTTCTCCTTGGCAGCACGTTCGTCGTCATCGGAAGCATCATCGCCGACGTCAGCTATCGCTGGCTCGACCCGAGGCTTCGCGATGAACGCTGACACTCCTTTCCAGCTCGACGCATTGCTCACGGCGCCACGGCGATGGCTGTCGAACGATCGGTCGGCCGTCTTTGCCGGTGCGCTGCTCTTTGCCATCGCGCTTCCGTGTCTGCTCGCGCCACTCGTCGCCCCCTACGATCCGTCGGCTCAGCCTGACATCATCGGTCTTCAGAGTGTTGCACCGTCGCTCCAGCATCCGTTCGGAACGGATCCGTACAGCCGCGATGTGTTGAGCCGGGTGATTTATGGCGGCCGCTTGTCGCTCGCCGTTGCACTGTTTGCGACAATTGTCAGCGTGACATTCGGAACCGCTTACGGAGCAATCGCGGGATATACCGACGGCATCGGCTCGACGATCCTTCAGCGTATTCTCGACGCTCTGCTTTCGATTCCGCGCCTGCTGCTGCTCATCGCCATCTTTGCCGCGTGGCGCGACGCGCCGCTTCCGGCTTTTGTTCTGGTCCTTGGATTGACGGGCTGGTACGGCCTCGCGCGCCTGGTCAGAGGTCAGGTTCTTGCGTTAAAGGCGCAGGATTTTGTTCAATCGGCGCGGGCGCTGGGCGCCACGAGGGCTCGTATTTTCGTCAGACACATTCTGCCAAATGTCGTTTCTCCCGTGGTCGTTGCGGCGACGCTGGGAATCGGCCAGGTGATAGTTTTGGAGGCCGGACTTTCCTACCTCGGCATCGGTGTCAGGCAGCCGACAGCGAGCTGGGGCAACATCATTCAGGACGGGTCGGACCAGATCGCGGCGCACTGGTGGATTTCGTTCTTCCCGGGAATCGCCATCGTGCTGACTGTCATGGCTTTCAATATTCTCGGCGATGCGCTTCTCAGGGCGCTTCAGCCAAGAAAATCGGTGATTTGATGAACCAACCGCTCCTGTCCGTAAAAAATCTGTCGACGTTCTTCCATACCGAAACCGGCGTTGCACGATCGGTCGACGGAGTTTCGTTCGACATTGGCGCAGGCGAAACGCTGGGAATTGTCGGCGAATCGGGTTGCGGCAAGTCGGTAACCGCTCTTTCGATTCTGCGTCTCATTCAACAGCCTGGACGAATCGAGGCAGGCAGCCGCATCGAGTTCGAAGGGAAAGATCTCGTTACGCTCGACGATGCCGGAATGAGAGACATTCGAGGCAATCGCATTTCGATGATCTTCCAGGAGCCGATGTCCGCGCTCAACCCTGTGTTCACCGTCGGCGACCAGGTTGCCGAGGTCGCACGAGTCCACGGACATGGATCACGCGGCGATGCGTGGAAGCGCGCAGTTGAGATGCTGGCGCTGACAGGCATTCCGTCTCCTGAAGAACGGGCGAAGCAGTATCCGCATCAGTTGTCCGGTGGAATGCGACAGCGAGTGCTCATCGCAATGGCGCTGATGATGAAGCCCGCTCTCGTAATAGCCGACGAGCCCACGACAGCACTCGACGTAACTATCCAGGCTCAGATTCTCGATCTCCTCAAGGATCTTCAGGCAAAGTTCGGAACTTCGATCCTGATGATCACTCACGACCTCGGCGTAATTGCCGAGACGGCTTCGCGAGTGCTGGTGATGTATGGCGGAGAGATAGTCGAAGAAGCGGACGTCGGAGTTCTATTCGCATCGGCTCATCATCCCTATACAGAAGGATTGATGAACGCGATGCCGCAGATCACTGAGGATCGCGAGCGTCTCAACGTGATTCCCGGAACAGTCCCACCACCTACTGCCTGGCCAAGCGGTTGCCGCTTCCGTGACCGTTGCCAGTACGCGTGGGACAAATGCGAGAGAGAGCACCCGCCGCTGTATCAGATCGGCGAGCGACATACGTCACGCTGTCACCTTGCGGTCGAGCCTGAGCGTCGTGCGCATCCGCACCTTCCACTCGTAGAGCAAATCGGAGCGACGCTTTGACACAGCCGCTTCTCTCAGTACGCAATCTCCGGAAGGTCTTCCCGATCACGAAAGGAGTGTTGTCGCGCAAGGTCGGAGAGGTACGCGCAGTTCACGATGTCTCGTTCGACATAGCGGAGGGCGAGACGCTGTCCCTCGTCGGGGAATCGGGTTGCGGCAAGACGACGACGGGTCGCGCGATTCTCCGTCTGATCGAACCGACATCCGGCGAAGTCCGTTTCGATGGCAAGGACGTCCTCGCGATGAACGCATCAGAGCTTCGCGGTATTCGCCGCCAGATGCAGATCATCTTTCAGGACCCCGTTTCGTCGCTGAATCCGCGAATGACTGTCGGTGCTGCAATCCGTGAAGGATTGACGATCCATCATATCGCCGAAGGCGCTGCAGCCGACGCGCGCGTCACGCAGCTCCTCAACGAAGTCGGACTTCGGGCCGAATATGCGACGCGATATCCGCATGAGTTCTCCGGTGGACAGCGTCAGCGAATCGGAATCGCGCGAGCATTGGCGGTCGAGCCGCGCTTCATCGTCTGCGATGAGCCGGTATCGGCGCTCGACGTTTCGGTGCAGGCACAGGTCATCAACCTGCTGCGCGACCTTCAGCGTGACCGAGGTCTGACGTATCTGTTCATCGCGCACGATCTGTCGGTCGTGAAGCACATGTCGGACCGCGTTGCGGTGATGTATCTGGGCAAGATCGTCGAGCTTGCGAAGGCTGAGGATTTGTATCGCGAACCCACGATGCCCTACACGCAGGCATTGCTTTCAGCGGTGCCTGTAGCCGATCCGACATTGGTGAAGAAACGGATTCTGCTCGAAGGCGACGTTCCTTCCCCTGCAAATCCGCCATCGGGATGCGTCTTCAATCCGAGATGTCATCATCCCGCAAAGGATGTGTCATGTACCGTGATCAACCCGCCGCTCGAAGAGAAGGCACCTGGACACTATGCCGCGTGTATCAAGCAACCTCCCACTGTGATCAGCTGGGACGAACAGGTGAAAGCTGGTGGCGTGAAACCTCCTGAGCGCTACTTTCCCGTCGTCGAGCAATCTTCGCGACCAACAACCGGCGTCAATCAAGGCGGTCTAATTTCATGAGTTCAGAAAAGTCGGTCTTCGATCAGCCACAGGCGGCAACCGTCACCGCCGATGAGGCCCCTTCCGGAATCGAGCAGTGGACGGGCGACCGCGGATTCTTCGGACATCCACGGGGCTTGTCGACTTTGTTCTTCACGGAGATGTGGGAGCGATTTTCCTACTATGGAATAAGACCGCTCCTCGTTCTCTTCATGACCGCCGCTCTCATGAACGGCGGTTTCGGTTTTTCCAGAGAGGCCGCTTCTTCGATCGTTGGCATTTACGCCGCGTGCGTCTATCTCGCTTCGCTTCCAGGCGGATGGATCGCCGATCGCTGGCTCGGACTCAGACGATCGATCTGGTACGGCGGTGTCTTCATCGCGATCGGACATCTCTTCATCGCCCTGTCCACAGTCTTCGCGCACCGCGCGTTCTTCCTCGGACTGATTTTCATCGTCATCGGCACTGGTTTGCTGAAGCCGAATATCTCCGCGATCGTCGGTGATCTTTATCCAGAAGGCGGCTCGAGACGCGACGCGGGATTCTCGATCTTCTACATGGGGATCAACGTTGGCGCTTTGATCGCACCGCTCATAACCGGGTACCTCGGTGAGCGTGTCGGCTGGCACTGGGGCTTCGGTGCGGCCGGTCTTGGAATGCTCGTCGGACTGATCACTTTCAGAATTCGGCAGAACGACACACTCGGCCCGCTCGGCGCAACTCCGTCAGGAACGCCCGAGCAGCAAAAGAAGGTTCGCACTTATGCGTTGATCGGACTTGCCTTGATCGCAGCAGTAGTGGCGATGGCGATGCTCGGAGTCTTCACGATCAATCCGGTCGCGGTCGCTACGCAGATGCGCAACATCATGCTCGGCATGGCGATTCTGTACTTCCTCTATCTCTTCTTCGGCGCGGGATTGAGTGGAGACGAGAAGAAGCGGGTAGCGGTAATCATAGTCCTCTTCATTTTCGCGACGATCTTCTGGTCGGCGTTCGAGCAGGCTCCGACATCGCTGAATCTTTTCGCGCGTGACTTCACGGACCGCATGATCTTCGGCTGGGAGGTTCCGACACTCTGGCTGCAAGCAGCGAACTCGTTGTTCGTGATTCTGCTCGCACCGGTATTCGCTGCGATCTGGGTCGCGCTCGGACGACGACACAAGGACCCGTCGAGCCCGGCGAAGTTTGCATTCGGGCTTTTCTTTGCCGGTCTCGCTTTCATGATCATGGTCCTGGCCGCGAACCGCGTAATCGCGGGCGGCGGTGCGGCGATCAAAGTCTCGATGCTGTGGCTCACCTTCAGCTATTTCCTTCAGACAATCGGCGAGCTGTCGCTCAGTCCTGTCGGCTTGAGCTCGATGACGAAGCTCGCGCCGCGTCGCTTCGTTGGTCAGATGATGGGTGTGTGGTTCATGGCTGCGGCCCTTGGCAACCTGATCGCAGGACTCGTTGGCGGTCACGTGGATCCCGAGAAGCTTCAGGAAATGCCGGCGTTGTTTCAGCGCACGGCAATGTCGCTCTTCATCGCGGCGGCAGTGCTTGGTCTGCTTTCGATTCCGATCAAGCGCATGATGCGCGACAGCTCAGCCGCGAGTCACTAGGAGAGAATCCATGTCTGCAGTTGGTGATGTTGGAGCCGTGACGATGGATCGTCCGCCCGCGCTCGACGACACCGCGTTGATGGGCCATCCTCGTGGCCTCGGATTGCTGTTCGTTGTCGAGATGTGGGAGCGATTCTCGTACTACGGGATGCGCGCACTCCTCGTTCTCTATCTCGTCAACTACCTGAAGTGGTCGGACGGAGATGCCTCACGACTCTACGGGACGTACACCTCGCTCGTTTATCTCACGCCGCTGATCGGCGGATATCTCGCCGATCGCTACATCGGCACGCGACGCTCACTTGTGATCGGCAGCATCGTTATCGCGATGGGACATTTTTCCCTCGCGTTCCAGTCGATGACTTCGTTTTATCTCGGACTCGCACTGATCATCATCGGAACCGGTTTCTTCAAGCCGAACGTTTCGACGATGGTCGGTCAGATTTACCGCGAAGGCGATGCTCGGCGAGATGCCGGTTTCACGATTTTCTACATGGGCGTGAATCTCGGAGCTTTCCTCGCTCCGCTGGTCTGCGGATATCTCGGACAGAGAGTCGGCTGGCACTATGGCTTCGCTGCTGCCGGAGTCGGAATGCTGATCGGGCTCGCGATCTACCTGTGGGGACGCGACAAGTATCTGCCTGGAATCGGACTGACGCATGCACAGAACTCAGCGAACGCAGCCGCACAGGGTGCGAAGGGGCTCGCTGAAATGGAAAAGGTGAACGTCATTCCCGGTTTGATCGGGGGCGTTGTTGGACTGGCCCTCGCACTCGTGTTGAAGGGCGGATGGCTTGGCTATGCGTTCGGCGCGATTATCGGCGCTGCGATCGGAACGACTGTCTTCGGGTCGAAAGGCGAAGAGAGAAATCGTGTCCTGGCGATTTTCATCGTTTCATTCTTCGTTGTGTTTTTCTGGATGGCTTACGAGCAGGCGGGAAGCTCGATGAATCTCTTCGCCGATCGTCACACGAATCTGAGCGTCGGCGGTTTCGCGTTCCCATCGAGCTGGTTCCAGTCGGTGAATCCGTTGTTCATCATGATCTTTGCGCCAATCTTCGCGACGCTATGGGTGAAGCTGGGAAAGAGCGGAAAAGAGCCATCGACCGCGCTCAAAATGGTGCTCGGTCTCGCGCTGCTCGGCACAGGCTTTCTCTTCATGGTCGCAGGTGGCAAAATTGCCGACACCGGCGTCAAGGCAGGCGCGATCTGGCTGACGATGGCCTACGCATTCAACACGTGGGGGGAGCTGTGCCTTTCCCCGGTCGGCCTGTCGTATGTGACAAAGATCGCTCCGGTACGCTTCGCGTCATTGCTGATGGGCGTGTGGTTCCTCGCCAACGCAGCAGCCAACAAGCTCGGTGGATTCCTCGCGTCGCAGACGGAGAACATTCCGAAGCTCGGAACGTTCTACATGATTCCGGTTGCGACATCATTCGGCGCAGCGTTGCTATTGCTGTTGCTCGTTCCGTGGCTCAAACGGCTGACGCGAACTGTAAAGGCGTAACGAGTGGTCAGGGCCAATTGAAGATTGATGTCGGCACTGACCTTTCCCGGTTGCGCCGGACATCCGACGGCTCTCTCCAGAACACTGATGTAAAATCACGTCCGATGAGCGAGATCTTGAACCGCGCACCGTGCTCGCGCTTCAATGGGAATGCGAGATCGAGTCTCCACATTCGCTGCGAGTTCGGAGGAACCGACGCCAGCAATGAAACGCCTACCGACGCCTCGATCGGGCTCGTCACTCCGAACGGTGAATCTCCAGCGTAGACTTTTCCGAGATCGGTGAACGGCGCAATTCCCATCGAAGCGAACGACTTCACGCGTCCGAGGAAAACGCGGTCCTCGAGTCTGAGCACGAATCGCTGTCCACCGCCGATGGTGGACTTCTCGTAACCACGCAGCCCGCCGACCCTGTCAGCGAGAAGCAGCTGGAATGGAATGCGCTGATGCCAGCCGCCACTCCATTCGAAGCTCGTTAGAAATGTCTGGCGTGAAGCCGCCTTGAGATAGGTCGCGAAGCGGCTGCTGCCGAGTATTCCATCCCACCGCTGCGTTTCGTTTGCACGCCGGCCTTCGATCGTCCCCTCGAACGCAGCGAACGATTTCGGGTTGCCCGCACCCATGTAGAGATCCGCGGATGCGAACAGATCATCATCTTGCGAGCCGATCGCCTCGAAGCCGCGGCCGATCAGCGACGCAAGCTCAAAACCTCTCCGCATGTCCTGCCGGCCGTCAAGACTCTCAAACCCGGTCGCCTGGATGTAGCTGACATCGCGAACCCCAGCGAGCGCGTTGAGCCGAACGCTCTTGTGACGCCCGTACAGATTGATCAGCGCGCTGATCGTGTCTCGCTGCGTTGTTCCCGGGCCTATCGTCGTCGCGAAATTCTGAGGCATCTCGTCCTCATATGAGGCGGATCCTCCCAGAAGCACGAGCTGTCCACCGGGGTGGCCGAGCCGGGTAACTCCGCCAACGTCAGCCCACGAGCGCTGAAGATTGACGGCCGGCGGTCCCTGATCGAGACGTCGAAAATACCGGTACTCTTCGCGCGAGCCGGCTGTCGTCCTCCAGGAAACTCTCTGGAGATCGGAAAGCCACGGATGGCTGAGCTCGAAACTCCAGTCGCCTCCCAGCTCGTTGCGCGCCCCACCGATGTCCAGCTGGTAAGGTCTGCCGAGGAACTGATAGTCGGTGATATGCGCCGCGTAGTTGTCCCGGAAATGCTGGCTGTATCTCCACTGGCCGACCACGGACACAGCTTCGCCCATCAGGTTGCCTTCCCCCAGGCGGAACGATCTCACGTAGGGGTTCGAGCTCGATCCGCCTCCACCGATGACAAGGGACGTTTCGTCCTTGGTGACGACCGACAAATACACCTCACCGGCATCGTCGAGCATCGGAGTGACGGTCGCGTCAGCGAGATATGGCTGTCCTCGAAGAATGCGTTCCGATTCGAGGCGCCTGAGCTCGTTGCACGCCATGCCCGGCCGCAGCGCGAGGAACCGCGTGATGACTTCCGGGTTCGTCGTCGAATGAATCGACGTCAGCTCCCTGAAAAGCCGGCGCTGCATGCTCGATCCCTTGATATCGAACGGTGGCTTTGCCGTCACCTCGATGCGGCTGATGATCTGCCCCTTGCAGGGCACCGTCACCCCGTTCAGACTTTGTGCGAAGAGCGCACCCGGCGATAGAATCGCGGCGCTTATCAGCAAAATTCGAAACGGACAGGATCTCAACGTGTCATCCACGCTCACGCAGGGTTTACCGGGCTCAACTCGGCTCCGTTCAAAGGACGCTGCACCAGTCATAGCGGTTTCGGCGACAGCTGATACAAGGCTTGGCGGTGCACATCGCGTAAGGCTCAACAGCTCTTATGTGATAGCCATACAGAGTGCAGGGCTCATACCAGTCGTCATTCCCCCACTCGCCACCCCCGAACAATCCAGAGCCATCCTTGAACGCGTCGATGGTGTGTTGCTGACCGGCGGCGAAGATGTCGATCCGTCACTGTATGGACAAGAGCGAATCGAAAAATGCGGCAACCCGAACAGGGGCCGCGACCAGACCGAGATTGCCCTCGCTCTCGCTGCGCGTGAAATGGACAAGCCACTTCTCGCAATCTGCCGCGGTCCGCAGGTGCTGAACGTTGCGTTCGGTGGCACGCTCATTCAGGACATTCCTTCTCAGGTCCCTGGCGCCCTCCAGCACAATACGGAGGACGAGCGCGCTTCCAGAGTCCACGACGTGTCGCTCGAGCCGGGTTCGCTGACCGCGAAAGCAGTTGGCGCAAACCACATCTCGGTAAACTCGCTCCACCACCAGAGCGTGAAGGATGTCGCGCCCGGTTTTCGAGTCACTGGAACTGCCCCCGACGGAATTGTCGAAGCAATCGAATGGGATGGTGACGACTGGTGGGCGGTCGCCGTTCAGTGGCACCCGGAGGAAATGAACGACTCCCCCGAGCCGTGGGATCGCGGAATTTTCCGCGCGTTCGCTGACAGACTAGCCGGAGAGTGAAGCACCGGCGGGTTCTACACCTCGATTCCGGCCAAAGTTGGAGAGGCGGACAAAGACAGGTCCTTCTTCTCGCACTGGGGCTGAGAGACCGCGGTCACGAACCTCTGTTGATTGGCGCCCCGGATTCTCCGCTCGTGAAACGCGCTCAGGCGGCAGGCCTTGCCGTTGCGGCAATCCCCATGATTGCCGACTGGGACCTGCGCGCAGCCAGACGCATCCGCGCGCGCATGAAGGCATGGCGCCCCGACATCGTCCACGCGCATGACGCACGCTCGCATGCATTGGCGCTCCTTGCCCTTCTTGGGTCGAAGACACCGCTCGTCGTAACCCGCCGGGTGATCTTTCCGCCGAAGTCGATCGGCCTCAAGTATGGCGAGCGAGTGACGAAATTCGTCGCTATCTCCAACGCCGTGAGAGATGCCATGGTGTCGCGCGGCATCGCCCCAGACCGAATCGAAGTGGTTCACTCTGGAGTGAGGTTGCCGTCGCCGGATGTGACTCCGCGCGATTGGCGCGAGGAGCTGGGTTGGCCCGCGGACTCGGTCATCTGCGGAGTCATCGGCGCGATGACTGCGGAAAAAGGCATCGACTCTCTCGAGCAGATCGTCACCGCGCTTCCACCTGATGTCCGCGCGAAAGTCCGCATCCTGCTCCTCGGCGGCTCGAGACGCGGTGCAACGTCGATTGGAGGAGTGCCGGCGCATTATGCAGGTTTTGTCGAGGCAATCCAGTCAGCGACAGCCGGAATAGACATTCTTCTTCATCCCGCGCGGTCGGAGGGACTCGGTACATCCGTCATCGACGCGATGGCCCTTGGAATCCCCCCAGTTGCCTTCTCAGTCGGTGGCCTGAGTGAGGTGGTCGAGCCGGGAACCGGATTCCTGGTGCCACCCGGCGACATGAAGGGATTCGCTGAGAAAGCCGCCACATTGATCCGCGAGCGCCATCTCCGCGAGACCTTTGGAGCCGCTGCACGAGAGCGCGCGAAGATGTTTGGAAGCGAGCGAATGACCGAAGAAACTGAAGCGGTGTATGAGAGCGTACTAAAAGGGTAGCAAATAGGCTCCGGAGTCGTCTATCTTGCGATACCACAACCGCTTGTAAGGCCATTGCTCTACATCTGCATTCCCGCTCACAACGAAAGCGCCACGATTGGCGTCCTGCTCTGGCGCATCCGAAAGATGTTCCAGTCGTACTCGCGCGAGTACGAGATCATCGTCTTTGACGATGGAAGCACTGACGGAACGGCCGAGACCCTCGTGCCCTACGGAGAGATCACGCCGCTGACCGTGCTCAAAAGCGAGACGCGGAAGGGATACGCGTTTGCCTTGAACGCTCTGGCTCGCGAGGCCTCGCGGCGCACGAAGTACCCCCGTCGCGACGCGATGATCGTCATGCAGGCTGATTTTACCGATCAGCCGGAAAGTCTGCCCGAGCTCATAAAGCGGTTTGAGGGCGGCGCCGACATTGTCATCGCCGAACGAACAGCCGAAAAAGAACCCCCGGAAGTAAAACGGCTGCGGCAGCTCGCCCCGTGGGCACTCCGATTCTTCGTTCCTGTTTCAGGCATCAGCGACCCATTCGGATCGTTTCGCCTCTACCGGATCTCTCTCATCAGAGAGCTGATCAAGACGTACGGCGAGAAACCGCTCGTCTCGAATGAAGGCTGGGCCGCCAACGTCCAGATGCTCATCGCGGCTCTCCCTCTCGCCCGTCGGGTCGAAAAAGTCTCGGTGGATTCC
>JADGQR010000091.1 GCA_017881685.1 Gemmatimonadaceae bacterium
GAGGCACGCGGAGGTCGCCGAGCTCCTCGGCCGCATCCAATGCGACAAGTTTGCGCAACATCGCGCGCTGGAGATCCGCGGGATATCGCCGGACGGGCTCGCGAGCGAACAATCGCTCGGTATCGCGGTCAGCGAAGGAGTGGATCACGGAGAATAGTAACGCGACGCGTTCATAACGTCAAGCGTTATTCATGACTGGTTAACGCCTGCGGTTCGGCTGCAGCCGAATCAAGTAAAGCGCGCGAAGCGCGCCTATCATAACTCGGCTGTCAGTCTGCAACCGCTTGTCAGGCGCCGATCAAGCTGCCGACGACTCGTCCGCCACGCCGGCTCCTCGCAATCCCTTGAACAGCAGCCAGAAACTCAACGTGATGTCGAAAATCGCCAAGGGCGTATCAAACCACCACAGGTTCACGAGGTGCGAGAACGCGGGACTGCCGATGTACGCGAACGTGCACAACGCGCACCACGCGGCCGACACGAGTCCGACGAGCGCCAACGCTTTCGGGACATATCCGGACTTGAACCACAACCAGCCGATCACCGTGGCCGACAGCGCCCAGAACGCGAGGCCGACGTAATATTCGTCCATCGTCGCGGAGAGGTTGACCTTGACCAACATCTGCAAGTGATCGGCGCCGAGCGCTTGCGCGTACTCCGGATTGGCGAGAAGGTGCGCGATCGCTTGCCAACTCAGCACCATCATCAATGCCGTCACCGAGTACACGAGCTTCAACAGGGTCGCCAGCGCGGCGAGGTGTCGGTTGACTGGCCGCAGCACTACATACAACGCGGTCAACAGTGCGACGACGCCAACGGAATACACTACGTCGAAGACGATACTGAGTCGGAACTGAGGCATTGCCTCTGTGATGCGTCGCACGGTTTCGGCGGCGTCACCGCTGACGATTAGGCCTTTTCGCAAACCAAAGTTGGCGGCGAGCACGAACGCCACCGGGATGAGATAGGCAAAGCCGGCAACTCTTGCCGCGGTTTGCTGTGTGGCATCGATGATCTTCGATCTCTCGGCCATTGCGACTCCTATGGGCGTTTCACTATGGGATACCCATGCGGCGCAATGGGCGAGGGTGTTTCACACAGATTGCATCGAGAGACAACGAGCGACTCACCACTGTGCGAATGCGATCAAGCGTATTGGTGTGCGTCTAACGACATGGCGCTCAGCCGCGAGCCGCGCAGATCGCTTCTCTGGCTCTGCGCTTCGCCTTCAGGCGCGGCTCGTCGGCCAGCGCCGGGTTAGACGGCCCTGAGCCGAGAAGGAGCGCGGTCGCTACTGACTACAGGCTCCGGACGGTTTCCAGTCAGAGGGTTTGCCCCTCTCCTGAGCCGAATCATGGATGACCAGGGCGAACGCACGCCGGAGCATCTTACCAACTACGTTCAATTCCATTGGGGTATTCGAGCGCACCGTCATGCTTCCTCCGGCCCGAGCCCTGTGAGCGCCAGCCGGAGTCTCCAGACACTGCTCTCCCGTCAGCACGTACCAACCTTCGGGGCCCGGGTGTGTATGCACCCTCGAGTTGTCGCCGGGCCGCATGACAGCGTAAGAGAGAACCGCAGCGTAGCTCTTTGCTGCGGGAAGCTGCAGAGGTCCGACGAGGGCGATAGCTTCACCTCCGCGCGGAGCAGTGTTTCGGGGCCCGAATTCGGAGAGCCACACTCGCCCGTCTTCCTCCACCACGATTCCGGTCGCACTCTTGGCTGCCTCCGCAGCCTTCCTGCTTGGAAACGCGCGCAAATGCCAGTAGACGGAAGCTTGACTGAAATGAAGTCCGGTTACCATGCCGACGTTGAAGCAGCCAAATTCCGGTCGCTTCTCGCCCGGCGGCACGTCCACGCAGGCCACTTCAGTCAAGTGCTCGTGACCGGCAGTGCCGGGCACCTGAGCCCACAGGTGGCCGATTGGCACGAGTTGAAAGGCGACCAGGAACAGTAAGAGTACCCCAGTGAATGGAGTTCTGGCCATGTCCGACCCTCCGAGAAAGATGCTCATTCGCGCCAGTTTGGTACACAGGTCTGTTTAACGACCGACCCGGCGTTCAGCTGCGAACGCACCTGAGGGAATTCAGATTGACAGATGATGCACGGTGCATTCGTCGGCTGCAACGGCGGTTAGCTAGCATGTGTTCCTAAACCTTGGTGAGTGCAGGGATGCATCGGATGCCTCCGCTAACATGCTTTAGACATCTTCTTGCTCATCGTCCGGCGCTCGAGCTGCCAAGCACTTCTCTAGGACATCCCATCGACGCTCGAGATCTTCCGCGTGCGACTTGATTTCCGTGATAAACAGCGCGTGCAAATATCCCAGCTTGGTGAGAGCGGCGTCCGCGCCTGCGCTCCCAGTGGGATCTAGTGCGATCAGTTCTTCGAGAACTCGTGATCCGCTGGCCGATGCATTCAAGATATCGGCGAAACCGACGGCAAGATCGCCAATAGCGTCGCCATCCGCGACGCCAGCCTTCTCAATCCATCGAGCCAACTCGTCCACGAATGCGACGTGCTGAGCGACATCGGAGTGGTCTCGAGGAAGAATTGTCACTACGGCATTCGGCTCAGTTCAGAAATTGTGGCTTGCTAACGTCCTGGCGTTCAGCCGCGAACGCACCTGACGAGTATCAGAATCCGATCACGATAGTCGGTGCGTTCGTCAGCTGCAACGGCGTGTTAGGCGCCGACAAATTCGAATCAAAAAACCGGACGCTCGGTTATCGACCAACTCGCAACTCTATCGATCTTCTTCGCGAGCTGTCGAACAAGAATGCCCGA
>JADGQR010000092.1 GCA_017881685.1 Gemmatimonadaceae bacterium
GCTCGCAAACAAGGACACTGCGTCGCAGCCGCAGCTGAACGACGTCCCTGTGTCACCACAGCCCGCACCGGCGGTATCCGAGCCGGCTCCTGCTCCCGTCGCGCGCCGTCCCATCGTTCGCACTTTGCCGAGACGGATTGCCAAAGCGCCGGCAAGGACGACCCCCGCACCTGAGCCGACCGAGCGCGTTACAGCGAGCGGCAACACTGAGCGCGTAACGCCCGCCGGATCCGAGAAGCCTCTTGGAGTTGTTTCGTCGGGATCGGAGATCGCGCTCTCTTCAGGACAGCGTATCTGCACGAACACGAACGCCATCGGCGACAGGTTCACAGCGCAGATCGCGGATCCGGTGATGGGCGCGAACGGCACGGTGATTCCGGTTGGAGCTACCGCAACAGTCGAGATCTCGAATCTTCAGAAGAGTCAGGGTGATGGAGACAAGATCGAGATCGGATTGCGCGTGATATCGGTGTCGTTTGGCGGAAAGACTTATCCGGTTACGGCCGAGACGACTTATGCGCAGGTCGATCGGGTGAGAGCTGAATCACGAAGCGATGATACGAAGAAGGTCGTCACCGGCGCCGCGATCGGTGCGGTGCTCGGTCAGATACTCGGCCACAGGACGAAGTCGACGGTGATCGGGGCCGCCACGGGCGCTGCTGCCGGGGCGGTTGTTGCGAGCCGGAATGCGAACTACGATGGGTGCGTTCCCAGCGGTGGTCGCATTACGATCCGACTGACCGAGCCGCTCATGATACAGGCGACCGAATAAGCCCACGGCGTGCGAAAGACAATTGCGGGCTGACGGACGTGCCACACTTCCAGAGCATGGCGGTCTTGTGTTCGCTCGATGCGAGCGAGCCGTCGTCTACCAATCGGTTGAGCGATAGTCCTTCAGGAATTTTCCCCAGATGTGCTCACCGGTATTGAATCCCGAGATGATCGGGTCGACGATGCGCGCTGCGCCATCGACGATGTCGAGCGGCGGATGGAAGCGATGCTCCGCCGTCTTGCGTGCCGCAATCTCCGCCGGGTCTTCGTCGGTAACCCATCCAGTATCGACACTGTTCATGTGAATGCCATCGGCGTGGTAGTCCGCCGCCGACGTGCGTGTCATCATGTTCAGCGCTGCCTTCGCCATGTTCGTGTGCGGATGGCGAGTTGTCTTGAACGTTCGATAGAACTGGCCTTCGACCGCCGAGACGTTGACGATGTGCTTGTCGCGCTCGGGCGTTCGGAGCATCAACGGCTTGAGACGCGCGTTGATGATGAATGGTGCGACAGCGTTTACGAGATGAACCTCGAGAAGCTCCACCGACGGCACCTCGGCCATCGTGAGACGCCACGAGTTTCTGTCGCGGAGATCGACCTGCTGTAGATCCTGATCGAGTCTTCCTTCTGGAAACAGCGCCTTCTGCGCTGCCAGCTCTTCGGGTAGCAGCGGCACCTGCGACAGCTCGGCCGCATGAGTGAGGCCCGCGACTTCGGCGATGCGCCGGTCGAGAGGCGCGGGTGACGCACCGCCTTCGGGAAGCATGTGATAGCCGCGAAGACCTTCGTATGCGCCGAGCAGTTTGCGAACGTGTGCCGGCATTCCCTCGAGCGAGGTGCGCTCGCCATCCATCATGTGCCCGTAGAAGTCGGGCGGGCGACGAACGGTCTGACAGGCATTGTTGATGATGAAGTCGAGCCGGTCGCGTGTGTGGAGCAGCTCTGTGCAGAATGCTTCCACGCTCGGAGTGTGGCGAAGATCGAGTCCGAAAATCTCGAGACGATCGCCCCACTCGGCGAAATCAGGCTCCTGTGCGTAGCGTGCGGCTGAATCGCGCGGGAAGCGAGTCGTGACGATGAGGAGTGCGCCGGCTCGCAGGAGCTTGATGCCGGCCTGGTATCCGATCTTCACGCGTCCGCCGGTGAGCAGCGCAACGCGACCGCTCAGGTCCGCGAGCTCACCACGCTTCGCGAAGTTGAGCTTTGCGCAGTCGGGGCAGAGCTGGTCGTAAAAGTGATGAAGCTGTGTGAAATCCTTCTTGCAGATGTAGCAGTTCTGCGTTTCGTGCGCGTGCGTGTGGTTTCCGTCTGCGTTGACGTCGTGCGGCTCGAAGTCGCGCGGAGGAAAAACGTTGGGAGTGGTAAAGACCGTTTCGCGTCTGAGTTTGCGGATTCCGGTGTTTGACAAAACCGACTCTGCTTTCTGAACTCGTTCTGCTTTGCGCTGTCTCTTCGTGACTTTCAGGAGCCGGCGACGGTCGATTGCGTCGGGACGCGATACCTGTCCCGCAGCCTGAAGAAGGCGTGTGCGCTCCTCTTCGCTAAGCTCGGCAAGGATCGCTCGATTGTCGGCAATCGACTCGAGCAGCTCGGCGGCTTCGCGTGCACGGTCGGCTAGTGTCGCGTCGGCCGAAATTTCAGGTAAATCTTCCATTCCCCGAAAGTTAAACCGGCCCGAGCCTGCTCAGCTCTGTGACCATCCCTCGTCGGCTGTGGGTTCGCCCATTGTGAGCGACCATGTCTTTTCCAGCCCTTCGCCCTTACCGGCACCTGCTGTGCCCGCCCCTCGCTTTCACTTCCGAACGAGAACCCCAGTCTGCGTACTGTACTGAGCAGCGAGTACCCACGTGAAGGTCGATCCCGACTGACTTAGTGCGAAGAAATCGAAATCGCCGAACTTCCTGTCGCCGGCGGGATTCAGCTTCGTCCATCCGCTCGCGCCGTAAAATCCGTCGGCGGCGGTGACGAACGCAGCCTTGAGTGCAGCCGGATGTCCCGTACCGCCTGTCGCGAGATACGACTGCGCTGCGAGCCAGACCGCGTCGTACACAGCGAGAGCGAACGCATCGGGCTGCGCGCCAGCTTTGGCGGCGATGCGAGTCGCAATCGGCTGCCATCGCGCGCTCGCCCCGTCATCGACGCCAGGCGTCGGTGTCCAGAATCCGACTTTCTTCGCAAACGCAGCCGCGACTGCATTTGTGCGAAGCGGCTCATTCAGCGCCGTTCCGTCAGTGCCGTACCAGCGAACCGACGAGAGCACGGGATCAGCCGCTGCGAGCTTGAAGATGTCAACGACTTCATCGAACCCGGCATGCGCTACCGCAATCCCGGCAGTACCGCCGCGCTCTGCGATCGCGGCCTGAACCTGAGTCTTGAGCGCAGCGATTGACGGAGCGTAGTCTGTTGCCGTCGCCGCGTACTCGACTCCCGGCTTCACCGTTCCGGTTGGAGCGAACGACGCGCGCGTCGCAACCTGAAGTCCCACGTTGCCAGCATCGTTGCGCCAGAAAGGAATCACCGTCGTCATACCATCCGCCTTCATCAGGCCAGCGAGAGCGACTGCCTCGAGAGTATCCGACGGGGTGAGTCTGAAGATGTTGTCCCCGGCGATTGCGAGCGTGCCTGCGGTACTCGACTGGCTTATCACGAGCACGTTGTTGGCATCGACGTAAGACTTGAGCGCGGCGACTTCAGCGCTCGACTGCGGGCCGATCACGACTTCGACGCCTGCCGCCTTCATCGATTGCACCGCGGTCAATGCGGTTGCCGGGTCGAGTTTCGTGTCGACAATAGTAGACGTGAAATGAATGCCTGTGGTGCCGGTGGCGAGGTATTGATTCACGTCCTCGATACCGACCTCCATCGCCGCTTTGCTCGTGACGCCGAGCGTTGCCCAGTTTCCGGTCAGGGAAAAGAGTCCACCGATGAGGACCTCCTTTCCGGTTGTCGGAGTAGTCGGTCCATTGTCGCATGCGGCGAGTCCCAACGCGGCAATGACAACCGCCGACAGCCGTACCGCTCTGCTCATGCGAATGGGGAAGGACTGGATCGTGGACGCACTCTTCATGGTTTGCCTTAGCCTTGGGGATGTACCGCTGCTGGACACGAAGATACACGCTTCCCAGCTTTGCGGTCATGGGAACTTCCCGCGGTTATAACGCGATCGTCATCGGGCTCGGAGCGATGGGAAGCGCGACTCTGTATCATCTGGCGCGCCGAGGGTGGAATGTGCTTGGCCTGGAGCAGCTGACGCCCGCGAATCGGATGGGGTCGTCGCACGGGGACAGCCGCATCATCCGTGAGATGTACTTCGAGCATCCATTGTATGTGCCGCTCGTTCAGCGCGCATACGACCTGTGGTCCGAGCTGGAGAAGGAATCAGGGAAGTCGTTGATGACGATCAACGGCGGGTTGATGATCGGGCCGGCTGATGGCGCGATCGTTCGTGGAACGATTCGCAGCGCGACAGAGCACA
>JADGQR010000011.1 GCA_017881685.1 Gemmatimonadaceae bacterium
CGTCGTCGTGCTCTTCCTTGGCGGAGTTCAACTGATCTGTATCGGCGTCATCGGCGAATTCGTCGGCCGGATTTATGACGAGGTAAAACAGCGGCCGCTGTACGTAGTGAGCCACTCGACCGGCTTCAATCCCACGTGATTGAAAATGACGAAGGCGCGGCCCGCTACCGGCTGAGCGGACCAGGAATCGAGCTCGTCTGGACCGCGGCAATCGCTCTCGTATTTGTGACGGTTGGATACGCGCTGCTGCCCGGCTTCATTCGGATGATGGGCAAGTCCGGCCGCATCGAAAGCGTCGAATGGTCGCTCTTCCTCCTGCTTGGCCTCGGGTTTCCGGTTGTTGCGGCAGGCGCAGGATTGCTCGCGGTCAAAATGGATCCCTCGCGGGCGAGAATGGTGAGTATGATCGCGGGAGCGGTCGTTATCGGTTTCGCGCTCTGGTCGTTCTGGGTTTTTGGAACCGGCGCTTTTCTGGCGAGTCTCGGTCTCGCTTTGGTTGTCCTGCTCGTCGCGCGCTGGTCGAGAGGTGAAGGGAGCCGGACGGTAGCGAGTCGAGAAAATCTCGTCGCTGTCGTTGTTCTCACTGCCGCGTGGGAAGCCGTGATGAAGATTGCGTCGTGGACCGACGCAACCGGCTGGATAACTCAATCTGCCCGCACGCCAATTCTCGCGATCGTGGTGGCTGCTGCTGCGGCGATCACGATCGCGGCTGTAGCGAGCAGATCGGATGACGAGGCCGGGAAAGGATTTCGTCTCTCGTGGGTGGACGGCATTGCATTAGTCGTTTTCCTGATGCTTGGCTTTCGCACGACCCCGATTGTCGAGTTCTACCATTGGGGCTTTTGGGTGGCACCGGTCGAATCGATACGCCAGGGCGGCTGGCTGCTGTGGGATATTCCGTCGCAGTACGGATTCCTCAGCGTTCTTCTTCCGTCCTTGTTGCCAACGGCGAACGGGTGGGAAGCCATCTACCTGTTTCAGGCGGGGCTGTACGTAGTAACTGCAATTGCGATTTACGTCGCGATCGCGGCGCTTCGCCCCGGAATCGTTCCGCGCCTCGTCGCGCTCGCGTTCACGGCGACCGCGTTTTTCTTCAGGCCAAGAACTTTTCCGTTGATCATTCCTGCGCAGGACACACCAGCGGGAGGGCCGATGAGGTTCTTCTGGTGCTACGCAATGCTCCTCGTAATCGTCTGGAAATACTATCGCGGCGACAAGGTTCGCGACCGGACGTTCGCGATTGTCGGAAGCATCGTGTGGCTCGTGAGCGTGGCATGGTCGGCCGAGAGTGCGATTTACACGACGGTTGCGTGGGCTGCGGCCTATACCGTTTTTCTCCTGCAAAGATTTCTTGCGGCGAACGCGACCGACTCTTCAACGGGAAATCGCCGTCGCAATCTCATCGCCGGCTTTGCGCTTCCGGTCGTAACGATCCTGCTTGGGATTGCTGTCGTGACCGTGATCTACAAAGCGGGCAGCGGCCACTCACCCGATTGGAAGAGCTACTACGAATACGCGCTTCTCTTCAGTGGAGGATACAGTGCTTTGCCGGCCGATCCGCGAGGTGCCGTGTGGTATCTCGTGGTTCTGTTCATTGTTGCGTCGGCAATCGTCGTACGCTTTCTCGTTCGTGAGCCGGCGAGCCCGAAGCTCTTTGTCGCCGTCGGAGCATGGGGAACCATCTGGGCGATATCGAGCTATTTCGTGTCGCGAAGCCATCCGGTGAACCTGCTCAGCCTTGTGCCGCTCCTCATGTTTTCGATCGCGATCATGCTGCATCTGCTTCGCGGAGACGCAAACGACGGCTGGACTAACCTTTTGACGATCGTCACTGCGCCACTAATCGCAATGCCGATCCTGATCACTCTGGCGCACGCTGGATTTCCGAACCTTCTCTTTCGCGAGCAATCGCCGATGAGTAAGCTCACGGTGCAGGTCCCGGCCATGGATTCGTCACTTGCCCAGCTCGCCGGGACCGCCGGAATCCGTCCGTCCGATCGGGTGTTTTATGTGAGCGAAGGCAAGTTTCTGACTCCGAGATGGCCAAGTCTCGATGCGGACGGAAAAGCAGACATCAATCGGCACCCATGGGCACCAGAACCGTTCGAGGTGATCAGCACCTTACCTGCGGCCAGGCGGGACCTTTACATCACCCGCTTCCAGGACCGGCTCAAGACCGGCGGATGGCTCATCGAGAAGAAGTCGGAGATCAATCCTGACTATTCAAGTGTACTTGGTCTGATAGAGCGATCGTTTTCGCGCACGAGGTCGTTCGAAAATGACAAATGGCTTGTGTATCGGTATGAGCCTGTGGCGGCACGATAGCGACCACAAAATCGTTGTAGCGCCTGGACTTATCAGTTAAACTTCAGTTCTTCGCCACACTTTCCCGCTATTTACTATTGCATCCTGAAAATCGTGTCCCGCGCGTGACGCGCCGGCTACCGAACACCGGTTTGTCTTCCTCCAAGGCCTCCCGCTACCGCTCGTGGATTCCCACGTGCGTCGTCGCGTTGCTGGGGCTTGGAATGGGATGCGGTGAATCGACTGCTCCTCCGGAGCCCGTCGCAGCGGTTACGATCACGTCCGCGGCTCCTGTTCTTCTGGTTGCCGGCGGAATCGAGACGGTAACCGAGACGCCAAAGGGGGCGTCTGGCAAGCCGCTGACGGGACGCCCGGAAGTGTGGACCACGTCTGACCCGAGTGTCGCGACGGTTGCCGCAGGACTGGTGACGGGCGTCGCGAAGGGCGTCGCGACGATCAGCGTCACGGTCGAGACGATCACCGCAACTGTGAGCGTCGAAGTCCGCGACGGGCAGGTAATCGGTCCTGCGGGCGGATCCGTCTCGGTTCTGGCTGGGTCCGTTACCGTAGGAGTTCCGGCCGGAGCGGTTGCGTCGGCAAAAAACATTTCAGTCAAGCCGTCCACCCTCGCACCGCCTGCACGGCGTTTGATGCCGGGCACGGCTTACGAGTTTGGGCCGAACGGAGCTCAGTTCTCATCGCCCGTCACGATCTCGATCAAATACGACGCTTCGACGATCCTTCCCGACAGCCCTGAAAGCGGCCTTCAACTTTACGAAGCGGTGAACGGCGCGTGGCAAGTCGTTCCGGGAAGTGCTGTGGACCCGTCGACGAAAACCGTGTCGGGCGCCGTCTCGCACTTCAGCAGTTACGGCATCCTGATGCAGCCAATCGTGGATACCGTTCGGGTTGTGCCACCGCCGCAGGCGATCGTCGTGAAGACGGCCTTTCAGTTTGCCGCGGTCATCAAGGACAGTGCAGGTGCGACGCTTACTCGTCCAACGGCGTGGTCGAGCTCTGCGCCGTCAATTCTTCAGATCGATCCGGTAACCGGTGCTGCGTCGGCGCTTCTTCCCGGAACGGCGACGATCACGGCGACATCGGAAAAGAAATCGGGAAGTCTTGCTGTGACGGTCGTTCCGGGTCCGGCTGCACATTTGTTGCGCGTAACATCGGAGACTGTGAGCGGTGCCGCGGGCGTCGCTCTCGCCAGTCCGCCGGCCGTGCAGGTCACCGACGCGTTCGGCAATGGAATCAGCGGATTCACGGTGACGTTCGCCGTCGCGTCGGGAGGTGGAACTCTTGCCGGCGCGACAGCTACGACGAACGCAACCGGCTTCACGTCCCCAACAACGTGGACGCTCGGTACGGCAGTCGGAACCAATACGGTGACGGCCACTGCCACGGGTTTGCCAGAAAGTCCGATGACTTTCACTGCAATCGCCAACGCCGGCGCCGCCGCGACGATCTCAGCGAATTCAGCGACTACACTCACCGGAACAGCCGGCGGACTTGCACCAGCCGCTCCGTCCGTGAAAGTCGTCGACGCATTCGGCAACGTAGCTCCTTCTGTCATTGTTACGTTCACGCCTGCGAGTGGAAGCGGAACCGTCGCCGGTAGCGGTGTCACGAACGCCTCGGGAATCGCGACGCTCGACAACTGGCGCTTTGGCCCGACGGCAGGCACGCAGACGCTTCAGGCGATTTTGACTGGCGTCTCGGGTAGCCCGATCACGTTTACCGCAACGACAGTCGCGCCGGTTCCGTCGAGCATGGTGGCGTTCGCAGGCAGCGGGCAGTCGGCGTTCACCCTGACGAACGTCCCGGTTCCACCGGCCGTCCGAATCACTGATCCTGCGGGTGTTCCAGTTCCAGGAG
>JADGQR010000093.1 GCA_017881685.1 Gemmatimonadaceae bacterium
ACGAGCAGCGCGACCAAGGCGAGAAGTCTTCTCATACTTCAACGCCCAGGCGCCTCGGCTCTCTCGCCACTGATTCCTCGCGCCGCCGCTCGAGCGCCTGCTTTCGCTCCAGCTCTTCGGCTAGCTTCTCTTCGCGCTCCCGTTTTCTGCGCTTGCGCGTGACGAAGTAGGAAAGTGCGACGCCGAGTTCGTACAGCATGTACAGCGGCCCCGATAACGCGAACAAAGTCGTGGGACTCGCGTCGGGAGTAATGAACGCCGCAACCGTTACGGTTACGACGATTGCGTGCCGTCGGTACTTCGAGAGAAACTCCGGCTTTATTATGCCGAGCGCGGAGAGGAGCAGAATCGCAATCGGCAGCTCGAATGCGAGACCGAACGCGAGCATCATGCTGAACGCGAAGTCGAAATATTCCGTCGCTTCGATCATTGGCCGCAGCGACGGCGATTCGAAGCTGTCGAAGAACTTGAGTGTAAACGGCATGACGACGAAGTAGCTGAGCGCCACTCCGGCCGAAAACAGAACTACCATGCCAACCAGCGTTGGGACTATCACGCGCTTTTCGTGCTTGTGCAGCGCCGGAGAGAAGAATCCCCACAGCTGATATCCGATCACCGGAGTTGCCAGAAGCAATCCGCTGAAGATCGACGCGTTCAGAATGATCTTGAACGATGTGCCAGGATGCGTGTAGATCAGGCTGCCGTTTTTCAGGTAAGGCTTGATCGGCTGGGAGAGAAAACCGATCAGGTCGACGCGTCGCTGCGAGAGAATTACATACGACGCAATGATTCCGACGAGAATCGCACCCGCAATCCAGAACAAGCGATGTCTGAGCTCCTCGAGGTGGTCGAGGAAGGGCATCTCCGTATCGGCGGACACCCGCGGTGACATTGGTTCAGCCAAGCACGCGCAGTCGCTCGCGCGCGAGCTCCGCCTCGTCCGAGTTCGGATACCGGCGGATCAGATCGTTGTAAAGCCGGCGGGCAGTTGTCGTCTTCCTTGCCGACTGCGCGAGAACCCCTCGCTTGTAGAGAGCGGTTGGCGCACGAGGAGATTGTGCGTACTTCGATACGACCGTCGCGTACGCGCTATCCGCTGCGCTTCCAGAACCCTCCGCGGCGTAGGACTCCGCGATGTAAAACTGGGCGTCTGCAGCGAGCTCCGAATCCGGAAACCGCTGAAGCAGATCAGTGAAGGCTGAACGTGCTGCGCTGTTTCCGCCTCGAGTGAGCTGGTCTTTGCCGATCTGGAAAAGCTCGTTCGGTCCCGGTGCATCAGCGGCTGGTGCCGCAGGCGTGGCAGAGAGAGTGTCGCCGGTGGGGACGGCTGGAGCGGTCGAAGGAGGAACCTGACGGTTGCGCTCCTCGAGCTGCGCGCGGAGCTGCTGGAGGCGCTCCTGGCTCTGCCCGCTTATTTCCTGAAGTCCCGTAACCGACTGCTTCAGCTCACGGATATCGGCCTGCGACTCGGCCCGCATTCTATTGAGACGCGTGCTGAAACCGGCAATCGAGTCGGTCACTGTTCTGAGAGTGGTGAGAATCTCCACGAGCTGAACCGCTCGAATAGAATCATTTGCATCAGCCTCAGCCTGCTGCTGCAGTACGTTCTGACGCAGGCCCTCGAGCTGAGACGTCGTCGCGAAACAGCCCGCCAGGATCGGCAGAAGGCCAACGATCAGCAGGAAACTTCCCTTCCGCAGCATCACCAGGATTCCCCTCGTCAGGAGATGATCTCGAACTCCGCGCGGCGGTTCAGCGCGTATGCTTCTTCAGTGTTACCCTGCACGGCGGGTTTTTCTTCACCCATCGTCACGATCTCCATCCGGCTTTCGTCGATTCCGAGTGCCGCGAGGTAGCGCTTCGCCTCAGCCGCCCTGCGAAGGCCGAGGGCGAGGTTGTACTCATCCGAGCCGCGAGCGTCGGCGTGACCGGTGATCCGGATACGCATTCCCGGATGACGCAGCAGTATCGGCGCCTTCGCTTCGAGAGCAGCACGCGATTCGTCGCCCAGTGATGATTCATCGAGATCGAAGTAGATCGTGGTGGCCATCGTGATTCGCTCTGTGCTCGTGACCGGGGCGGCAGTCGCCGGGCCGGCAGCTGCAGCGGCAGCGGCAGCGGACGCGGCGGCAGAACGAGCTGCATCCGCACGTGCGATCGAGTCGAGTCTCGCCTGTTCCCGAACGAGGCTGTCTGTGTTGATGCGTCGGGGGGCTGGTCGGGTCGCCGCCGGTTTCTTGGCGCATCCTGCTGCCACGGCTGCGACGACGAGAGCGATGCCGAGTACGCGTGCTTTGGGTAGCATGTTGTATTTCACTGTGAGGGAGCGGGTGCGGCCGCTCATGGATTTGTAATCATCGATGACCAGGCCGACAGCCTTGCGCCCGCATAGCGCGTTAGCTGCCGGAATCTTCCAGACTCTGTATCGAGGACCCAGATCTGCTTGGACCCTCCGCGCGTGGATGAAAGCGAGAGATGACGCCCATCGGGTGCCCATGAAGGACCTTCATTCTCTCCCTCACTGGTCAGCTTTCGCGCTTCCTTGTCGCGGATGTTGATCATCCACACCTGAAAATCGCCATTTTGCTGCTCATATGCGACTGCGCGCCCATCCGGAGACCAATCCGGAGCAGCGCGATAGCTCCGCACACCCGGAGTGAATGGGGTCAACAACTGAACGTTGGTGCCATCCGCGTCCATGGTGTAGATCTGCGGATACCTGGACCGCGACGAGAAGAAAGCGATCTGTCGACCATCCGGACTGAGAGTCGGCGACCCGTTGTCGCTTCCTCTTCCGAACGTCAGGCGCTGCACGACGGTCGGATCCTGAACGTTGACCATCATCAGATCGGTCCCTGACTCCGAGCCGCTGGCATAGACGACATACTGACCGTCGTGCGAGTAGACGGGTGTAATGTTGAGCCCTCCGCCGCCGATCGTCCTCGTGCGTCCGGTTGCCAGCTCCGCTTCTTCGAGCTGCGTTCCGCCTCCTGCCGCAATGAACTTCGAGTAGATGAGTTTCTCCCCGCTCGGGTGCCACGCAGGCGACATGGCGAGCCCGCCTCGCGTAAGCGCTCGATCGTTTGCTCCGTCGCTGTCGACAATTCGTATCACGCCGCCCTGAGAGTACGCGATACGAGTCGCTGCGATTCCAGTCTTTCCGGTAATCCATCTCTCGACTTCATCACTGATATGATGAACGCCCATTCGCTGAGCATCGGCCGACGCGGTTCGATTCGCAGAATCCTGTCGCGCGAGCCTCGTTGCTGTGCTGGTGACCGACGCCGTGACCGAGTCGCGCCGATCGTCTTCCCATCGTGTGACTCCCCGCTTCATATACGCGACGGCGGCGGAATCACGACGAAGCGAGTCGCGGACGACAAAACGTCTCGGCCGCGTGTCCCTGGCGATGCGCGGCCGGCGCATGATGTCGGCGCGTGTCTTCAGAGTCCGGTAGAGGGAATCGCGAAGCGCCTTCTCGCGCATCGTCGTTGCGGCCGTGATGGAATCGACGAGAATGGCATCGCGACTTGCCGGAATCGGCGCAATGCGAAAATCGCGGCCCTCGAGTCTTCGCCCTGCTCCCACGTCGTACAAGGCGACCGAGTAACCGGTCGCCGTTTTTTTCGCCTGGATTATCGCGGCAACGCCGAGATTCGCGAACAAGGAATAGTTGTAATCCTTGCCCGGCAGCGGAGCCATGCCGGCGAGCGTCGCGTCGTCGAGCACCAACGGCGTCACACGGTCGCTATAGTCTAGATCTCTCTGGATGATCGTCCTGACCGAATCACCCGGCGTCGAATCGACGGGCATGACGACGACTTTCGGCGTCGTTCCGCGCGGATAGCTGAGTCCGAGACGAACTCCGGGACGGACCTGAGTGGTGTCCTGGCCACAGGCAGTCGAACTGACCGCCGCGGCCGCGACGCCTGCGACAATGGCGGCTGTGAGAAAACGATGCATCATCTGAGGAAACGGGGGTCGAAGCTGAATACAACTGGAAGAGCATCATCGCGAAACCCTTCCGGCAGTGGACCAAACTCGCGCGCAGCGGCTTCTATCGCGCCCTGAGCTTCCAGATCGAAAGCATAGTTTCCGGAGCGAGTGACAAAACCAATGCCGATTACAGAGCCGTCGCGTCGAATGACGAATCTAACCTCTGCGCGGAGACCGGAGTTGGCGTCAGCAGGATTGAACCGAAGGGCAATCTGCCTCACGATGTTGTTCAGGTACCCTGGGAACGGAAAATCGATTCCCTCTGTTTGAACTGTCGCGACGTCGGTTCCCTTGCCGCCAATCGGCCCACCACCTGCTTTTGGAGCGGGAGTCTTAGGCGCAGCAGCGGCTGGCTTTTCGACTGGTGTCGCTTTCGGCTGA
Source organism: Gemmatimonadaceae bacterium (assembly GCA_017881685.1). Taxonomy (GTDB): domain Bacteria; phylum Gemmatimonadota; class Gemmatimonadetes; order Gemmatimonadales; family Gemmatimonadaceae; genus UBA4720. Next base: position 4,378 of record JADGQR010000093.1, read on the forward strand.
GGTTTTGCCGGCGTGATCTTCGGCGTGGGAATCGGTGATTCCTTTGGCGGAGCGGGCGCCGGGGGCGTAACAGTTGGCGCAGTTACCGGCGGAGTTTCAGCTGCCTCGGGCTGCACGACTCCGATCGCTCGCGGACCAGCCGGAGCGGCAATGATGTTCACTCTGTAAATCGGCGGCAGCGCTTCAGGCGGTCCTTTGCGAAACCCGAGCACGACGACCACGACGAGCGTTGCGTGCAGTGCCAGGGAGATGCCCGCCGGCCCGGTAAGGCGCGTTCCCGTCCAACCTGCCACTCTACGGTTCCTGCTCAGGCTCCAGCACGAGCCCGACGTCCGCGATTCCTGTCGAGCGCATTACCGCTAAAACCTTCGCGACAGTGCCGTACGAAACTCCCTGGTCCGCGCGCAGATATATGCCGTCTTTTCCGCGCGATGACGCAAGAGTGCGAAACGTCGCACGAAATTCCGAAAAAGTCAGACTCGTTTCATCGACGTGAATCATGCCGGCTTTGTCGACAGTCACAACGAGACCACTTTTCGGCTCGAGCGGACGCGCTTCCGCCTTCGGAAGGTCGATGTCTACGCCGCCCTGCATGATCGGCGCGGTGATCATGAAGATCACCATCAACAGCATCATCACGTCGATGAGGCTCACGACGTTGATCTCGGCGTTGAGCACCATCCTCTCCCGACGTCGTCTCACCTAGATACGTCCTTCACGAACCATCAATGCGATCAGCTCGGAACCGAATCCATCGAGCTCACCGTCGATGCGGTTCAACCTGTGCGCGAAGATGTTGTATCCGAAGACTGCCGGGATGGCGACGGACAGAGCGGCGGCAGTTGCGATGAGTGCTTCTGCGACGCCTGGAGCAACAGCTCCGATATTTCCCGAGCCTTTCGTTGCAATTCCGATGAAAGCTTCGATGATACCGAGCACGGTTCCGAGGAGTCCGATCAGCGGACTGACCGATCCAATCGTAGCCAGCGACGGCACGAAGCGGCCAAGCTGATCGCGAACTGTTCCAATTTCGGAGTCGAGTACCTGTCTTAGAGCCTCCACCTGTGACGCGCTCAAACGCGCGCGTCGCTCTCCCTGCGGTGCGAGCGCCGGGGTCGTTTCTTCGATGAATCTCACGGCACGAGTCATCACGTCCTTCTGCGGACTCGCCACCGACCGCTCCGAGATTTGCGCGGCTTCATCGAGCGTATGCGTGCGCTCGAACTGTTGAACAAACGCGCGCCCGGCATTGGTCGCCCTCCTGAACTCAACTGCCTTCGCCACCATGATCGTCCAGCTCACGAGCGACAGCACGATCAGAATTGAAAGAACTACCTTCGTCGGGGTAGTCGAGTTCGTGATCAACTCGAGCGGGGATGACGGAATCGCCGCGCCAATCTGCATTGCGATATTGATCATGCGTGCCGCGCCGCAAGCTGGTCAGCCGTCCACGCAAACGTGTTCGCCAGACCTTCCGAGAGCGAAACGCGAGGCTGCCACCCAAGAACTTTTTTCGCTTTCTCGACGTTCAGGAAGCTTTCCTGCTGCTCACCTGGACGCTTCGGGGCAAACACGACCTCCGCATCGCTCTTGGCCGCCTTCTGCAACAACTCCGCAAGATCGACGACGGACGTTCCGACGCCGGTACCGACATTGAAGGCGCGCGCATCGACTCGCTCGACCGGTGGAATGCTGCTCGTAGCCGCGAGGAAGACTGCCCGCGCCACATCGCCAACGTACACATAGTCGCGCGTCTGGAGTCCATCGCCAAAGATTGTCAAAGGCTTCCGGTCGAGAATGCGCGAACAGAAAATCGCGACGACGCCGGCCTCGCCATGAGGATCCTGGCGCGGACCATAGACGTTTCCGAACCGCAGCGCGACATGCTCGACGCCGTGAACTCGCCCGTAGTACGACAGATAGTATTCGGCGGCGAGCTTGGAGATCGCGTAGGGAGACTCGGGATCCTTTGGAAACGTCTCGACATTCGGCGGAGTATTGAAATCTCCGTAAATGGCACCACCGGTGGATGTGAAGACAATTCGTCCTTTGGATCCCGCGCGTCTCAGCGCTTCGAGAATGTTCAGAGTGCCGATGATGTTCGTGTTCGCGTCGAAGACAGGATCCGCAACGCTTTTTCTCACGTCGATCTGAGCGGCGAGATGCACAACAACATCGAACGAGCCTTCCGCGATGATCTTCCCCGCCTCCGGCGACGTCACATTGACTTCGTGGAAAACGGCGCCCTTGGGCGGGTTCTCGCGATTCCCGGTTGAGAGATCGTCGATGATTTCAACTTCATAGCCTTCTGCAAGAAAAAGATCCGCTACGTGCGAACCAATGAATCCCGCGCCGCCGGTTATCAGTGCGCGAGGACTCATCCTTCTCCGTCCTTCTCTTTCTTCGTCTCACCATCCATCGCGAACAGATATCTGGCCACGTCGATTACGCCGAGGCCTCTGCCATTTGCAGCCGCTGATTTCAGCCGCACGCTCGGCTCATGGAGGAATTTGTTCATCAACGCCCTGGAAAAATGTTCGATACCCTCAGCCTGCTGCTCGTTCAGCCCGCCGATCTTCCGGAGTGCCGAAGCGAGCTCGTCCGCTCTCAGCCTGTCCATGTGCGCGCGGAACTCGGTAACGACCGGCACCGCCGCAAGTCCGGAAAGCCACTGCCAATACTTGTCAACCTCTGATCCAACGATCTTCTCGGCCGCGGGAACGTCTTCGCTCCGCCGCTCGAGATTGGCCGCCGCGGCAGCCTTCAGGTCATCCAGATCATATAGAAAGACATTATCCAGCTCTCCAACGTTTGCTTCGACATCGCGCGGAAGTGCGATATCGAGAATGCAAAGAGGCCTGTCGCCACGCGCTTCGAGAGCGGGAGCGACGTGCCCGATCTCGACAATTGTGCGCGGCGATGCGGTCGAACAAAGCAGAATGTCCACTGAGTGAAGATTCGTCCAGCATTCGTCGTAATGCATCGCGACGGCCTGATGCTCTACCGCGAGAGCCTGCGCACGCTCGTAGGTGCGGTTGGCGACTATTGCGACGCGCACTCCTTCCTTTCGCAGGCACTCGAGAGCGATCGCCGCCACATCGCCGGCGCCGAGGACCATCGCTCGGCGACCTGAAAGCGAGCCGAAGATCTTCTTCGACAGCTGCACTGCCGCGGAGCTCACGGAAGCAGCGCCCCGACCGATTCCCGTTTCTTCCCGCACACGCGAGCCGACGAGCAGAGACGACTGGAACAGACGATTCAGCGCCGCACCTGACTCCTCGCGCGAATCTTCCCACGCGTCGCGCACCTGTCCGTGGATCTGTGCTTCACCGAGAATCATCGAGTCGATTCCCGAGGACACCGAATACAGGTGCCGCACAGCGTCGCGATCGCGATGGACGTACGTGTACGCGCTGACATCCTCGCCAAGGCGTGACGAAAGCAGGTCGCGCACTGGCGCAATCGATTCGTCGTCGCGATCGACCACGTAGATCTCTGTACGATTGCACGTCGACAGCATGACCGCTTCGCTCGCGGCGCCGGATTCGCGAAGGTCGCGAAGTGCCTGTCGCGCGTCTGCCTTGCCGAAGCAGATCTTTTCGCGAATCTCGATCGGCGCGGTGCGGTGGTTTACACCGACGACTAGGAGCGACACGCTGCAATCTCCTCGTTGAAGGTGTCATTCTCCACGCGCGCGCAGAAGTCGGATCTGATGAGACCTGGGTGAATTCTCGCCCAGCCGGTGCTTCCCTGCTCTGCAAGAACCTTTGCCCGCAGCTCTGCGCAGGCTGCGACAGCATCGCCATACCGTTCGTCGAACCGGGCCGCGATCGCATCACGAATTCGCCCTGCCGCAGACGGAACGTTGCCGGCACTCACGCCGATGGCGACTGGTCCCGCGCGATGAACGGCCATCGAGATGAAGGATCCATCGGTTGGCGCATTGGCAACGCTCACAAGACGGGAGAGCGCATGCGCGTCGGCTGCAACAGCGGCATTCACTGCTGGCAACTCAGTCGCAGCGATGACAATCTGACATGAGCCGATGTCCTCGGGGCCTGCATACGCTCGCTTCTCGATCGTCAGGCTGGCGTTACCGGACGCCGCTTCGATCAGCTCAGGCGAGATCGTTGGCGAAATGACTTTGACAGTCGCACCTGCGTTGCTCAGGGCGAGAGCTTTTCGCGTTCCGACGGCGCCGCCGCCGACGACGAGCGCAGAGATTTTTTCGCCGTTGAGCGAGATCGGCAGCGCCGTCAGAGGAACTGTCCTCTGTTGAATGCAACCACACGGAAGACGATGTAGACGGCCATCACACTGGCGAATGTCAGCGTCGACACGATAGCGGCGCGCCTTGCCTGCCAGCCGCGCAACAGTCGTCCCAGAGCGAGCGCACCGATGCAGACCCACGCACCGAGTCCCCAGACCAGCTGCGGAACTACGATCTTGTGATAGGTGATCGAGTAGGCGCCTGCGAGAGCGAGTCCGGTCGTCAGCCCGAGGAAGCCGGCGACTGACGCAACGTGATTGACACGATCGAGGGTGTCGAGCGGCGGGAAGAATCTGTAGATCGCGCCGAAACGCGCTGACTTGAGCTCATGCCGCGCAATCAGGTACATCGTTCCCGCTGCGGCTGCTGTTGCGTACGCAGCCATTCCGACAAAGCTGAGAACGATATGGCTGACGAGCCAGAAAGCCTGAGTGCCTTGAGGATCGAGGAACGGATGCAGACCCGTAATGTTGCCCGCGATTGTGACAAGCGCCGCGAGAGGCGCAGCGATCAGCGTCAGACTGACCTCGCGCGCAAACACCTCAACCAGCAGCAGCGCTACGGCGAGGACGAATCCGGCAAAAGAGAGTGCCGGTCCCAGTCCGGTCAACGATCCGGAGCCGCTCTCCAGTGCAAGACTGACAAGACCTATGCCGTGCGACAGAACGCCGCCGGCGAGCACCAGAATGACAGCCTTCACGGGCGCTTTGACGCGCCGGGCAAAAGGCATTGCGGCAAGTCCTGCGGCCGCGATGTAAAACGTTATTGCTGCGAATTGGGCAATCACCATCATGATCGCCCTAATTTAATCCCCGTTCATGGGTCGGGCATCATTTTATGCCCGCGCAGGTGGTGGGTCACTTTGGCGTCCTCAGGGCTTAGGATCGAGAACCCTTGCGAACTCAGGACTTACGGCCATCAACGATCGACGACTAAGTACGGATTAAGGATGAGCAGGCCCACGTGCCAGGGTTGTTACTTCATTGCGCGGCCGCGCTCGTCCTTCACCACCGGCCAGGCCGAAATCCCCTTCCAACAATCGTTTTTCCGCCAGTCCTCGATCCGCACTTAGTCGTCGATCGTCGATGGCAGTTGGTCCTGAGTCAGCTAGGGTCCTCAATCCGTAATCGATCAATGAACGGCTCCATCTCAAACTGACCCACTACCGCCCGCGCATGTCAACTCCCTTACAGACGAAGGCCGCGGCACGAATCCGTGGCGCGGCCTTCACCGACGTTCAGTTGCTGCGGGCTAGGGCATCCGAGCCGTCAGCCGAGCTGTCATTCCTGGACGAATTCGGGGTTGATCCTGATCGATGAGAATGGCCGTAATCGCGAACGGCGTCACTCTCACGACCTCGGCTACCGCAGCGGGAACCGGAGGCGCGGGGTAACGAGGATCGACGTTGTCTTCGATCAGCGTGTAGCGATCACCGACTTTTGCCGAAATCGCTGATCGCGCTGTCATGACGACATAGCTCTGGAGAGACGGCAGCACGGGGCTGCTCGCGATGAACATCACCTTCTCGGAGGAGCCCGAAGCCACAGGCGCAGGAGTCCCAGAATTCGAAGCTGTGCTGACGAGTCGAGTTACTGACTGGCCAAGACGTATCTCCCCGAATTGGCGGACAATGCTGGCAAGCGCGGGCTGTCCCGGGTTCTGCGATTCGATGCGCACGATTCCGGTTGGGATCATCAGTTGAGCGTCGTCGCTCAGCTCATTACCCAATCGATAAACGAGCAGAAGCTGACCCGGGCTTGCTGCTACCCCAGTCGGAAGATCGACAAAGACCCGGTCACGAAGTGAAAAGCGCCGCTGGCCGTCAGGTGCCTCGATGCCGGGACGATCGTACGCTGCGGCAAGGCGACCCGATCCCGAAGGTCCGCCCTTTCGATCACCGAACGGAGCCGATTCGATTTCACCGGCGGAAACTCCGAACGATCCTTCGCGTCCAAGCACACTGCCGTCAGACGAAAGGCCGCCGCCGAACTCACTGTGAACTGTCGAGAAAACTGTCCGGTCAGATGGAGACGCGAGCTTGGTATCGATCTTCGCCAGGACCTCGGGTTTCACCTCACCCCTCGGGATGCGAATGTTCTCGCCGGGATAGATCCAGTGCGGATTCTCGACGATGTCGCTGTTCCGGCGAAACACTTCGGGCCATTTGAACGGATCCTTGAGATATTCCTTCGCGATATCCCAGAGCGTGTCGCCCTTCTTGACGACGTGCTCGACTTCGTCCGCTGCGAGTGGCGTTGAATTTGTAAAAGTCGGACCGGGTTTCCGCTGATCCTGCGCGCCGGCATTCGAAGCTGACCCGGCGACCGCGACAAGCGTCGCGATTGCGATGACGCGCGGTACGCGCGACTGAAACAACAGAGGAAGGACCCGCATCGAGAGACTCCGGATTATCGGATTGAAACGATCGTGCTTCCTGCGCCCGCGCTGCATGCGCAACGAGACGCAAGTAACCGTTACCTAGACGTGCCAGTGCACCCGCTCGTCACGGAAAAAGGAAGGGCGAGAGCAGTCATCTGCTCCCGCCCTCGCTTCCCTCCCGGCTCGGGCCTCTCAGCAGCCGGAAGTCGGCCGATCAGAACGGGAGATCGTCGTCCTGGTCTTCGAGAGCTGCCGGGAAATCATCGAACGTGTTCTCGCTGCCGGCTGCCGCCTTTCCTCCGGTCCGAGCCGGAGCACGCGAACGCGAGCTGTCACCGCTGTCCGAATCGAAGTCGGCGCCACGGCCACCGCCGCCGAGGAGCATGAGCTCGCGCACCTTGATCTCGGTGGTGTAGCGGGTCTGGCCTTCCTTGTCCTTGTACTGCCCGTACTCGATCGAGCCCTCGACATACACGCGCTCGCCCTTCTTGCAGTACTTCTCGACGATGTCGGCGAGGCCCATGCCCGTCGACTTTCCGTTCCACGCGACGCAACGGTGCCACTCTGTCTTCTCCTGCTTCTCACCGCCGGCGCCGCTCCACGACCTGCTTGTTGCGAGGGAGAATGTCGCGACCTTGCTTCCGCCAGCGGTTGTACGAATTTCCGGCTCGTTTCCGAGATTACCGATCAACGTCACCTTGTTCACACTGCGACTCACATTGCCTCCCGGCGAGGGTTCATACGCTCGCCTTCAATTGTAATCCCTCGAAAACACACGCCAGACACTTGTCCTTGCGCCTATCACCCATTTGCCGCGCGCCGCATCACCAGTGCGTCTTCCACCGGGCTGCGGTAATAGTCCTTTCGTCTCGACAGCTCAACAAAGCCGCGCGATGCATACAGCGATCTCGCAGCCGTGTTCGATACTCGCACCTCGAGATAGACCGACTGCGCTCCCCTTCTCTTCAATTCCGACAGAGCAGCATCCATGAGAGCACCGCCAAGCCCTGCGCGACGACGCTCCGGGGACACGGCTACGTTGAGAATCTCCGCCTCGTCGAGCACCGCCATCGCGACAACATAACCAGCGATCTCGCCTGCGTTGCCGGCTTCGGCCACAAGAAAGATAGTGTGGCCAAGCTGAAGCACTGACTCGAACTCGTGAGCAGACCACGGATCAGCAAATGACGCCTTCTCGATCTCCGCGACACAGACGAGATCCTCCGCAGTCGCTTCTCGAAACGTGATCAAATCACCAGAGTTTTCCTTCACACCAGTCGAGGCAACGCTCACGCTTCTGCCGATAATGGCCTGCCGTGCACCGCTTCCCATTTCACCTGCGCTTCCGCGAGACGACCATAAGCCGGTTCCCACGTGCTCAAGTCGCATTCTCCTGAGGCGATGATCTGATCGAGAAGCCGCGCAACACCGCGTGCATTCGGCTTCAGATCATTTCTCAAACCGGGACCGATCGGGATCAGTCCTGATTCAGCCGCCACGTGCTCGACATCCGCGCCTGGCACCAATCGAACAGCTCCGTCGGTCGAGATCGATTCGTCTTCGTCGACGTCAGTCTCGAGAACGAAGCTTTCGCCACGCATCGCCGGAAGAACAGCCAGGTACTTTCCGGCAACGAGCAGCGATCCGGCGGGAATCAGAAGAAGCGACGAAACTGCGAAGAGCGGACATCCGATCCCGGCCGCGATTCCTTTCCCAATCGACGCCGCGATCCTGAGACTGGTGAAGCTCCCCGGTCCTGCACCGCAGATCACCCTCGAGAGATCCCGGGCACGAATTCCTGCCTCTGAAAGACAGTCGACGACCATCGGCATGAAATCCTCACCGCGCTGGCCGCGCGCGGGAATGCCGCTGTCGGGAAGCGATCGCTGCGCGACAACTTCGCGGCCACTTATCACTGCGACTGTTCCCGCGTAAGTCGACCCATCGAGCGAGAGTGAATAATCTTTCATCATCCTGCCAGGAGCACACGCCGCGAAGGATCGCCGGGTGCATACTGAAGATCGATGTGAAGGTGATCGGCCGGCATTCTGTCGCCAGCGCGCTCGGGCCACTCGACGATCACGAGAGCGTGTTCCGACAAAATCTCATCCCAACCGATATTCGTAAGCTGCGATTCATTGTCTAATCGATAGAGATCGACATGAATGACAACCGATTGCGGCGCATCGTATCTGTGCACCAATGAATAAGTCGGGCTCGTCACAGGCTCTTCGACACCGTAACCGGCGCAGATCGACTGCGCCAACGTCGTCTTGCCAGCTCCCAGCTCACCCGACAGCGATATAACGAGCGGCGGCGTGCACTCGGTGCCAAGGTCGAACCCCCATCGGCGAAGCGCAGCTTCGTCGAGAGCGAGGTGACCTCTCGCGGCGTCTTCAGGCACTACATGATGATGAGCTCGCACTATCGCTCGATCCTGATTCCCGCGAATGCTCCTCGCGAGCGGCTTCGCGAGCCATCGGCTTTCGCTTTCAGCTCGAACAGCTGGTCGCGAATACGCGCCGCTGACTCGAAGTCGAGGTTCGCGGCAGCGACTTTCATTTCCTTCTCGAGCTCAGCGATCAAGGTCGGCACATCCTTTCCACCGTACTTCGGCGCGTGCTCGGCCACCCGCCTTGCGTGTTCGGCGTCGCGAGCATCGCTTCCTTCACGCGCATCAGCGACACGAGTGATGAAGCGCACCTGGTCGGTGCTCTTCACAACGCTGATCGGAGTGATGCCATGTTCGATGTTGTACGCGCGCTGCGTCTCGCGGCGGCGTTTCGTCTCGTCCATCGCTCGCTCCATCGAGCCCGTAATCCGATCGGCGTAGAAGATCGCGCGTCCGTTGATGTGTCGAGCTGCTCTTCCGACTGTCTGAATCAGCGATCTGTCGCTGCGAAGGAATCCTTCCTGATCGGCATCGAGAATCGCGACGAGCGAGACTTCAGGAAGATCGAGTCCTTCACGCAGAAGATTGATTCCGATCAACACGTCGAACTCGCCAAGGCGAAGTCCGCGCACGATCTCCATCCGCTCGATCGCGTCGATGTCGGAGTGCATGTAGCGAACTCGCACACCCATCTGCTGGAGATAATCCGTCAGATCTTCTGCCATTCTCTTCGTGAGCGTCGTCACGAGCACGCGCTCGCCTTTCTGTTCGCGCAGTCGAATCTCGTTCAGCAGATCGTCGACCTGGCCGCGCACCGGACGAATGTCGATTTCAGGATCGACGAGCCCTGTGGGACGAATGATCTGTTCGACGACCACTCCCTCAGACAACCGCAGTTCGATCTCACCCGGCGTCGCCGACACATTGATTGCGCGCGGAGTCAGAGACAGAAACTCGTCGAACATCAACGGGCGATTGTCCAGCGCGCTCGGCAGACGGAACCCGTAGTCGACAAGCGTGAGCTTGCGCGCGCGGTCACCGTTGAACATCCCGCCTATCTGCGGGAGCGTGACGTGCGCTTCGTCGATCACGACGAGGAAGTCTTCCGGGAAATAGTCGAACAGGCATGCAGGACGCTCGCCCGCGGCACGACCCGACAGATGACGCGAATAGTTTTCGATTCCCGCACACGTTCCGATCTCGAGCATCATCTCGATGTCGAAGTTGGTTCGCGACTCGAGACGCTGCGCTTCGAGGAGCTTCCCAGTCGTACGAAGCTCGTTGAGCCGCTCGGCCAGTTCGGTACGGATCAACTCGACCGCGCGCTGAATGGTCGGACGCGACGTAACGAAGTGCTTCGCCGGATAGATCGCGGCCTTTGCAAGATCAGCGATGACTTCGCCGGTGAGCGGATTGATCTTCGAGATCCTCTCGATCTCGTCGCCCCACATCTCGACGCGAACACCCTGCTCTTCGTATGCGGGAAGAATCTCGACCGTGTCGCCACGCACGCGGAACGTCGCGCGATCGAACATCACGTCGTTGCGCGAATACTGGATCTTCACGAGCGATCGAAGAATCTCGTCGCGCGCGATGTGCTGTCCGCGCGTGAGCGTGACCATCTGTTCGCGATAGGCGCGCGGATCGCCGAGTCCGTAAATCGCGGAGACTGTGGCGACGATGATGACGTCTTCGCGCTCCATCAGGCTCGACGTCGCGCGAAGCCTCAGCCGATCGATGTCCTCGTTGATCGACGCGTCCTTCTCGATGTAAGTGTCCGTTGTGGGCACATACGCTTCCGGCTGGTAATAGTCATAGTACGAGATGAAGTACTCGACTGCGTTGTTCGGGAAGAAGCTCTTGATCTCGCCGTAGAGCTGCGCCGCGAGCGTCTTGTTGTGCGACAGCACGAGCGTCGGCTTGCCGTAATTCCGGATGACGTTGGCTATCGTCATCGTCTTTCCGGATCCCGTTACGCCGAGGAGCGTCTGGAACCGGTCGCCGCGCTCGAGCCCCGCCGTCAGCTCGGCTATCGCGCGAGGCTGGTCGCCCGCTGGTTGGAATGGCGCCTGTAGATTGAATTCCGCTTTTGGCACCCTGTAAATATAACCGTCTGTCGGGATTTATTCGGGCGTTGTTCCGCCCTGATTATTTCACCCCTTCGGGGTGTCGTCGGCGCGTGTACCCTGACCGTCACCGCTCTCTCGGGGCGTGACGGCCACCGTTGTGAGACCTCGCGGTCGTCGAGCCACGCCCCTCGCACCGCGAGTGTTCCTTGTCAGGGCACACGCACCTCCTCCTTCGAATATCAATTCGGCCGCCGCGGCCAAGTTCAATCCGAAAGCACCGGAAACCCAACTTTTTTGATAATCAGTACGGACAGGCTTCTCCCCTCGCGGTCGCTGTGAAGGTTGGGGGAGGAGGCGCTTATGCCCTGACAAGGAGCACTCGGGGAGCGAGGGGCACACGAACGATGGTGCGGCCCGAAGCGATATGTGTTACGCCCCGAGCGAGGCGGCGACGGTCAGGACACAAGCGTCGACGACCGACAAGGACATCCAGCCCCGAAAAGCAGTGAACGAGCGGCCCTATTGCGACGCCTAGTTATCGCTCGCGAGACGTTCCTTTCGGGTGACCTCGGTGACGCCTTTGACGCGACGAGCCGCTTTGAGAACCCGCTGGAGGTGCGCGAGGTTCTCGACCTCGACCGCGAGCGCGCCGGTCACGTGCCCGTCAGACGACGCAAGCTCGAACGATCGAATATCCGTGTCCGTAGCGGAGACCGCCGCAGCAAGGTCGGCATAGAGTGCGCGCCGATCAGTCGCCTCGAGCACCAACCTCACCATGAAACGTTCTC
>JADGQR010000094.1 GCA_017881685.1 Gemmatimonadaceae bacterium
GTCATTGCGGCGATCGTGATCATCATCGTCGGCATCGTGCTCGGGGGATTTGTCGGCGGTCTCATCATGGCAAGCGCCGGCGGCTTGCACGGCGGGCCGACGCTGTCACGCGTTGGAAAGGGTGGAGTGATAGTACTCGCGGTATTCATGGCGCTCCAGGAGCTCGGCGTTGCGAGCGAGATCGTCACGACTGCGTTTGCGATTCTCTTCGGCGCTGTCGCACTCGCGATTGCGCTCTCATTCGGGCTCGGCAACCGCGAGCTTGCGGGCGAAGTCACGCGCGAGTGGTACAACCGCTACCGAGCTGAGAGGGATGCGATTGACAAGGATCATGCGCAGCTAGATCTAGAGGATGAAGCGGAAGCGGCGGGATACCGAGGACCGTCGCATTAGCATCAACGCAAAACCCATTGAGTAATCAGATTCAAGTTCTCAGCGACTGAGTTATTGAGTGGAAGAGTTGAGGAGTTTTTGCACTCTTTAACTCCTTAACTCGATGACTAAGTACTGAAAACTTGAATCTTATTGCTCGGTGGGTTTAGCCGTTCCTACGGCGCCTGGTTGGTCTTGATCGCCTGCTCGATCGCGCGCGCATCTCCTTTTCTCAATCCCGTAATCACGATCGGCTCTACGCCACCGGATGACTCGATCTCGATCGAGGAAAACATCATCCCGTGCATTGAGCGCACCGATGCAATGTGATCGACGTTTATCGTTTCCTCTGTCGATCCGAACCAGCGCCGCTTTCTGTACGTGATCTGATGTCCCTCGACATCGAGTGACGTCGGGAATAGATGGTTTCGTGAAGTAAGCCTGCTGGATTTGTAGATCATGACTGAAGGTCGCGCCAAGTGATGCCGGGCGCTAGAGAAACGCCGCGCCCCACTCGACAAGACGCCACGAGCTCACCAGTCCGTTGGTGACGAACGGACTTCATGTAGCGATTGGTTGTTGTCGGGTGAAAGCCCTAACCCTGGTAAACCGTTTCTTCGGCAACATCGGTGCGACTTTCAAAGAATAGACGATACCCGTCCGGGTCGGTGACGCCCACGACCCACATCTCGTTACCGACAAACGGTCGCTGTGCTTCTACCCCTCGTGCCGTGATGTCGTGATAGATCGCGAGCGCATCATCGCACATGAAATTGATGCTGACGCCAACGCCGAGCTCGCTCGCTGGGACATTGGCGTGAGCTCCGTCTTTCCAGAATTCCTGCAGCATTACCGCAGCCGTGCCAAGCCGAAGCCAACACCATCGCAGCTGACCGTCAGGAACCCACTCGTACGTCTTCGCGAAGCCGAGCCCGTCGACATAAAAGCGGAGTGATTGCTGAATGTCGTGAACGCCGAACAACGGAACTGCCCTGCTCACGTTGAGCTCGCTCGGCAAATGTTCGCTCATCGTCTCACCGGTTGTTGTTCACTCGCAGTCCAACGCTCGAGTGCTTCGTCGATATCCGCACGGGAATCCTGTACCGAAGAATATCCGTCCTCCTTCGCAGGAGTGAAAGGCCGCCGCAGGTGCAGAGCTTCGTCAGGCGATTCGTACCAGAAAATTTCCTGCGGACCGGGCGCGGGACATGTATTATTTCGCCTCCGCCTGAACCGGTAAAGCGACCTCTCTGGAGGACAACGTCATGACATGGAAGAGTGCATCAGCGGTATGCGCGTGCCTCATGTTCGTCTCTGTCGGTAAGGCTTCAGCACAAGGCAACAGAATCCCCGCCAATCGAGGCCCATCGGACGACGGCTTCCCGGCGCTGCGATTCGCAAAGTGGGTCGAGCCGAAAGAGCGCGCCTTCTCTATAGAAGTGCCGCAGGGCTGGACTGTCGAAGGCGGCGTCAACTGGCTGAGCCAGATCGACCCCGAAGGATTTGTCCGCCTGCGCAGCCCCGACGGCAAGATCAACGTCTTCTTTGGCGATCCCGAAATCCTCACCCGGGAAGTTCCGACTCCGGCGGGCAGGATGCAGACTGGTGTGAACGAAGGTCAGGTTTTCCGGTCGCCGAGCGGTGGCCCGGCGATGCTCGAGCGGTATCTGACCGGAACGCAGTACGCGAAGGAGCACGTGACATGGCGACTCTGTCGTAGCCCAAACTGGGTGACCGAAAAAGATCTGCCCGAAGTTTCGCAAGCGTTGGGTGCGGCAATCGAGCCCGAAGCGCGGAAGTACAACATTCACGGAACGGCGAACGCCGGCGAAGTGACCTACACGTGCGGCGACATGCAAGGCGCAGCGTTCGCTACGACCTTTATAGTAGGGCAGGGTGGCCCGATTCAGATCTGGGGTGTGTATCGGGTCGCCGGATTCCAGAGCGCCGACCCGCTTCACTCGATGGAGGCGCGCTACATCATGGAGCACCTGCTTGCGACGTTTGTCATCGATCAACGCTGGCAGGATGATCTCGATCGCCGGACGATGCAGCTCACGGGCTCGGTGATGTCGATGCAGAACGCCGCGACAGAGGCCTCGCTCGCCGCTTCACGCCAGCAGAACGAAACCCTGTCCCGTCTCAATCATCCGAATGCCGGGGTGCCGAGCCGAAGCACGAGCGGAATCGGCGGCAGCTCATCCGGACGCGACGTCAATACCACTCTCGGAACTGCGCACGTATGCGACGCTATCGGCAGGTGCGCGACCGTGTCGAACACAGCCGACAGCTACTACATGGATCACAGCGGCAACGTTCGCGCGGGCTCAGCCGGAAGCACGCCGCCGGACAACAGCGGAGTGTGGTCCCGACTTTATTGAGATCGCGAATGCGAGGCTTGAGCTTCGAGCAGGTCGATGATCTCCCGACTCGTTCCGGTTTCGCCGAGTCGGGGGAAGATGCGTGAGATGCTGTTGGTGTGAGCGTCGGCGTTCATGTCGGTCATCGCGTCCGTAGCGAGCGAGACGTTGTATCCGAGCTCGTGTGCGTGACGCGCGGTTGACTCGACTCCCGCGCTCGTCGCTACCCCGGCGATCACCACCTGAGTGACACCCAGCTTCCTGAGGCGTACATCGAGATCCGTGCTCGAGAACGCGCCCCATGTCTTTTTTGTTACTGTGATGTCGTTCGGATGCTGGTTCAGCTCCGGAACGAGATCTGCCCAGTCGTCTGTGCGTGGAAAATTACGCGACTGTTCCGTTCGCCCGGGTGCACCGGCATCGACGTTGACGAGAACAACAGGAA
>JADGQR010000012.1 GCA_017881685.1 Gemmatimonadaceae bacterium
AAGGTCACGCAGAAGAAGATCAGCGCGCAGCCGAACGCCGGCATGCCGCGTGAGGTCGGTGGACGCAGCATGTACATGGCGAGCCCGGAGTACATGGCGACGTACGCTGCGCACCTCGTGCGCGCTGGAGCGAAGATCGTCGGCGGATGCTGTGGCACTACACCTGAGCACATCGCTGCGATCGTCGAAGGCATTCGCCCGCTCTCGCCGCGTCAGGCGCGCGTTCCGCGCCGCGATCTTCACACGGGTGAATTTCATAACATCAAACTGGAAGACAAAGGCGTCGAGCCGGTGCCATTCGCCGAGCGGTCGAAGTTCGCCGGAAAGATCGCACGTGGTGAGTTTGTCACCAGCGTCGAGATCGTCCCGCCACGTGGCGTTGACGCATCTAAGATGCTGCGCGATACGCAGGCATTAAAGGAAGCGGGCGTCGATGCCGTCAACGTGCCCGACGGTCCGCGCGCGCAAAGCCGCATGGGCGCGCTGATGACGAGTCTGCTGATCGAGCAGAATGTCGGCATCGAGACTGTCACCCACTACTGCTGCCGCGATCGCAACCTGCTCGGCATGTTGTCTGACTTGCTCGGCGCAGCGGCGATTGGCTTGCACAACATTCTCATCATCACCGGCGATCCGCCGAAGATGGGGCCATATCCGAACGCAACAGCGGTCTTCGACATCGACTCGATCGGATTGACGAATCTCGTCAATAAGCTGAATCATGGACTCGATCCGGGCGGCAATGCGATTGGCGCACCGACGAGCTTTGCGATTGGTGTCGGAGTCAATCCCGGCGCGATCGATCTCGCGAACGAGCTGAAGCGCTTCACGTGGAAGGTCGAAGCGGGAGCGGAGTACGCGATCACTCAACCGGTGTTCGACGTCGAGCAGCTCGAGGCATTTCTCGCAAAGCTGGATGGCAATCGTATTCCGATCATCGCCGGTATCTGGCCGCTCGTTTCAGTGAGGAACGCGGAGTTTCTGGCGAACGAAGTGCCGGGTGTGACCGTGCCGCAGCATGTCATCGACCGGATGAGACTTGCTAACGACAAGTCGAAGGAGCACGGCGTTGAGGAAGGAATCGCGATCGCGAGAGAGATGCTCGAGCGTGTTCGGCCGTCAGTTCAGGGAGTGCAAGTCTCGGCGCCGTTCGGAAAAGTGGAGCTCGCTCTCGAGGTCTTCCGGGACACCCTCGCCGCTGCCACTGCCTAACAGAGCGTACAATCTCGCTTTAGTGAACCGCCGAGGCCGCCGAGAACGCCGAGAAACGTACAGTTTTTTCTTATTTTCCGCCGACGCATTCTGTTAAGAAGGAAAGTGTGATCGTGAACGACGATGACTGTTCCTCGGCGCTCTCGGCGAAAAAGAAGAGCTCATTACCAAGGAAATCATCGGAAAGGCGATTGCGATTCATCGCGTCCTCGGACCGGGATTACTCGAATCTGTTTATGAGTATTTTCTTGCGCACGAGCTTCGAAGCTCCAGAGCTATCTGCGACTCGCCAACATTGAGCGTGGGCTCCTGATCAATTTCCACGCATATCGCCTGGCCGACGGGATCAAGCGTCTTTCACTAACGAGATAGGTATTGCCTCGGCGTTCTCGGTGGCCTCGGCGGTCAATCGAAGCCAGGCCTGGCTTACCGCGATGCATTCTGAGCCTGGACATCGGTTCCCGCCTAGTCCCGACCAGAGGGCCAACGCGGTAAAATAGCTGTCCCACAAAAAGCGGCCGTGACGCGGCCAGTGACACGCGTAACGGATCCGTCACCCTTGCTTGAAGGGATAACTCCGGTTGTTAGATTTTTGGCCATGCGTCAGTCAGAGGACCAGGCCAGTGCCGAGCTGGCTGCGGCACTCGCCCGTAGATACACAATCGAACGAGAACTCGGCCGCGGCGGAATGGGAATTGTTTACCTCGCCCGCGATGTCACCCTCGACAGACTTGTCGCGCTCAAGGTCCTTCCGGCGGCACTTGCCGAAAATCCGGATACGCGCGAGCGATTTCTGCGAGAGGCTCGTACCGCGGCCCACCTGTCGCACCCCAACATCGTTCCGATCTATCACGCCGAGGAGATCGGAGGTCACGCATTTTTCGCTATGGCGCTCGTGGAAGGCGAGAGCCTTGCGCAGCGGCTGAACGCTCGTGGTCCGCTACCGGCCGTTGAAGCCGTTCGCTATTTGAAAGAAGTCGCATGGGCCCTCGCCTACGCCCATGCTCGCGGCGTCATCCACCGGGACATAAAGCCGGAAAACATTCTGATCGAGCGCGGATCGGGACGTGCCCTCGTAACAGATTTTGGTATTGCTCGCGACAACAGACAGCAGGGCCTGACGTTGACGGGCAACGTCCTTGGAACCGTTCACTACATGAGTCCCGAACAGGCAGCGGGCGACTTCCTCGATGGACGAAGCGATCTCTACGCGCTGGGCGTCGTCGGTTACTACATACTCAGTGGAGTTTTTCCTTTCGACTCGGAATCGGCATCTGCGATACTGGTTGCACATGTTACAAAGGACGCACCTCCACTTTGTTCAATTGCCCCGTCAGTCCCGCAGCGTCTCGGTGCAGCGATTGACAGGTCTCTCGCAAAGGATCCAAACGACAGGTTTTCCGTCGGGGAGGATTTTGCCGAAGAGCTCGATGAGGCACTCGTCGCAGCGAAATCCGAACAGATTGCAAACGAAGGTGCCAGCAACATGATGTTGTCTGAGCGACAGGCCGCGGTTTTATGGCAGCGCGCGGCTCAGCTTCAGGCAGATGCGTTGAGGCGGCTCCAGTCAGTGTCGATTTCCGATTCGCTCACTTCTAACACTCCAACCGATAACGCGTCCGTGGGTCTGTCTTCCGACGGATACCGGCTGCATCATGTTCAGCAAGCTGCGGTCGAGGCCGGCATATCCGAGCAGTTTGTCGCTCTTGCGTTGGCCGAGTTGCCGACGGAAAAATCCGGTGAGCTCGCGACCTTCACCGGCATGAGCTGGCAGGAGAGACGCGCCACGCGGATTCTCGGGACGAGAGAGCGGAGCTGTGCCGTCACCCGCGTGATGGCAGGTCCACCTCATCGTGTGTTGCAATCGCTCGGACTCGTGCTTCAACAGTCGCCGTGGGAACTCACTCTCAAGGATCCCGTTGGAGGGCATCCACTCGACGGAGGCGTGCTCGTTTTCGACTTGCCCGGAAAGTCTGTCGGGATGGGATTGGCTTACAACATGAGCTTCACGTGGCTCAGCCTGAGGCATCAGCTGGAGGCCGGGCAGGTTCATGTCACTCTCAAGTCCGCTACGGGACCTTCACCCGCAACTGAAGTCACCATGTATGCCGATCTGCGGCCTGGCGTCAGCCGAAACGTGAAAGCAGCCGTGTGGACAGCTGGTGCAGTCGGAGCAATGGGAAGCGGTGTCGGCGGAGTGGTCGGAGCAGCACTTGGTGCAAAGCTGCTGCTGGGAGTTACCGCGTTGACCGTAGGCGTCCCGTTGCTTGGCGTCGGCGCTGCAACTGCGCTAATCGCATTTGCGGGTTACAGGATGTCGTATCGGTCGGCCGTTCGCAAAGCTCGCGAGGAGATGGGGCGGGCACTTGACGCAGTTGCCTCGAGTCTTCGATCTCAATCGCTTTTTGGCTCGGCGCCAACGGCTCGCCGGCCGCTGGTCGCACCCGCCCAGAATGACATGACGGTAATCAGCACCATCATCAGCTGAGTCTGATGTGCGAAAGAGGTTCGTGGTTCGACAAGGCGACGCTCATCACTTCGTACCGGTCGAATCAGTCGATTGGATCGATGCGGCCGACAACTATCTACGTCTGCACATTGGACTGATCAGATAGACCAAAGAACGAGCGCCTCGGTGTCCGACCGTTCTTTCCCGGGAGATGCGCGTCAAACCAACGGGCGGCTCGCTGGCTGACATAGTTGAGATCCGCATCAGGAACGACGTCAGCAGGGGGACGCAACTCGACATCGAGCGTGGCCATGCAGCTCAGGCGACGGTGCGCCCACTTGTTCATCTGGTGGACTTCCCTGTCGTCACGCGTGATCAGAAATAACGATGGCGACTGGACCTTGTGCAGTCTTATGCCTGCGAGATCCGGCCGCCCATCAACCGTTACGACCGCTCGCACGATCCGGGGATGATTCGCCGCGACAAGCATCGCAGCCGCGCTGCCGCGGCCATGCGCTAAGAGCCCGATTGGAAGACGCCTGAGGTCCCGCTCGTTCATCACCGCCTCCGCAGCCGATGTCACTCGGTCGGCAAGGCGTTCGACCTCACTGGGAATTCTCCCGGAAACGAGACTCACGCCCCATTCAGGCGTCGCGGAGGGAGTGCATACAACGTATCTCGCGGTTGACAGGCGATCTTCGAAAACCCGAGCTCGGCGAAGTCCCGAGTAATTCCAATCGGCGTCGACTATTATCACTACGCCGCGCGGATTTTCTGGCACGACGAGGTCGCACTCGGTCGCGGTCGCTTCGATTTCCCTGTTGATCACGCCGTATGCCTGACTTCTGCCGACGATGAATTCGTAACGAATGCCTCGACCAAGGCTCGCCCCTCGTAGTGGCGAGGCACGGGTACGCCGAGCGCCCAGAGGATTGTCGAAGGAATATCCAGGAGAGATGCGCGATCTAGCTGCGCCCGGCAGACGGAACGTCCGAACAAGACAACTGACATGTTTCGGCTGGGAGGTTCCTTACCTGGCGCCTCAAGGATGGCAGGGGCTCGTTGATCCGCAGCAACGACCAGGAGTGAATCGCCCGAGCTTGCGCCACTCAGCGAAGACAGAATTCCGAGCGACTGGTCGACTCTTACAGCGGCACTCCTGTAATCGGCCGAAAAGACGTCGAGCATGTCGAGTCCCGACAAGTCCGAGAATCGAATTGCGATCAAGCCGCGTCGCTGCGTGCACAGCACGTTCAAGGCTGAGCTGACGACTTCAGAGGCGTTTGAGCCCTTGCAGGTTACCTGCTGAAAACCGAGATCGCGGCCGATGAAGCCGACCCTGCGCGCGTGCTCAGGCGGAAGTTGTGGAAGGAACGCGGTGGCCTGGAATCCTTCCGTCGCAATCGCGCTTGCCAGCGGCTCGAGCCTGCTGAGCGTTCGTCCAAACGTCCAGCCGCCCGTTGTCACTCCATGCCTCATGGGCGAGACGCCAGTTAGGAGAGAGGCAAGGCGCGTCGCCGGTAGATCGGAGATTTCCGATTGGACGTTGAGAGCCGATGCACCTCTGTCCACAAGGCGGCTCAGGTTGAAGAGCGACAATCTGTCGATCGCCTCGGCTTTGAGTCCCTCGACGATGACGAGAACCACCCGCCTGACAGTCATGGGCATTTGAATGTGAATCAGCGGTCCAGAGAAAATGAGCGGTGGGTCCCCACAGATAGCGAGCCGCCTTCGAGGCGGTAACCGAACTTTGAAACCGTCGTGATATAGCGGGGACACGACGGGTCCTGCTCGAGTTTTCGCCGCAACGCAAATACATGCTGGGACAGCGTTCGAGATCCGGGCTCGATTGCGCGCTGCCAGACTTCTCTCGCCAGCTCGTCGGCAGACGCGGGTGCGCCCGCGCGTCGCGCTAACGCCAGCAGAAGGTCGTATTCGCGGGGGGTCAGGTGAACCGCCCGACCGCCTTTAAGGACTTTCCTGAGGTGTACGTCTATCTGGAAGTCGTCGAAAACGTGTTCTTCGGTACAGCCAATCTCGAAACTGACCGGACGCGGTTCTGCAAAAGCCGTCACTTGAGCCCCGTTGTCGTTAATTCGTTATTCGACGAAGCTAGGCGTGGCTGGTCCGGATCTCGTCCCGGATGAGCAAAGCTTGTGCATCGACTTGGCGACGGACTTGTAAAGCCAGGTTTTCTGACTCAGGGGTGCGCACTTTCGTAGTGGTCAACCGCCCGTCATCTAGTTCGTCGTAGCTCGCTGATCCCTATTGCGGCAGGAAGACGAGCCCGAGCGGCACGCGCCTCATTCCGCGCCAGAATCGAAAACCGTCTCGCTCTCGCAAAGCAAGCTGACCTGAAATCCCACCATCGAGCGACACCGCTGACGAGCAGCCGAGTGCGCCCATCACCGCGCTCATCTCGGGTGCGGTCGGTCCGAATGGCAACTGCGACAATACTCCGCCAAGACCTTCAAATCGCGTGAGCGCGATCATCATTCGACCATCGCGAAGCTGACAGATCGCAACTCGGCTATCGCGATGCTCGAGATCAACGCCGTGATCCGGTGCGCGAAGTTCGAGAGGTACTCGACCACCTGATTCGAGCAATGTTGGATACGACTGGAATGCATCGCTGACACGCTCTCGATAACTCGCGATGCTGTCCGATGAAATGAGCCTAAGCGACCCGTCCTTCATCGCGATGAAGGCGAGTGACAGTGGTCCGAAGCCGGGGGGCTGTTCCTCGATTCCATTCCGTACGATCCAGCCCCATGGACGTCCGCTCGAGAATTGCCCTGCATTCACGGCAAGAATCGCCGAGCGAGGAATTGAATCAACGGTCCAGGCGCCACGAGTACCACCATCGGTTGTCATTCGTACCAGACCGGATCGAACTCGCACTGGATTCACGCGCACGAGGATTACGCGAATGCGCCAGGCTTCACCGTTCCCGGACAGGCGCAGTTCCGCTCGATCGATGCCGGAATTGACGCGGCGCCAGCCGACAGCGCTCGATAGTATAGAATCGGGGCGATCCCACTGGGACGGAGCGGCGGCGGATGTCCACCATATACGCCACTCGCCACCGACGCGAACCGCAAGCGACGACTCCGGCAACTGCGCTGCCGCCACGTTTGCAGTGACGGCGAGCGCAAGCGCGGCGATGATTCGCCGCATGACGGGAGCTAGAGGACTTTCTTCAATGAAACGAGCAACGCCGAACAGCGCGGCTTCAGTGCAGTCTTCTCAGCGTCGGTGAGAATCAGGCGGCTGTTGGCAGGCTGATCGCTTCCCTTGGCCAATGCCATGCAGAATGGCGCAATCCGTTCCTTCATGATCGAGTACTGCGGTTGTGTAAGTCCTGCCGCCGCCGCACCAACTCCCTCCATTCCACTATCCTCATTCACTTCGATCACAGGTCCGCAGTGCTTGACTTCCAGTGAGGCCTTTTTCGCGTCCATCTCTGCACTTACGCGATTAAGCTCGGCCATCTTCTGGTCACCAGACATGTTGGAATTGGAGATCTTTTCCAATGCCGGGCCAAATTGCGTGAGAATCGTCATGGATTCCTGCGAACTAGCGAGGGCGGTGGTGCAGGCGTTGCGCTTCACAATGCTCTGGCGCAGCGCGACCTCGGCGTTCAGGCCGGTCGTGAATTTCGTGACCATGTCCGACGTGATCTCAAGTTGCGTCGGAACACTCACACGGGGAGCGGCAGGGCCGGCGACGGTCGCTCCGGTCGCGGCCGGTGCACCGCTGCCTGGCTTCGCGGACGAATCTGCGTCTTTTCCGAGGACCTTCTCGGTCACAACTTCAGCTGCCTTCTTCTTGATCGCGTTCTTCAGACCGCCGAACTGCGCCTCGGCTGGCGATGTAATGAGAGCCATAAAGGCAAGACCGACTACGATGCCGGAAAGATGCTGCGACTTCATTGCCAACCCTCCGCTGCTGATGGAATTGTCGCGCGGCCGTGCAGAGATCGAACCGCATGGCCCGCAAGTCTTGAATCTACAGCTAATTGTTCAGCGAAGAAGCGTCGATTCGCGCCAGCGCCTCAGGAGGCCATGTCATCCAGTTGCGCGACGGGCCCGAGCCGAAGAGCCGCCAGTACTCCCACCGGGTCAGCGAGCTGCTCAGATAGCCTGGCGGGACGGCTGGCCTGCCTTTCGTCACGACTGTCAGTCCGTCATCTTCAGGGGATATGAAAGCAATACTTCTGGTCGATCACGGCTCCCGGAAGCGGGAGGCGAACGACATGCTCATCTGCATGGCCAACCTCGTTCAGGCGATGGCTGGCCCCGACGTGATAGTGAGACCGGCTCATATGGAGTTGTCGGAGCCGTCGATTGCCGCCGGATTCGCGAGCTGCGTCGAGGCCGGTGCGACCGAGGTGACGGTCTTTCCATACATGCTTTCGCCGGGACGTCACTCGACGTCGGACATCCCGCGGATGGTCGCCGAGGTCTCTGCGTCATATCCTGGTGTGAGCTTTTCGGTAACGCCTGCGTTCGGGGTCCACGAAAAGCTCGGCGAGATCATCCTCAACCGCGCCGGGATTGAAGTTGACGCTTCATTCGATGAAACGACTGCGAGTCGCTGCTGGGATCCCGCATGCAGCGAGCAGCTTTGTGGCGATGCATGTCGCGCAAAATCTGATTTATCCGAGCTCGAACCCGCTTCTAACCCGCACTTCTAAATGACTATCCAGACTGACGCGCGCCCCGCGCTCACGATTTTATCAGAAGAAGAGGAGATGTTCCGCGACGCAGTCGCTGGTTTTGCCGAAGAGGAAGTCCGCCCGCGCGTGATGGAGATGGAGAAAGCCGCGCGACTCGACCCGAATCTCATTCCCAAATACTTCGAGCTCGGCCTCATGGGCATCGAGGTTCCGGAAGAATACGGCGGTGCCGGCGGATCGCTCTTCATGGTGACACTCGCTGTCGAGGAAATCAGCAAGATCGACGCGTCCTCTGCTATTCTCTGCGACGTGCAGAACACGCTCGTCAACTATCCGATCAACCGCTACGGATCCGACGCGCAGAAGGCGAAGTACCTGCCGCGACTCACGTCGGACACAGTCGGCGCATACGCGCTTTCCGAATCGGGGTCAGGCTCCGATGCTTTCGGCCTCGCCTGCAAGGCAGAAAAGAAGGGCGACAAGTGGATCCTCAATGGACAGAAATTGTGGATCACTAACGGCTACGAAGCCGGCATCTTCGTCATCTTCGCGAACGCGAATCCCTCGGCTGGTTACAAGGGAATCACTGCATTCATCGTAGAGCGTGACTTCCCCGGCTTCAGCGTCGGCAAGAAGGAAGACAAGCTTGGCATCCGCGCATCGAGCACCGTTGAGCTTCTCCTCGACAACTGCGAAGTGCCCGAAGAAAACGTGCTTGGCCCCGTTGGTCAGGGTTACAAGATCGCAATCGAGACGCTCAACGAGGGTCGGATCGGCATCGGAGCGCAGATGATCGGAGTTGCCCAGGGCGCGCTCACGGCGGCGACGAAGTATCTCAACGAGAGAAAGCAGTTCGGAAAAGCTCTCTCCGAGTTTCAGGGCATTCAGTTCCAGGTCGCGCAGGCGGCGACGGAGCTCGAGGCAGCGCGTCTGATGGTTTACAACGCTTCACGTTTGAAGGACGCAGGCCGGGACATCGCACGCGAAGGCGCGATGGCAAAACTGTTTTCGTCTCAGGTATGCGAGCGCGTGACGTCAGTATGCGTCGAGCTGTTCGGCGGGTACGGCTACACCAAGGATTACCCGGTCGAGAAGTTCTATCGCGATGCGAAGATCGGGGCGATTTATGAAGGGACGTCGAACATGCAGCTGCAGACCATTGC
>JADGQR010000095.1 GCA_017881685.1 Gemmatimonadaceae bacterium
CAAGCATTCGAACGAGTACCGCGCGCCGAAGCCCGGTCAGGACGCCAGCGCGATGTACAAGACGCTCATCAAGCAGTCGTCTCGGTGATCGGTACTATTGCGCACAGCGCGCTTCTCATATCCGTCGCCGTAGTAGCTCTCGGAGTAATGCTTACACCCGTCGCGATTCGCACGGACCGTCGCGAATGGCTTCAGGTCGTTTACGGTGCGGTGTACACGAACTTCATGCTGATGACTATCGCGGCGGGCTCCATGATCGCCGCGCTGGTCACGCATGATTTCTCCGTGTCTTACGTCGCATCAGTGGGAAGCCGCACTACGCCGCTGCTTTTCACGGTCATCTCGTTGTGGGGAGCGCTCGAAGGCTCGATCCTTTTCTGGGGTTGGGTGCTCGCGATGTACTCGGCAGCCGTGGTCTGGCTTCATCACCGCAGACCCGGAAATCTGATTCCATACGCGGCGATGACGCTGCTCGCCGTGTCGGCTTTTTTTGCAATACTTCTTGTCGGGCCCGCCGACCCTTTCCTTCCCGTATTCCCGGTACCGCTCGACGGACCCGGACCTAACCCGCTGCTTCAGAACCACATCCTGATGGCGGTGCATCCACCGCTATTGTATCTCGGCTACGTCGGGATGTCGGTGCCTTTCGCATTTGCGATGTCGGCAATCATATCGAATGAAGCGACGTCAAACGAATGGGCCGTACTGTCGCGTCGGTGGATGCTCGTGTCGTGGGGTTTCCTCTCTGCCGCGATCATCGCCGGGATGTGGTGGTCGTACGAGGTGCTTGGCTGGGGCGGATACTGGGCGTGGGATCCGGTAGAGAACGCATCGTTCCTCCCCTGGCTGACCGCGACCGCATATCTCCATTCGGTGATGGTGCAGGAGCGGCGTAACATGCTTCGGCTGTGGACGCTGAATCTTTGCGTCGCGACGTTCGTGCTCACGATCCTGGGGACTTTCCTCACGCGCTCAGGAATTCTCTCGTCAGTGCACGCGTTCACGACCGGCCCGATCGGATATTACTTCCTCGGCTTCATCACGCTCGTTCTCGTTGTGACACTCGTGCTGGTCGCTGGGCATTCGGATCGTATTCGCACCAAGGGGAGATTGGGCGGCGCAGCGTCGCGTGAGACAGTGTTTCTTCTGAACAATCTCTTTCTGACGGCGGTGATGCTCACCGTGCTGGTGGGTACGCTTTATCCGCTCATCGCCGAGGCAATTCGCGGCGTGAAGGTCAGCGTCGGCCAGCCGTTCTTCAATCGCATGGCCGTGCCGGCGATGGTGTCGCTGATATTCCTGATGGGTGTCGGTCCCGCTCTTCCATGGGGAAGCACGACATGGGCTGATGCGCGCAAGCGACTCGCGCCGCCAGCGATCGGCGCACTGATAGTGGGTTCGGTGGCAGTGCTCGCCGGTGCGCGCAGCATCTACGCCATCCTTGCGTTCGCCTTCATCGGTTACGCAGCGTTCGGAAATCTTCGCGAGTTCTGGATCGGAATGCGTGCCCGTCGCCGGGCACATGGAGAAAACTGGATTGTCGCTCTTGGGCGGCTCATCCGCGGCAACAGCCGCCGCTACGGTGGATATGTAGCTCACATCGGCGCACTTCTCGTTGCGACCGGAATCACAGCATCGGGGACATTTCGCACAGAGCGTGAAGCCACGTTAGTGCCGGGTCAGTCGATGACAGTTTCGGGGAAAACAGTCAGGCTCAAAAATGTCTGGGGACGCGAAGAACCGCAGCGATCGGTAATCGGCGCAACGCTCGACGTTCTCAGGAAAGATGGCTCGGTCGCCGGTACGATCGAGCCTCGAATGAATTTCTATAGAGTGTCAGACCAGCCTGTACCGACACCCGACGTGCACAGCAGTATCACGGGTGATGTGTACGCCAACCTCATGGCGTTCGAGGAGAACGGGAAGACCGCAACGGTGAAGGTTATCGTCGAGCCGCTGATTCCCTGGATATGGTTCGGCGGCCTCG
This sequence comes from Gemmatimonadaceae bacterium, assembly GCA_017881685.1. GTDB lineage: Bacteria > Gemmatimonadota > Gemmatimonadetes > Gemmatimonadales > Gemmatimonadaceae > UBA4720. The sequence continues at coordinate 1,988 of JADGQR010000095.1, forward strand.
TGGTCGTGATCGGTGCCGTCATCGGCCTGTTTCAGGGCGGCCGCCGCACTACAGTGCCAGTCGCGACACGCACCAGCGAAGCACCACGCGTGTCGCCCCCACCGGAGCCGGACGCGGAACCGGTCATGGCGTCGACGTGAACTGGAAACGGGTCGCGATTGCGCTTTTCGCCGTAGTGCCGGTCATCGCGTTGTTTGCGTTTGGCTTTACGCGCGATCCCGCGGAGATTCCGTCACCGCTTCCTGGCAAGATGGCCCCACCGTTCAAACTTGCCGTCGTGGCTTCGGGAGAAGGTGTACTCGCAAAGTCCGTTGGCGACACGATTCGCCTTCGCGATATGGCTGGCAAAGTGATCGTCCTGAACTTCTGGGCGTCGTGGTGCCTTCCGTGTCGTACAGAGCACGCAGCGCTTTCCGCGATGGCGCGATACTACGCAGACAAGCCGACGCAGTTCATCGGCGTTCTATATAATGACGAGCCCGCTGCAGGACTCCGCTGGATTGGTGAGATGGGGGGCATGAGCTATCCCGCGGTGACCGACGTCGAATCACGCACTGCAATCGATTACGGACTCTACGGAGTTCCCGAGACATTCATCATCGATCCTACTGGGCGTGTGGCACACAAGGAGCTTGGCCCCGTAACGGAGGAGGTTATCCGCCGCGTGGTTGACTCAGTGCTGGTTGCAATGGCGCCTGCGGATTCAGGTTCTCGACCAATCAACAAATGAGACTCGGACTTCTCGGTCGCGCAGGGGTTGCAGCGTTTCTCATGTTCGCAGCAAATGCCGGCGCTCAAGCTGGCAGACCAGTCATTTCGCGTCCGCTGGCGATCCCGGCGGACTCGGCGCTCGAGGCCCGAACGACTGCCGTGGCGTCAACACTGAGATGTCCGGTATGTCAGGGCGAATCAATCCAGGACTCACCATCTGAGCTCGCAGCGCAGATGCGCACCCTGGTCCGCGACAAACTGAGGGCGGGAGAAACGCCTGATCAGATCAGGGCTTACTTCGTGTCGAAATACGGTGAATGGATCCTGCTCGAGCCGAAGATGACCGGCCTCAACATCGCGCTATATGCACTGCCAGTGCTTCTGGTGGTCGGAGGAATCGTTCTGATCGTGCATCTTGTTCGTCGATGGACCAAGCCAGATGAAGCGAGCGAGGCGTAACGATGGCGCAGAACCCAACCTCTTCGAAGCTGCGGTTCTGCAG
>JADGQR010000096.1 GCA_017881685.1 Gemmatimonadaceae bacterium
ACGGACTGCCGAACATACTCGTGAACGGCGACTCTCTGCCGAAGCCGCTCGAGATGAAGTTCGGTAAATCACATCGTCTGCGTTTCATCAACATCGGCCCTGCCGACCGAATATTCTTTGCCGTTCGGCGCGACACTACCACGCTGACCTGGAAGCCGCGCGCAAAGGACGGCGCTGATCTTCCGCAGGTCTGGCGCGTGGCAGGGCCGTCGATTGTTCGATTGAACGTTGGCGAAACTTTCGATGCGGATTTCAACCCTCCCGCACCAGGTGAGTATCGGCTCACCGTTGGCAGGCCGAAAACTCCGATGGCCTGGTCTCAGCGCATCATCGTGCGCTGAGACTTCTACATCGCTTGCATGAGCGCCTTGTACCGAGGCGTTTCGCGCAATGTGTCGAGATCGCTGTCGTGCTTGATCCATTCGGGATCGCCCCAGCCCTTCTCCACTGCACGTTCCAGCGCACTCAGCGACTTATCGACGAGTCCCAGCTGCGCATACGTGCACGCAACGTTGTACAGAAGCATCGGATCGTCTGGATCTACTTGCATCGCTCGTTCAGCAAACTGAACCGCTCGCTCGTTTTCGTGAATGACGGCATTCGCCACGGCACCGAGGGTGTATGCTCTCGAATCATCCGGGTTGAACTCCAGGTGCTGATTGATGAGATCGACCTGGTGTCGATACGCTGCCTGTGATTCGTCATCCCTGCCGAGTGCGGCAAATACCTGACCGAGAAATCCAGGCGTCTGATACTCTTCGGGGCGCAGCGCCGCTGCCCGTTCAAGCAGTCTTGCCGCCTCCTCGTGCATCCCCTGAGACATGCGGGACCTTGCGAACGAATACGCGGCCGAGAAGGATTTTGGATCGAGGCGCATCGCAGTTTCGAATTCCTTCGTCGCTTCGTCGAAGCGTTTGCTCAGCGAAATCGCCTGACCACGAGCGACGTGAGCTTCGGCAAGATCAGGCTCGAGCTCGAGCGCCCGGCTGCTCGCGATATCTGCCTGTCTCAGATTGAATTCACGCGCATCGAAATACGTGTACAGATACGAATAGCAATCCGCGACGCCGGCGTGTGCGCGGGCGTACTCCGGGTCGATCTCTATCGCCTTGTTGAACATCTGCTTTGCGTACTCCAGGCTTTTCCGCCGGAGTTGATGGAAATGCTGCTGTCCGCGCAGGTAATAGTCATAAGCCTGGACGCTTACCGCGCGTGCTTTCTCTATCTGCTTCTTTTCACCTTCAGTAAGGATCACTCTCAGAGCTTTCACAATCGACTGTGAGATGTCATCCTGAATTGCGAACACGTCTTCCATCTCGCGATCGTACCGCTCCGACCATAGTTGATATCCATCGGCGACATTCACGAGCTGTGCTGAGATACGAAGTCTATTGCCCATGCGGCGCACGCTTCCATCGAGTACAGTCGAAACGCGGAGCTTCTTTCCGACTTCGGCAAGATCGTCGTTCCGTCCTTTTTGAGCGAAGGAAACTGTTCTTGACGCAACACGCAGCGACTGAATCTTGGAGAGCGCATTGATGATCTCCTCCGCCATACCGTCGGCAAAGTACTCATTCTCGGCGTCGTTGCTCATGTTCGAGAACGGCAGCACAGCAACGGACTTGGCGGACGACACAGTCTGGGCTGGAAGAGTCGCTGTATCGCTCGGCGTCGCCAAACTGTTCGATGCAAGCGCCTGCCCGAACTGGGCTGTGGTCTTGAATCGTGTCGCAATATCGATCGACATCGCTTTCGTTACCGCCCGCTCAACAGACTCCGGGACAGTGGTGCGAATAGACCGGAGAGGCTTTACAGAATCGACAAAGCGCTTCGCCATCACCGCCTGCGCCGTCGGCCCTGTGAATGGACGCTCTCCACTCAGCATTTCGTACACCACGCAGCCGAGGCTGAATTGATCGCTGCGTCCGTCAAGATTGGTTTCACCGGCGGCCTGCTCCGGGCTCACATACGCCGGGGTTCCGACCATCATTCCGGTTTGGGTGAGGGTCTCCGAGCCTGCGGAGCTCACCGCCTTCGCGATTCCGAAATCCATCACCATCGCTTCGCCTTCGTACAGCATCACGTTCTCTGGCTTGATGTCGCGATGCACGATGTTCTGGCGATGCGCGTAGTCGAGAGCCGATGCGATCGCGCGGCCGTGATGAACAGCCTCTTCGATCGGAAGCTGCCGTTCTCTGTCGAGACGCTCCCGAAGCGATTCGCCCTCGACATAAGGCATCACGTAAAACAGAAATCCGTGCGCCTCTCCCGAATCATGAAGCGGCAGGATGTGAGGGTGATTCAGTCGCGCAGCGAGCTTGATCTCGCGAAGAAAACGGTCGGGGCCGAGGCTGGCGGCGAGCTCTGGGTGAAGGACTTTCAGCGCAACGAGTCGCTCATGCTTCGCGTCCTGCGCGAGATAAACCGTTGCCATCCCGCCGCGTCCAAGCTCACGATCGATTGTGTAGAACTCGGAGAATGCTCCCTTGATTTTGTCGAGAGGTGTGCTCTGCATCACATCGCCTGAGAGAGTGCCTGGAAGCGAAGATTGTCGCGCAGCGGGTTGAGATCGGGGTCATGATCGATCCATTCCTTGTGACCAAAACCTTTGTCTACGGAGCGCTCGAGGCAGTTCATCGCATCATCGTATCTGTTGAGCGCAATGTAGGTGCATGCAACGTTGTATAGGAGCATCGGATCGTCGGGATCGATCGCAAGCGATCTGTCGGCGTATTCCACGGCCTTGGACAAATCGCCGAGACGCGCAAGAAAGGCCGCAGCAAGATTCGCCGCGCGGGCATCATCCGGGTTTAGCTCGAGCCGGTCTTCCATGAGCTTGAGCGCCCTGCGCAGGCCCGCATCGCGCTCGTCAACCAGGCCCAACGATCCCAGCGCCTGTGCCAGAAAACCAGGAGCCTGATAATCTTCAGGCCGCAGTGACGAGGCTCTTTCGAACATTTTCACTGCTTCCTGAAATCTTCCTGCTGACTGAAGGGCTCTGCCGTACCAGTACGGCGCCTCGTAGAGCTTGGGATCGAGTTTCATTCCAATCTCGAATTCCCTCTCGGCCTCGTCGAACTTTTTGCTCAGCGACACCGCCAACCCGCGCGCCACATGCGCCTCGGCCAACTCGGGCTCGAGGTCCAGTGCCTTCTGGCTCGCGATGTCCGCTTGTCTCAGGTTGAACTCGCGCGCGTCGAAGTACGTGTAAAGCATGGAGCAGGCATCGGCGACGCCAGCGTACGCGCGAGCATAGTCGCGGTCAATCTCGATTGCCTTGTTGAACATTTGCCGAGCGTACTCGAGACTCTTTCGGCGAAGCTGGTGAGTGTACTGGCGGCCGCGGAGGTAGTAGTCGTACGCCTGCACGTTCTCGGTTCGCGCTTTCTCGATCTGCTTTTTTTCGCCTTCAGTCAGAATGACGCGCAGCGCTTTCACAATCGCCTGCGAGATGTCGTCCTGAATCGCGAAGATGTCTTCGATCTCGCGATCGTATTTCTCCGACCAGAGATTGGATCCGTCGGCGACGTTCACGAGCTGGGCGGTGATGCGAAGACGGTTTCCCATCTTGCGCACGCTTCCCTCGAGAACTGTTGAGACCTTGAGCTTCTTTCCGATCTCGCCGATGTCCTCGTTCTTGCCCTTGAATGAAAACGAAGACGTGCGTGACGTCACTCGCAGCGACTGAA
>JADGQR010000097.1 GCA_017881685.1 Gemmatimonadaceae bacterium
AAGGAGCACAGGCCGAGGAACATCACGAGGGTGAAATTGTTCACCAGGAGCGTGGAAAAGAAAATCCAGGCGAGATTGCTCATTTGGCCACCGCCAGACGGCGTTTGCGCCGCATTTCGTCGATCCAGGCCGCGGCGATCAGCAGCAGGCCGAGGGTGAAGAAACCGCCCGGGGGGAGAACCATGAACACCCATGGCTCCCAGTGTGGCCCGAGAATGTCGATGCCAAGCAGCGAGCCGCGACCGAGCAGCTCGCGAATTGCGCTCATGGCCGAGAGTGAGAGCGTAAACCCGATGCCCATTCCCATTCCGTCGGCGACCGCGCGCACAGGACCAACTTTCGCAGCGAACGCTTCAGCGCGTCCGAGAAGCAGACAATTGGCGACGATGAGAGGAATGAACGGACCCAGTGCCTTGCTGATTTCCGGGAAACTTGCGGCGAGGAGCAGGTCGGCGAGCGTCACGAACGTCGCGATGATCAGGATGTACGACGTCAGGCGTACCTCATGCGCGATGTATTTGCGCAAGAGCGAGACGAAGAGCCCCGAGCCGACGAGCACGAACATCGTCGCACCGCCCATTGCGATGCCGTTTGCCAGAACATTGGTAACGGCCATCGTCGGGCACATGCCGAGCATTTGAACGAGCACCGGGTTCTCTCGTCCGATGCCGCGCCATATGTCGGCAAGCACGGTCGCCGGCGGTGGTGTGCCGGGTACGAACTCTGGTAGGGATTCAACAACAGGGACGGAGACAGCGCTCACTTCGTTCCTCCCTTGTCATAGTTGGCGAGGAGTGGCTGCCACTTCTCGACTGCATGATTGATTATTCGAATGACTGCACGCGACGAGATCGTCGCACCTGTAATGGTCTGCACCTGACTTGGATCCGACGGATTGCGCGCCTTGACACCTTTCAACGGAGCTACGCGACCGGGGAACTGGCCGCCAAACGACGTGTCGCGCTCGATCTTATCGCCGAGTCCGGGAGTTTCCTTCTCGTCGACGACCTTGAAACCGATGAGCGTGCTCGTCGCTGGATCGAAGCCGATCATCAGAAGAACCTCTTCCTGAAATCCCGGTTCCTGTGCGGTAACGGCTGCTCCAAGCTCCTTTCCTGATTCGTCGTAGCCGACGTAGGCCTTTGGCATGTCTTTCAGATCTGCACTGCCGACGGGTTTCCGGGTAAGCGCGCCGTTCTGCAGGTAAAGCGTGTCCCATCGAGCGGGATTCTTGAGAACTTCGCGCACCGCGGTCTCTACCTTTGCTGCGCTGTACCGCTCGATCGTTGGCAGTGTCGCCTTGTAGACAGCGACCACGAGCAGACCTGCTGCCGCACCGGCAAGAGCGAGAGTTGCGAGAAGCTTGAACGACGATACTTCCGGAGCCTTTGCCGTTTCTGGCGGCACGACTGCCTCGGCACTCGGCGGGATCGGCGGCCCATGGTGAGCGTGCGTCATGCCGCGCTCCTGAGCTGCGTACCGAAGACGCGCGGCTGTGTCGCCCTATTAATGAATGGAGTGAGCGCGTTCATGAAGAGAATCGCGTACATCACACCTTCGGGTAGTCCACCCCAGACCCTGATCACGACGACGAGAATCCCGATGCCCAGCCCGAATATCCACTTGCCGCGATTCGTTATCGGCGAAGTGACCATGTCGGTCGCCATGTAGATGGCACCCAGCATCAACCCGCCCGAGAAGAGCATGAACGGCGCGCTCGGCCGGCTCGGATTCAACATGTGAAGGATCGAGCTCAACACTATCACCGTCGCGAGAATGCTCACGGGTGTCCGCCAGTTGAGATAACCCTTCCATGCGAGGTAAATCCCGCCTGCGAGAATCACGATCGCCGCTGTCTCACCGAGTGATCCACCCGTGCTGCCAATTATCAGATCACTGAGTGCGGTTCCCTTGCCCTCGAACTTCAAAAGTCCGAGGGGAGTGGCCGACGTGATCGCGTTGGGCATCGGATGCGTTAGCGGTATCGCGAACAGATCGCCGCGAAGCTTGAAGAACGCACCGCCTGCCGACGGCCAGGTCGTTATCGCGACGGGAAACGCAGCCTGAAGAAATGCGCGGCCGACGAGTGCCGGATTGAAAACATTCTGTCCGAGCCCGCCCCAGATCTGCTTCCCGAAGACGATTGCGAATGCCGCACCGAGGGCAGTCATCCACAGCGGGAATCCAGCGGGAAGCGAAAGTCCAAGTAGAAGTCCAGTGATCGTCGCCGATCCGTCGGCGATTGCGCCGCCCTTCCCGGTAACACGCTCGACGAGGACCGAGACGATCACTGCAGTTGCGATTTGAAGTATTGCGGATATGCCAAAGAACCAGGCCGCGCTCAGAACCACGGGAACCAGACTCGCGACGACATGCCACATGATCCGTGGCGTCGAATCGAGCGACCGGATGTGCGGTGACGCCGTGACGATGAGTTTATCGGTGCTCACGCGACCGCCGGCTTTGCGCGCCGAAGCGCGAGCTTGCTTGCCTGGAAGAGCTGAGAAAGCGGAATGTTCGACGGACAGACGTAAGCGCACGATCCGCAGAGCATGCAGTCAGCGAGATGCAGGTCGACCATGTCGTCGTACCGCTGAACTCGGGCGAAGTCGCCGAGCAGCGATGGATTGAGGAATACCGGACATGCGTCGAGGCAGCGGCCGCAGTGAATGCAGGGATAAACCTCGGCGTTACGAGTCTCGCCTTTCTCGAGCACAACGATGCCAGTTGTCCCCTTGATGACCGGAGCGTCGAGATTCGAAAGGGCGTTAC
>JADGQR010000098.1 GCA_017881685.1 Gemmatimonadaceae bacterium
TCCCGGCGCGACCCACTCGCGCTTCGAGCACGCGCTCGGCGCATATCACCTTGCCCGCGCGACACTCGCGCTATTGAGCGAGCGTGACGGGCTCGGCGGAGCCGATGCGGAAGAGCAAGCGATCGTGCGAGCCGCTGCGCTGCTACATGACATCGGGCACTATCCCTTCTCGCATGCGCTCGAGGAGATCGGACAGCTACATCATGAGGATGTCGCGCGTCCGCTGATCACGAAGGGGGCAGTTGCGAAGATCTTGTCAGAGTCAATTTCGCCGAGTGCTCCTGAGCGTGTGCTGGCGTTGATTCGCGGGACGAGCGAGAGTCCGCTTCAGGGATTGATCTCCGGATCACTCGACCTCGACAAGATCGAGTATCTGAAGCGTGACGCGTTCATGTGCGGCGTGCCGTATGGTGAGATCGACGTCGATCGGCTGACGAACTCGATGATGTTGATCGAGGATCCTGATACTGGCCGTCCGGCGATTGGAGTGCGTGAGAAGGGATTGTCTGCTTTGGAATCGCTTTTATTCGCGAAGTATCAGATGTACAGGAACGTGTACTGGCAGCATGCTGTGCGCAGTGCGACCGCGATGTACAAGCGGATGGTCGAGGATGCGTTGCGGGTTGGTTCGATCGATTCGGAGCTGCTTCCCTCTTATACGAATGAAGGTTTGTTGCATCGTCTGGAGCATGCGCATCCTTCTTTCATTCTGGATGCGTTGCGCAGTCGTCGGTTGTACAAGAGAGCGCTCGAGTGGCCGGCGAGTCAGCTCGATGAAGGGTTTGGTGAGTGGATTGCGACTGATCGTGAGAGAACTCGCGAGGCCGAGGATAGAATCGCAGCCGATCTTGGCATGCAGCCGGGGGAGATATTGCTCGACTATCCGGTGAAGACGCAGATGCTGGGGCTCGACATTCTTGTCTGTCGGCGGAATGGCGGGGTCGAGCGATTGACGGGCGAGGGGTGGCCTGGGACGATCAATCTTCCGACGCTTTCGGAGGAGTTGTATCGCAGCGCAAGATGGCTGCGCGTGTTCGCAGTTTCGCGAATCGAGGTTTCGGCCGAGAGACGCAGGGCGATTTTCGAGAGCATCGCGTAGCCGCGAATCGGTGACGCGGGCGGGGCGATGATGGTGGCCCGTCGGTGCGAGCAGTTCAATGTCATTCGATGTCCAGCCAGCCGATCGTTCGCGTTCCACTGTCTCATCTCGGTCCGGATCCCGAGCCCGAGCGTCGGTTTCGCCTTCTTGAACGGCTGAGGCATCGCCTTCGAACCCGTCATTACAGCGAGAAGACTGAGAAGGCGTACTGCGGCTGGGTGCGGCGGTTTGTGTTGTTCCATGACCAGAGGCATCCCAATACCATGGGCGAGCCGGAGATTGCCGAGTTTCTTACGCACCTGGCGAATGAAAAGAACGTGAGCGCGCAAACTCAGAATCAGGCTTTGCACGCGATACTGTTTCTTTACCGGCATGTGTTGGCACGTCCGATCGGTTTCGTTCCGGAGATAGCGCCTGCGCGCCGGCCGCGGCGGCTGCCTGTGGTCCTATCGCAGGCCGAGGTCCGGATGATTTTGGAGGGGATGCGCGGAGTGCCGAGGCTGTGCGCGACGCTGATGTACGGAAGTGGATTGCGTGTCTCCGAGTGCCTGTCGTTAAGGGTGAAGGACGTGGACTTCGACCGGCGCGAGATTCTCGTTCGTGCTGGCAAGGGCGACAAGGATCGTCGGGTTCCGTTGCCGGCGACCGTAATACCGGCTTTGCGCGTTCATCTGGAGCGCGTGCGGCAGCAGTTCTTTCGGGATCCTGCCAGGGGCATTTCTGGTGCTGCCCTTCCCGGCGCGTTGGGAAGAAAGCTGCCGAACGCGGATCGGGAGTGGATATGGCAGTTCGTTTTCCCTGCGACTCGGCCCTTTAAGGAGAAGTCCACTGGCCTCCTGCGACGTCATCATTTGCACCATACGGTAATCCAGCGGGCGGTGACCGAGGCCGCGCGATCCACGGGCATCGCGAAGAGGGCGACTTGCCATTCGTTGCGCCACTCGTTTGCGACTCATCTTCTCGAGGCGGGCGCTGATATTCGGACAATCCAGGAACTGCTTGGCCATTCAAGCGTTCAGACGACGATGGTGTACACGCACGTTCTGAATCGTGGGGGGATGGGAGTTCAGAGTCCCGCGGACAGGCTGTGAGCGTGAAGTTGCGCTGCTCCGCTCTCCTTTTCGGGGATCGCAGGTTATGCAGCAACAACTTCGCGACATTCTTCTTGTCGGGACGTCGATACGACCGTGTAAAGCCTTGCCACAGTTGAAGTTCTGACCACCCGTATCTCCGGAGACCGGGCGATTACTGCAAATCCACGCTATTATTTCTTTACCCCGGCTACATAAGTCGGCAGTAGAATTACTAGTTAGGCATCGTACCCTGAACCGTAATCACGAATCTGCAGGTGACGTGCTTGCAGCTGAAGGCGTTATCCCGATGTGGAGCGGGCATGAACACAGACGACACTAAGAACTCCGCTCCGGACCGCGTTCGACTCACGGAGCGGCTGCGCTTGGAGCCCATTGGTCCTCGACATGCAAA
>JADGQR010000099.1 GCA_017881685.1 Gemmatimonadaceae bacterium
TCTTGGCGCCCACGCAATGCCGTCGCGCAATCCGCGGAGTTTGAACTTTCGCGCGATTCCCTTGCCTGCTTCCGACAGCGGCAGAATCAAATCCGGAGCGATTTCCATCATCACACTGGTCTCGAGCTCTCCGGCGTGATCACCGGCTTCATCGTAAAACGACTTGGCGTCGATGCAGCTCCACCAGTTGATCGACGCGATGAAAATCCCGCAAGTCGCTTGCAGCTCGCGGATCATCTGCCGGAAATCATTTCCTCCATGGCTGTTCAGGATGACGAGCTTGTCGATTCCCTGAACCTCGAGCGAGCGAGCGATGTCGCCGAGCACGAGAGCCTGCGTGCTCGGGTTCATGTTGATGCACAGCTTGATGTCGAGCTGTCCGGTATTCACACCAAACGGGATCGTAGGCAGAACAATGACGCGAGCGCCCAACTCCCACGCCTTTCGGGCGGCCTCTCTGGCTACCCAGGCCGACTCGTAATTGTCGGTTCCATAAGGGAGGTGGTAGTTGTGTGCCTCCGTCGCTCCCCAAGGCAGTACGGCAACCGAGTAGTCCGTGTCCTGGACCGTTTTCCACGTGGTTTCCTCGAGAACAAATGGCTTTCCGGGCAAAGGAACACCTCCAGGGATTTGTCGCGGAGCTTTTGGCCACGAACGTGCATTGGAAACGCCAACGAGGATCGGCGCGTAGGGCTGTTCAGGCGCTGTGAACGGTAAGATAGCCGCCGCGGACAGCTGCTGCGATTATCGCCCGTCTTACCAAATCAGCAGGATTCACTTTTTCCGGGAGTTCGTATATGAACATTCTCACCTGGCTCATCGTAGGCCTCATCGCCGGAGTTCTTGCGTCGCTCGTAATGGGCGGCACAGGCTTCGGAATCATCGGTGACATCATCATCGGAATCATTGGCGCGTTCATCGGCGGCTGGATTTTTGGCGCACTTGGTGTCGCAGTCCCACTCGGCGGCATTGCCGGGACGATCCTGGTGGCGTTCATCGGCGCAGTGGTACTCCTCTTCATCATCAGGCTCGTGAAGAGAGGGTCAGCTCGAGCTTGACGAATTTCCCGGCTTGAGTCCTCTGAATACGAAAGAGCCCGCGAAATCTGCGGGCTCTTTTTTTAACTACGGAAACTTCGGCGTCACCGCTGAGGTGCTGAGAACCGATTAAGGGGAGAACGGAAAGTCGGGATCGTCGGATGGCGAAAGTGGAATCTCGGGGTCGGCTTCAGTTCGAAGCGGAACGGCGGGATTGATCTTGGATGCAGGCTTGGGATCTTCGTGATTCCACACCAGGCGCTTCACTCCGCTCATCAGCGGATAAGCGTGAAAGTTCATCAAGAGACCCACGCTGATCCCTGAAAACTTCAAGTATGTCAGGAGTTGCGCATCGTTCTCCGGCACCAGTTTCTTGACGGTCTTTATCTCTATGATCAGTCGATCATCCACTACCAGGTCTGGCACATAAGCCAGATCGACTACCACACCCTCGTCGACAGCGGGAAGAGGCTTTTGACGAACGACCGAGAATCCATTCTTTACCAGCTCGCGATAATAGAAGGTCTCGTACGCGTTCTCGAAAAGCCCGACTCCCAGACGCTCGTGGATTCTGATGCCACACCCAAGCACCCGATGCGTAAACTCATCGTTGACGATATCGGACGGATTTCTCTTTGAGCGCTCCTTCATGGAACGCAACCAAATCAAAGAGGGAAAACAAATCCGCATCAAACCATTCCACGCGGTTCCGTTTCCCCCCTTTTTTGTTTTTCTCAGCGTCCTCCGCCGTTCTCAGCGCCTCAGCGGTTACGCCGAAGTTCCGCAGTCGCGCAGCCCCTAGAACCTGGCCTCAATGTAGAAATTCGCCCTGATCTTCTTCTCGGGGTAAATCCCTCGCGCGACGTCTAACCGGAACAACCCGTCCATGAACGACGCTCCGACACCCGCTCCACTGATCGGACGGCCAGGATTGCTGAAATCCTTCCGGTCTCCCGCCCAGCCGACATCGTAGAACACGACCGGCCGCGCACCGACGAAGCTCGATCCAAGCTCGACTCTCGACATCCAGAACGCGTCTCCAATCGCCGCACCGGCGGCCTGGCCGCGCACGGTCTGACTTCCTCCGAGGAACCACTGACGCTGAATTGGAACGGTTCCGGCCGACGAACCAGCCGAAAGCGTCAGCGCACCGTCGAGCTTGCTGGTCAGACCGTGAGAAACCGTCGCATCGAACATCCCGCGGACATAATCGACGGGACCCGCTACTGCTTCCGCTCGCGTCTGCCCGAACAATCTCAAGCCGTGCGGATCGAGACCGTGCGATCCATGGCGCTCGGCAGCAACACCGAAGTAATTCCCGTTAGTCGCGTCGATGTTATCCGCGAATTTGTCGCTGCCGAGTTTTCCGGCGAACGAAAAGTTGGTCTTCTTCTTCGCATCGCTCTGATGCTCGGCGAAGAGCCTCCAGGTACCGGTTGCGGAGTCATCTCCGGTACCTGTCAGCTCTGCGCCAAGCGTTCTGTAGTAGAAACCTTCGTCGCGACCGAACAGCAAGGCTGACAACGACGACCCGAGAGTGAACGGGTCGCTGAAGTCATTCGCCGAAGCGAGCCGGCGGTATGCGTTTATCCCGTATGTATGTCGCCCATCGCTGCGCGCTAGTCCGACCTCACCGTTCGGCTGCCGGTCCGCTACTCCAATGCGCACTAATGCGTGCGCGGTGTAACCCTCTCCGAGCGTCTGTGATGCGGCGACGCCCGTAGACAGGCCTTCGATCTTGTTGAACCTCGTCTGACTCAGACCGTACGTGAACACAATCGGCTGAGGAACAAAACCCGGCTGCGCACCAAGTGTGAGAGCCTGCGAAATCAGCGCGTCGCGCTCGCTTGTTCCAAAGAGTTCCTCGCCTTCGTCATAGATCGATTTCGGAAGCTCGGGTGAATGGGACAGAGCGACCGTATCGCACGGAATTCTGACGACCATCAACTGGCCCGTTTCGTTGCGCTGAATCGTATGTACTCTTTCGCCGCCGTCCTTGCATTCGGCTCGTCGTTTTGCGATTCGTGCCGCTCGTGAAACAGAATCCCGTGCCGTGTCCGCGACTGCTATCAGCGGAACTGGAACAGGCATCTTCCCGTTCACGCTGGCGTACTTGAAGCTCTGTTCCATCTTGAACGGCACGTGCATGAAGCCGGCTTGCGCTTCACCCTCGAGTGACTGGATTCGTGGCAGCCAGAATTGACCTTCGTGCAATCCATATTCGATTGTGACTGCATTGAGCTGCCCCTTGAGTGGAGAGATCATTCCCTTCACCCACCGTGGCGGCTTGTCTCCCGGATCTTCGGTGTCCTCGTCTGCGACTGCCCAGATGTCCATGGGCTCAGCCAACCGGTACACTGCACGAACGAGCCGTGCGCTCGATATGTCGAACCATAGAGATCCGAGCGCGACGTTCCATCTCGGTTCGCGGGGACGAACGAGCAGCTCACGAAGCTGAATTCTCTTTCCACCGGGAAGCTGGAAAGAAACCGAATCGCCCGTTGCATACGTGTAGTACGCCTCGGCACCATTTGCGAGCGGATGAATTATCTCGTCGTCGCTGATGTCTCTCTTCGCGAGACCGGATCCAATCCAGAGTCCTTCGCGACCCGGGTAATATGGAATCGGAACTCCGTCGTCCATATTCACATCGCCATCGTCAGCCTCGACCATCGGCATGACGGCCCGTTTGCCGAGAATCTCGACGTATACAGGATTGCCTCGCGACCACACCACTCGCGCCGCTTTCTCCGACCGTAACAGCAGACGATCCCGGCCAATGCGCTTGAATCCCATGCCGACTGACATCCGCTCGTACGCCGTTGCGTCGTACCCGACAAGCGAAGTGTCCTGATCGAGACGGGCTACACGCGCCATGGCCAGCAGTTTTGCCGCCTGCTGATCCTTGAATGCCGACGCGAGAAGCGCGGGTGTAACAGGGATCAGTTTCGCACGCCTCCTCAGCACTCGGGAGGAATCGCGAAGCGTACGAACGCTTCGAATAGAGTCCCGAAGGAACTCATGCCGCAGCTCCAGCGAGTCGCGCCTTTTCGCCGCGACACTGTCAGGCTGTTTCGCCTTCGAGCCGATATTTATCGTGACGCTGCTTTGCGCGAACACGAGTGCTGTCAGAAGTGCAAACATGGTTTGAACCTGTTAGCGTCGGTGGCCAAGCGGGAATGTGTACGACATACCGACCTGCCACGTCACCTGATCGGTCTTGCTCGTACGAGGGAAGAGGGTGACCGATCCGTCAGGGTTGTCGCGGATGTCGCCTTCCTTCAGATAACTCGCCTGCCCACCGTAGAAATAGCGCGCCCCGAGATGAAGCTTCCAGTCGTTCTGCGAGCCGAGCGGAATGTAGACGCCGCCGCCGAAAATGTAGGCGGATGTCGCGTCTTCCTTGTTCGTGCTGCTGGCATATTCGTAATTACTATCGGATCCGCGAACTGAGGTCTGAGTCGTAAAGTCCATGACTCCGATCGCGGCGTTGATGTATGGCTGAAACCGTCCGACCGGAGCGCTGACCTGGGGGCCGATGCTTCCCCAGAAGACCGAGTTGGTGGTTTCGACATCGAGTGAAACACGGCCAGTGATCGGCAGATATGGAACGTGAAGAGTCTCACTTCCGTACTGCATTCCGCCTATGTCGGCGCGAATGCTGAAGATTCCTTCGCGATCGAGACGGAACAGTCCACCTACGTTTCCACCGAATCCTTCAGTATTGATCTGCGTTGCGAATTCGCCCTTCGGCTGGGCAATGAGAAGATCTCCGACAATCGAGAACCTGGACGGGCCGGTTTCCCAACGATGAGTGCGGCGTGACTGAGCGCTTGCATCTGCAGAAACGAGAGAGATCGCGATAACCGTGGCGAGTATCGACGAACGTGTGAATCGCATAACTTCTCCGTGGCAGTGACTGAGCGAGCCGAAGGCACTCGTTGTGCCGAACGGGTCGATCGTCCCTATCCCATGTTACGGCA
>JADGQR010000100.1 GCA_017881685.1 Gemmatimonadaceae bacterium
CACGGCGGGAAATGCGTCAGGAATCGGCGATGGAGCGGGCGCGATGGTGATCGTGAGCGAACAGTATGCCAAGGAGCGCGGCCTCAAGACGCTCGGCAGACTTGTCTCGTGGGGAATCGCCGGCGTCGATCCGAAACTGATGGGAATCGGACCCGTTCCAGCGTCAAAGAAGGCGCTTGCTGTGGCTGGCCTCACACTCAACGACATGGACATCATCGAGGTCAACGAAGCTTTCTCGGCGCAGACCTGCGCTGTTCAGAAAGAGATGCGGATTCCTATGGAGAAGCTGAACCGCCAGGGCGGCGCGATCGCGATAAGCCACCCTCTCGCCGCCTCCGGGGCGCGGATAACGGCCCATCTACTGCATACTCTGAGGGCCGAAGGGAAACGATTTGGGCTCGGGAGTGCATGCATTGGCGGTGGCCAGGGTATAGCACTAATCGTAGAAGCGACAACCTAGCCCGGCGCGAGCCGGGCTTGAACATCGCGCACAAGCGCGACAAACCCGGAGAAAGGAAATGCGTTCTTCAATCCTGCGACTTGCATCGATGGCCGGAATCGCTGCATCGCTGGCTTGTGCAACTGCCGGCCGGCCCCCAACGACAGGCGGACCGCCCAATCGAACTGGTCGCGGTGATTCAACTTCCGCGCAAGTCTCCTGGCCGGTCAGGTCTCAATTTCACACAGATCTCTGGCTTCATGGTTTTGCGATGATCCAGGACGACACCACCACCGTTCCATTCTTCCGTCGTGGTTACAAGGCGCAGATGAACGACCTGAAGCGCCGCGCGAACGTGACGACTCTGCTCGACACGAACATGCAAAAGCTTCGTGCTCGTCTCGCGGTCAATCCGTTGCTCGTCAACGCGCAGTTCGTTCCGCTGTACTTCAACTCCTTCGACGAGCTCGCGCAGGCGGCAGATCTGCTCTATCGGTCTGACGGAAATCCCCGGGCGGCGAGCAGTCAGGAGGCCGCGCAGACTATCCAGATCATGTCCGGATACTTCCCGTCGCAGCCTGACCGCGATTGGCTGAGACTGTTCGTTCAGTCGGTACGTGACGAGGATGCGCACTTCTATCGGAACTACTGGAACCAGCAGCAGGGCGAGCGCGCGGACGTCTTCACGTCGGTGAACAACCTCTGGCAGGGCACGTATCGCCCGCGCTTCCAGAAGTTCCTGAACAACACGTCGCAGCGGCAGGGCGAAGTGGTGCTTTCGCTTCCTCTCGATGGTGAGGGCCGCACGCTGTCGACGGGAAAAACAGAGAACACGACCGTCGTGACATTTCCGGATCGGCTCGCCGATGCCGTTGATGCGATTTACGTGATCGCTCACGAGCTGTCTGGCAACATCGTCTCGACAGCCGTCAAGGACAACGTGACGCCGACCGATCAGCGGATGGGCCTGGCCGACCGTTACATCGCTGCCGGCTCGGTGAGGGCGGGCGCAATGCTGCTGGAGAAGATCTCGCCTGATCTCGTCGACGGATACGCGAGGTACTACCTCCGTTCAGCCAACAAGAGCATCGGGACCAACGCAACGGCATCGCTGGCGTTGGCGTTCCCGCTGCCGGAGCAAATCCGCGACGCCATCTCGCGGCAGATCGATGTAGTCCTCGCCGGTATCTAACAACATTGCCTCAATCAACCCGCGATAGCCTGCCCGCCCGCTTATTTTTCGCGGGTGGATGATAGCTCAAACCTCCCTGCGAAGAAGCCTCCGCTTGACCGCGCTGCGATCGAGCGCGTGCTCGCGCGTGCGTCCGAGCTGCAGGCAACTTCCGCCAGCACTGATTCGAGCGGGCTGCTGACCGAAGCCGAGCTGATGGAGATCGGCAAGGAAGCCGGCATCAGCCCGAACACCTTGAGCCAGGCCCTGGCCGAAGAACGGTCGCGGATCACCGTCGTTGAAGAACAGGGATTCATAGCAAGCATCACCGGGCCCGCGATCGCTACGGCTTCACGCGCCATTCGTGGCGCGCCGGGCGACGTTCTCGCAGCGGTGGACAACCACATGCAGCGCGAAGAATCTCTTCGGGTGCAGCGCCGCTTCCCTGATCGCGTCACCTGGGAGCCGCGTTCGGGGGTGTTCGGCCAGCTTCAGCGCGGATTGAACCTGAGCGGGCGCGGATATCATCTCACGCGCGCAAGCCAGGTCGCTGCGACGATCATTCCCGTCGACGCCGAGCGTGTGCTCGTTCGCCTGGATGCTGATCTGTCGCACGCTCGAGGTGCCCGCATTCGCGTTGGCTCGGGCGCGCTCGTCGCCGGAATTCTTGGCAGCGGAGTCGTTGCACTGATCGGGACACTCTTTGCCGTTCCTGAAGCATCCATGATCGTTGGAGGGGCCGCGGCGGTTCCGACACTGCTCGGCGCAGCAGCAGGATATCAAATCGGAAAAGGACACCGACAACTCGTCATGCGTGCCCAGCTCGCGCTCGAGCAGACGCTCGACCGCCTCGAATTCGGATCCAACCGGAGAATCAAATGAAAGAGATCAAGAAGGTCGGCGTGCTCGGCGGCGGACTGATGGGAAGCGGAATCGCACAGGTGTCGGCAGCGGCCGGGTTTCCGACGATCGTTCGCGAGATCTCCGATCAGCTCGCAGAAAAGGCGCGCGGCGGAATCACGAAGATGCTGAACAAGGGCATCGAGCGGGGAAAAGTGACCGAAAGCCAGCGCGACACGACTCTTGGCAATCTGACTTTCACGACCGACGTCAGCACGATGTCAGGCTGCGACATCGTGATCGAGGCGGTCGTCGAAGATCTCGAGCTCAAGAATGCGCTCTGGAGCGACCTGAACAAGGTTTGCCCTCCGGAGACGATCTTTGCGTCGAACACGTCGAGTCTCACGATCGCAGCGATGGCGGCAGCGTGTGGGCGACCGGAAAAAATGCTCGGACTTCACTTCTTCAATCCGGTTCCGCTCATGAAGCTCGTCGAAGTCGTAAAGACGATCACGACGAGCGATGAAACCGCCGAAACAGCCTTCGAGTTCGTAAAGCGACTCGGAAAGGAGCCGATTCGAGCGAAGGACAACTCGGGCTTCGTCGTGAATCTTCTGCTCGTCCCGTACATGATCGATGCGATCAACGCGCTCGAGAGCAACGTCGCCAGCGTGGAGGACATCGATAAGGGAATGCAGCTTGGCGCGGGTTATCCGATGGGGCCGTTCACGCTTCTCGATTTCGTCGGTCTCGACACCACGTACAAAATCGCCGAGATAATGTTCGATGAGTATCGGGAGAAGCGGTATGCGCCGCCGCCGCTGCTGAAGCGGATGGTGATGGCCGGCATGTATGGACGCAAATCCGGCAAGGGATTCTACGACTATTCCCAGGATCCACCGAAGGTGAGTCTTCTCGGACTGTGATGGAAAGCGCACCTGAGCAGTGTCATCTCCCGCCACCTGGATTCCGCGGGATCTATCGAGCTGATCCCCTCGCCCGCGCAGTGTACTCCGAAGCTGCGGGCATAGCGCGGATCGTTCCGGCCGCGGTTGCTGTTCCGGTCGACGCCGATGACGTGATCACGCTCGCCAGGTGGGCGAGCGAAAGCTCGCTGTCGATCATACCGCGGGGCTCGGGAACGAGCATGGGAGGCGGAGCGATCGGTCCCGGCGTGATCGTCGACTTGAGTCGCATGAACGAGATTCGCGAAGTCGACGTTCAGGAAAAAACTGTCTGGTGCGGTCCCGGCGCGCTTCGCGGAATGGTCAACAAGGCGGCGGAATCGAAGGGGTTTCGATTTCCTGTCGATCCTTCGAGCGGGAACTACTGCACGATCGGCGGAATGGCGTCGACGAATGCAGCCGGCGCCCACACACTCGGCTTCGGCGCAACACGCCGTTGGGTCGTGGCACTCGACTGCATCTTTGACGACGGATCGCGCGCGACGATCGAACGGGGACATCCACTCCCCGACGGAATTCCTGCAATCGAGCGGTTCATCGAACAAGCGAGCGAGCGGATTCTCCACGAGGGACTGAGACCTGACGCAACGCATGAAGGGTTGTCGAAGGATTCGTCCGGCTACGGAATTCACGCATTCGCGCAGAGTGGAGAGCTCGTCGATCTTCTCGTCGGGAGCGAGGGCACTCTCGCGCTCATCGTCGGCGTCAAGCTTTCACTCATAGAATCAGCGAGGGCAACAAGCGGGATACTCGGCGCATTCTCCTCGCTGGAGCACGCGGTGAACGCCGCCGTTGCCGCTCGAGCGGCGGGAGCGGTCGCGTGTGAGCTGCTCGACAGAACGTTTCTCGATGTCGCTACTTCAGGCGCCCCCCATTCGCCGGTAGCCGCTCTCGATTCTGTTCCTCCCGGCACCGAAGCGGTGCTGCTCGCTGAGGTCGAAGGGGAGAGTTTTCAGGCCGCCAATCTCGCTGCGAGCGAGCTGGCACTTTCATTCGAGGAAACAGGCGCAACTTCGGTGAGAATCGCATCAGGGGTCGCAGAGCAGGAAGAGATCTGGGAGCTGCGCCACGCCGCCAGTCCGATTCTCAGCAAGCTCGATCCCGCTCTCAAGTCGATGCAGTTCATCGAGGACGGAGCCGTCCCGTCCAAGCATCTCGCCGAGTACGTGCGCGGCGTTCGCATGGCGCTCGACAATCACCGCGTTCGCGGAGTCATTTTCGGGCACGCCGGAGATTCGCACATGCATGTCAATCCGCTGATCGACGTCAGCAAGCAGGACTGGCGCAACAAGGTCGAGGCGTTGCTCGATGACATCGTCGCGCTAACCGCTCGTCTCGACGGGACGCTTTCAGGCGAGCATGGAGACGGCCGGCTCAGAACGCCGCTGCTCGATCGCGTCTGGAGTACCGAGGCACGAGCGTTGTTTACGCTCGTAAAGCGCGCCTTCGATCCCAAGGGGATTCTTAACCCCGGGGTCAAAATCCCTCTCGGCAATCAGCGCTCGCTCACGGACATCAAGTACGATCCCAATCTCGCTGCTCTTCCCCCTGAAGCGCGCCGGGCGCTCGACCACGTGGCGGACGACCGCGCGTACTCCGAGCTTCGGCTATCGCTGGTACCAATCGCCGGGCAGAAGTAGCTTAGTCGCTCGTCTCCACCACTCAACCTTTCGCCATTTCAACACGTGATATTTCTCGAGCCGCTCATCAGTGTCCTTTCTCGTCCGGTCTTCGCCGAGCCGTCGCATCTTCCCGTGACGTGGCTTGGTGAAAGCACCGATGGCGAGCGCCTGGCAGAGTTTGCTGGACGACTTTGCTACATGAGCCAGAAGAATCCGGCCAAGCGTGAAACGCGCGAGTATCTCGAGAACATCAAGAAGCAGGGGCACGGCAGCGTTCTCGAGCACGCGAACTATTCCCTTCTCCTCGAGGGTGTTAGCCGGTCATTGACTCACGAGCTCGTCCGTCATCGCGCCGGGTTTGCGTACTCACAGCTCTCCCAGCGGTACGTCGATGAGTCGACCGCGAACTTCGTGATGCCGCCGGCGATCATCGGAGACGAGGCGCTGGAGAAGGCGTGGACCCGGCAGGTCGAGGAAGCGCAGAAGGCGTACGTGGGATTGGTCGAGCAGCTCATGACCCGCTACGCGTGGGTGCCTGACAAGGTTCACCGCCGGAAGATGGCTCGCGAGGCGGCTCGCGGAGTTCTGCCGAATTCAACCGAGACGAAGATCGTCGTCACAGCGAACGCGCGCGCCTGGCGGACGATGCTCGAGCTCAGATCCAGCGAGGGGGCGGAATTCGAAATCCGTCGCTGCGCGGTCGCGATACTGCGCATTCTCAAGGACGAGGCGCCGGCGTTCTTTTCCGACTTCGAGATTTATCAGGCAGGCGATCGGGCCGAGGCCGCGAAGATCGCCTATCACAAGGTCTAATCTGTTGGGCAGGTCTCATCAGTCAGGCCACGAAGGACACGAAGGAAAAGTAAAGGACACGAAGGGACTCCCGCCCGGGTGAGATCGTCTCGAAGCACAGCTTCTTCTATTTGGGGTAACGACGAAACGGCGGACGTCGTTCCGCTGTTCAACCCAAAAAAAGAATTCCGTGAGTCGCGATGCCGTACTGAGAATCGCGATGGTTTCCTTCGTGACCTTCGTCCCCTTTCGTGTCCTTCGTGGCCCAAAAACGAGGTCTTGAAAAAAGCCGCGATTCACGAGAGAGAAAATATTTTCGGCGATGGAAAAATTTTTTCGCCCTGAAGCACTAATTCGACCGGAATAATTATTGCGCCGCAGAAACACGGTTTATATACTGCCCAACGTGAATCGCACGCGCGCATTTTCGTAGGTACCGAATGACTCGAATCGGTTTCGCCTACAATCTCAAGCCAGAGCCACCAGAGCTCTCGGGCCCCACTGGGGCCGCCGGGCGAAATCAGTCACCGGCTGACGGTGAGCAGTCCCGTCAAGAGGAAGATCCTCCAAGCGTAAGCGACGAATTCGCCGAGTGGGACAGCATCGAGACCATCGACGCTGTCGCCGACGCTCTCTCGGAAATCGGCGAGGTCATTCGCCTCGAAGCCAACGAAGAATTTCCTGAGCGCCTGAGAGCCGAGGGCCCGGACATCGTCTTCAACATCGCCGAAGGCCGTTACGGAGTTAATCGCGAGGCGCACGTCCCCGCGATCTGCGAGTTCTACGGAATTCCCTACTCCGGCAGCGATCCGCTCGCGCTCTCGATCTGCCTCGACAAGGCGCGCACGAAGGAGACGCTCGCCTACCACGGCGTTCCCACGGCCCCGTTCGCTGTCGTGTCATCGATGACCGATCTGCCCGCGACCCGGAAGCTTTCTCTCCCACTCTTCGCCAAGCCGATCCACGAAGGATCGTCGAAGGGAATCACCGAGAGGAATTTCTGCCGCACGTGGGACGAGCTCGAAGCGCAGACGGCGTTCCTCCTCGAGACCTACCGCCAGCCGGTGATCGTCGAGGAGTATCTGCCTGGCGCCGAGTTCACCTGCGCAGTTCTCGGTAACGGACGCGAAGCGAGAGTTCTCCCCATTGTCGGGATGAACTTCGCATCGCTACCCGACGGAGCGCTCCCCATCTACGGCTTCGAAGCCAAGTGGATCTGGGACCGCCCCGAGCGTCCTCTTCAGATGTTCGATTGTCCCGCCCATATCGATGATTCTCTCGCGAAAGCGATCGAGATCGTCACGCTCGACGCGTATCGCGTGCTTGGATGCCGCGACTGGTCGCGAATCGACGTGCGTCTCGACGCCGCCGGTGATCCGAATGTGGTGGAGGTCAATCCACTCCCAGGAATTCTCCCCAACCCCGCGGACAACTCCTGCTTTCCAAAAGCAGCGCGCGCGGCGGGAATGAGCTACAACGAGCTGATCCAGTCATGCCTTCGATTTGCGGCCGCGCGACAGAGCGTCGCGTTGGACGAATCTCCAGGCAGGGCGCGCGCAGCTTGATCGTCTAACCAAAGGAATATCCGGGCGGGACGCGGACTCGTAGTCCGTAGTTCCGATGCTTCACATTCACCGCGACCGCTAACGAACGCGGCAGCGAGGAGGCGCGAGCATGAAAATCGGCGTGTTGTTCGACGGGATGTCGGCGCTTGGCGCCCAGCCCGACGCCCTCATTCTTGAATCAGTCGAAGCGGTCGAAAACGCGATCGCAGACTGGGGGCATCAACACGTCCGCGTCCCCGTAAATCCCGACGGTCGCTGGGTCGAGCGAGTCCGTCGCGCGAAATTCGATCTCGTTTTCAATCTCGCCGAGGGAATCGACGGAGTCGCAGCGCTCGAGCCGATGGTCATCTCGGTTCTCGAGCTGTTCGGAATTCCGTTCACTGGCAACACGAGCACGACCGCCGCTCTCTGCCTTCGCAAGAATGTCGTGAATACCGTTCTCGATCGAGCCGGCCTTCCGGTTCCACGCTGGGCGCTCGCGCGAAAGGGGGAGAAATTCTCCAGCGTCGGCTTCCCCGCGATCTGCAAGCCCGCCGCGGAAGACGCGTCGATCGGCATCGAACAGAGATCTGTCGTACGAAGCGGTCGCGCACTCGCTGCGCGACTCGAAGCAATGCATGACCGATGGGATGAAGTAATCGTCCAGCAGTATATCGACGGACGCGAGATCAACGTCGGCGTCGTCGATGGCGAAGTTCTCCCAATCGCGGAGATCCATTTCGGCGACATGCCGCGCGGAATGTGGAAGATCGTCTCATACCAGTCGAAGTGGATCACCGGAAGCGAAGAGGATCTCGGCGCAAAGCCGTCGTGCCCTGCAGACCTGTCGCACGAGCTGACACGCGAGCTCGAGCAAATCACAGTCGAGGCATGGCATGCTGTGGGCGGACAGGGATACGGCCGCGTGGACTTCAGAATCGACAGCAACGGACATCCGTGGCTGCTCGAGGTGAATCCGAACCCTGACATTTCTCCTGACGCAGGTCTGGCGAGAATGGCTCGCGTCGCCGGAATGGATTACACGGCGCTGATCCGCCGCGTGTGTGAAGCGGGATTCAAGAACCGGATCGACACGTCGCCGGAGCTTTGGCAGCGCGCGCTTCGTCTGTCGGGAACGAGCTGGTGAGAATCTTCGTCGGCGATATGTCGCCGAAGGATCGTCCGAGAATCCGCGAGATTCTCGACGCGACTGGCATTTTTCGGAATGAAGAGATCGATGTTGCCATCGAGCTTTTCGATTCTGTGTTTGGTGCGCCAGTTGGCGCAGATGCTGTACAGCACGAACAAACCGTGATTCCTCCCGCCAGTTCCGACTATTTCTTCCTCGGCGCCTTCACCCCGGAAGAGGAGCTGGCCGGCTTTGCCTGCTACGGACCAACG
>JADGQR010000101.1 GCA_017881685.1 Gemmatimonadaceae bacterium
CAACCCGGGATGACCTTCGGGCACTGCGCCACACTGCTCAGCAATCTCACGCTCGAAATGCGCCGCCTGACGACACTCGGCTCCGAGCGCGGGATAGTGTTGATCGACGATCGCGCTCGACACGGCGAGCTGCCCGCTCGGATCGTGCGCCAATATCGCGATCAGTCGCAGTCGATCATTTGACTCAGGTACGCCAAACAATGACACGATGCGCCAGTGGTCGATGATTGCTGTCGAGATCTCGCTCGCCAGATCGGCCACTGGGAACGTTGGAACGTCCGCGAGTCGGATGCTTCGACGATTGCCGATTCGCACGCCTGGCAGGATCGTCACGGAGCGGCTCCTCCCAGCGATGCAGCGGCACGACCGATCGCTCCGCGCAAGGGAGGCGGGATGTAGAGTCCGAGCAAGAGTACCATGCTCGCCAGAATCAACGGTCCGATAATCAACGACGGTCGCTCTGCGACAGACGACACTTCATCATCGGACGTTGACGGCTCACCATAGACGATGCCGAGTATCATCCGGGCGATTCCGACGAAGATGATCGTGAGCATCAGCACAGTCGCGCCTGCTACCCAGGGATGATGCTCGCGAACTGCGCCGGTGATGATGGAAAATTCACTGACAAACGGGCCGAACGGCGGCGAACCCGTGACGGCGAACAAACCGGCGACCAACAGCCATGCCGACACCGGGCGCGTGCGCAACATTCCGCGCATGTCGGCAACGACTGAAGTTCCGGTTGCCAGCACGAGGTTGCCGACGGCCAGGAACAGCATGACCTTCACGAGACCGTTGTTGATCACGTGAAGCACCGAGCCATATGCGCCCGCGCCACCGAGACCGAGACCAAGTACGAGTAGTCCCATGTGCTCTACGCTCGAATACGCGAGCATTCGTTTGACGTCAGCCTGCCCGATGATGAACGCCGCGGCGACGAGCAGCGAGAAAAGGCCCGCTGCGATCAGGAGTGGTCGCACAAAGTCCTGAAGACCAGCGGCGAGCGCGACCTGTGCGAATCGCGCCAACCCGAGAAATGCACAGCTCGTTAGCGCTCCGGCCATGAGGCCGCCCACGAGACTCGGCGCCTCGCCGTAAGTATCAGGCTTCCACGTATGGAGCGGAGCGAGTCCCATCTTCGTACCGAATCCCGCGAGCGCAAATACAAACGATGCTCGCAGCCACCACTGATCCAGATGGCTTGCTCCGCTAATCAGGTCAGGCAGCAACAGCGCTCGCGACGCACCGGCCACGGGCTGAGCTGTCGCGAGCAGAAACACTGCAAGCAGTGCGAGCGCGATTCCAACAGAGGAGATCACGAGGTACTTCCACACCGCTTCAAGCGAGCGCCGGTCATCGCGTGAATAGATCAGCGGCGCAATTGCAAGCGTAGTGGATTCCATACCTACCCACAGCAAAGCCAGATGCTGACTCAGTGCGACGAGCGATGTGGCCGACAAGAACACAAGCAGGCAGCTGACGAACGCGCGTCCGCCACGTGGCCTCTCGTAGCGAACGTAGCCAACCGCGTAGAACGCAACGACAAGGAACAGCACGCTCACGAGACTGAGAACGAGGAGACCCAGGTCGTCGGCCATCAACCAGCCGCCGAGCGCGCTCCCCTTGTGCACCCACAACACTCCAACGGCGACTGTGTGGAGCATCGCAACGGTGAGCAGCAAGGCCGAGCGCGCTCGAGCTTTCCGAAGCGCATAGGCGAGCGCGCCGGCCGCGAGAGGAACTACAACGAGGAAGAGCTCTAGCAAATCGCTCTCATGATTCGCGAAGCTCCGTCAGCTTTGACGCGGAAATCGAGTCGAACTCGCGGTTGATGTGAAACACGACGATGCCCATGATGAACACGCCGACGAAGACATCGAGCAGAACACCGGCCTCGACCAGAAACGGCACCCGTCGCGCGAGAGTCAGACCGAAGATGTAGATACCGTTCTCCAGCATCATGTAGCCGACGACCTGGATCACTGCCTTCGCGCGAGTGATGAGAATCACCATGCCGATCATCACAGTCACGAGGGCGACCGGCACGACGAGGCTACCGCGTGCCGATTCCGGCATCGTGCTCGTGACGGCGAACGCGGCGCCGAGTGCTGCGGCACCGAGAAGCATCGACCCCATGTAGCCGACGAGCGGTTCGACCTCACGTCGAATCGCTGCCTCGCGGATCGCCCATCGGAGAAATCCGGGAAGCACGAACGCTTTGACGAATATCGTGCCGATTGCGAGCGCGACCACATGGATGGTGAGACCACCTTCCGTCACCAGCGGAAGAATTCCGAGAACCGCACCCTGAAGCGCTATCCAGCGAATGCAGGCACTCAGTCGGGACGACCCGAGAACGGCAAAGTCGGTCAACACGATCAACAACAGCAGAAGCTGCAGCGTTGAGTGCGTCATGCCGGGTTCCAGAGCACGAGTATGAGACTGAAAAGGGCAAGCGACGACGCGCCCGCCAGGTACAACGGCACCTTCGGCAAACGGAGTCGTGCCATTATCGATTCGACAATACCGACACCGATTCCAACTACGATCAATCCGAGCATGAGCACCGCAATCGAAGCCGCCGGCGACAGATTCGCGCGTGGGATGAGCACGCTGATGATCATTGCACCGAGTACGGCCAGCTTCAGCGCGCTTCCATACAGGATGAGCGCGAGATCAGGACCGCTGTGATCAAGCACCATTACTTCGTGAACCATCGTCAGCTCGAGGTGCGTCGCCGGATCGTCCACCGGCACCCGCGCGCACTCAGCGAGAAGTAATGCGAACAGACACGCGCCGATCATCACGAGGGCCGCAGCATTTGCCGTCCAATGCAGCGCGAACGGCGCTCCGAGCATTCCCGACAGGGAGATTTCGTGCGTCACAACCACGAGCGTTCCGAACGACAGGAACAGCCCAACCTCCACCAGGCTCGCGAACGTCACCTCCCGGCTCGCTCCCATCCCCTCGAAACTCGACCCGGTATCGAGCGCTGCAAGTACGAGAAAGAATCGACCGAGACCGAGTGCGTATGCGAATGCGACCGCATCGCCGCTGAACTTGATGAGTGACAAACGTCCGTCGAGCGGAACGACCGTCGCAGCAAGAAGAATTGTCGCGACTACGAGAACCGGCGCGAATCTGAAGATCCAGGTCGTTGTCTCGCTGAATACCGCACCACGCTGAACAAGCTTCCAGAGATCGAAGTACAGCTGAAGCGTCGGCGCGCCTTTCCGGCCTGTGAGTAAAGACTTCGTGCGCGTCGCGACGCCGGCAACGGCAGGCGCGAGAAGCAACACCACGAGGAAGGCGATCACCGCGGGCGTGGTGAAGTTCACTCGACGCTCACGGCGCGATTACCAGATAGGCCAGACAGATCACAACACTTGCGACAACGTAGAGCAGATAGAAATGCAGACGTCCGTCCTGAATCGGACGCAAGCGAAGGGCAGATCTCTGTATGCGCGCCCACAGCGGCGAAACGATGCGGTCGAGAACGAGATCGCGTCCTGTGCTGTGGAAAACGGTTGCACCACGATGTTCCTGCACGCCCGTCAAAGGTTCGAACACGGCGAGCAGCGGCGCAGCAAAGGACGACGCGGTGTACTGCATTCGCGGTGTCGTCGCTCCGTATCCGCAGCCCCAGGTTGCATCGCCACGCACTGACCGGCGATTGAGCACGAATCGCCTTCCGGCCCAGATCGCGGCAGCAACCAATAGCAGGACCACAGCGAACAACGCGACATTCTGCGCCGCCGGCGAAACGTAAGACCAGGCTTCGAGTGCCTGACTTCTCTGCTCTCCGGCGATTGTCGCTCCTATGAAGAGAAACGGTCCGACAACGAGCATGGGCAGCAATCCGATGGCAACGCATGCCGCAGCCAACGCAAGCTGCGGGACGAGCATCGCTGCGCCGACTTCTCGAGCTGCAAGCGGCTTGTCGCTTCGTGGATTGCCCAGAAACATCACGCCTGCTGCCTTTGCGAAACACGCCAATGCGAGCCCACCCGCCAGCGCGAGGACCGGAGCGGCCAGCAACGCGATTCGCGCCGCATCCGACGAATATCCCGCGCGAAATAGTCCCTGATAGACGAGCCACTCGCTGACGAATCCGTTCAGCGGCGGGACGCCGATTATCGCGACGGAGCCGATCAGGAAGGCCGCGAATGTGACGGGCATGCGACGCGCTAATCCTCCCATCTCCTCAATATTGCGAGTGCCCGTCATCCGATACACGGCGCCTGCACTCATGAACAACAGTGCCTTGAACAGGGCGTGATTCACCGTATGAAGAACTGCCGCACCATAGCCGAGAATCGCGAGCATGGGGTGACCGTAAGCCGTGCCCAGTGTGCCGAGCCCCATGCCGATCATGATGATGCCAATGTTCTCGACGCTGTGATACGCGAGCAGACGCTTGATGTCATGCTGCGCCAGTGCCCACAGCACGCCGAGCACAGCAGACAATGCGCCGAGCGCGAGGACGGTCCACCCCCACCACGCGGGCGGCGGACCTGCAAGCATCACGACGCGAAGCATGCCGTAGATGCCCATCTTGATCAGGATTCCCGACATCACGGCCGAAACGTGCGAAGGAGAAGCAGCATGTGCGGGCGGAAGCCAGAAATGCAGCGGGACAAAACCGGCCTTCATTCCGAATCCCGCGAGGGCCAGGAGGAAGAGCGGTCCCCCGCCCCACATCAACGCCGGTCGGTTAGCGGCAAGCGATGCGAACGACCAGTCGGCCGCGCCATTCGACCAGATCGCGAACATCACGAACAGCAACAGCGTGCCCGTGTGAGTAGCGACGATGTAGATGAACCCTGCTCTGCGCACCTGCGTTTCCTGATGGTTCGTCATGACGAGCAGGAACGAGCTGATCGCCATCAGTTCCCATGCGCAGAGGAACAACACCACGCTTTGCGCGGTTACTACCAGCGCGAGGACGGTGACGAGCGCGGCATATGTCGCGCTTGCCTGTCGTGACAGGCGTGCATCGCTGCCGACACGCATGTAGGCAACGCCGTAGACGGCATTGGCGGCGCCGACGACGAGCACCGCGAGCAGGAATACCGCTGACAGCGGATCGATGCCGATGACCCAGTCGCCACCCGGCATACCGGAATGCCACCGCGTTATCTCGCTTGCGGCGCCGCCCAGAATGCGAAATGCGGGAATCGAAGCAAGTGCTGATCCCGCAACGACGAACGTGGCGAAGAATCGATCGCGAATTACTTCGTCTCTGATCACCAGAACTGCGACAGCAGAGATCAGGATTATTGCGAGCCCCGAGAGGAACAGAATCACGCTCGCGACACTGTCTTGAAAGATCCCGTGTTGCGTGTGCTCTCTACGAGCATGATGCGGTCGAGGATCTCGTCTGCCGGTGCACGATCCCGCAGCAGGCCGCGGAGAGTTTCATCTCGGAGCGAAAACCCGAGTCGCGCGAGAATCGCCAGATGCACAGGCACCGTCGGACTCACAACCATGAAAAGCGCGTGCACAGGGATGCCGTCAACAGATCCGAATTCGATCGCATGGCGGAGCAATCCGAGTGTGACAAATGGCTGCTCGCCCTGAAGGACGATCGGGTTTCGCACATGAGGGATTGCGATTCCGTCGCCGATGCCGGTCGAGCCCATTGCTTCACGCGCCTCCAGCACGCTCAACAGGAATTCCCGGTCCTGCTCAGGCGGCAGAGGCAGCCTCTCGACGAACTCGCGGAGTACTTCGGCCTTTGTATTTCCGCCGATGTCGCTGAAGATTCCGCCCGCGCGTAACAGCTCACTCAGCGTCGGGACCGGGTCCGGCGAGCCGCGAGCCTGATCCAGGAGCTGCCGGGAAACGGGAACTCCGTTTTCGACTGCCCACTCCCACAGCTCCACGGCATTGATATAAATGCGCTCGTTCGCGTGGTGGGCAGGCAGTCCGCGCTGGACGACCCAGCGCCTTACCGTGGACTCGTCGACACCGAGGCGGGTTGCCGCCTGGCGAACGGTCAGCTGCATCGCGCGAGTGTAGATACCACAGAAATCCCGGATCCCGCCTGGGCGTCGAGTTTCCCGGCACTCATGCTTTCTTTTTTCTCATCTGGAACGTGTTCACACGTGCCGAGTTAGAGTCTCGTCCTGCAGATGCAGCGCTATGACTGCGTAGAATTTGGCGAAAGAAGGTCGTTCTCGTAACTACGCGACCCGGGAAAATGAACTTCCCTTTGCCATCGGCATAGGCAGGCAGTTGCCGAACTACGCCATAGTTCTATAGGCAAGCCGCAGGAACTCGTCTCTCGTCATCGGACAATCACGGAACTGCCCACGCAATGCGCTGGTAATCGTCTTGGAGTTCTGCTTTTCCACTCCGCGCATCATCATGCAAAGGTGAACTGCTTCGATGACGACGCCGACACCGCGCGGCTTGAGCACGTCTTCGATTGCCTGCGCGATCTCCTCGGTGAGTCTCTCCTGGACCTGAAGTCGCCGAGCAAAGATCTCGACTATTCGCGGCAGCTTCGAAAGGCCAACGATTTTTCCGTCGGGGATATACGCAATGTGAGCCTTTCCGAAAAACGGAAGCATGTGGTGCTCGCACATCGAATAAAGCTCGATGTCGCGCACGATGATCATGCTCTCGTGAGCCTCCTCAAAGACCGCGTCACCGACCACATCCTCGACGCGTAAATCGTAGCCTCTCGTGAGCCAGGCCTGGGCTTTGGCTACGCGCTCGGGCGTCTTGAGCAAACCCTCGCGAGCCGGGTCTTCGCCCAGCAGCTCGAGCTGTCGTCGAACGAGGTTTTCAAACTCCAGAGCAGTGTCCTGCCCCTCCGATGCGAGCTCGTCCTCATCGGACAGGCTGCGTATGCGAACTGCTCCAGTCATGACATCTCCATGGTGTAGCCCCGCCCGGATCTTCGTTGCGAGCGGCAGAACTGTGTTCACCTTCGCGTGTCTCATGAAGGATCGACAGCCACCCAGCAAATATCAAGGTTTTCCTGTACTTATTTACTCGTGAAAAACGCCTTCGGCTCGCCTGTCACCGAAAATCGATCGTCACCGGCTTCCACGTCGACGGATCACCGAGCAAGCCATCGGCGTAGCTCACAACTTCCATATGAGTGGGCCTTATTCTGACCAACAGATAGTCGTCGCCGCGATTCCGGTCGCGGTAAAGGTTCCGCCACTCCGTTTTCCAGTGCTTCTCCTTCTCGGAAGGATCCGCGACAAGCTCAGCGTGGCCGCTCAACGAGACGTATCCGGGATTCCCGGGCTCGAACCACAGCAGAACCACGCGCGCGTCACCTTTGATCTCACCGACTTTTCGAGTCGCCCGATTGGTGGCGACCCACACCGTGAACGACGAATCCGGCGCGAAAGGATCCACGACTCGCGCGTGCGGCTCACCTTTTTCACCAAGCGTGACGAGCGTGCCGAACCTGGCCTTCCCGATGATTGATCTCGCGGCAACAAGAACTGCTTCTCGCGTCGGCGGTGTCTTCTGAGTTTGCTGACCGCTGGCGACCTGGGCTACAGACAAGAGACCGGCAAGTGCGGCAATGATCCTGAATCGCATCTGACCTCCGAAGCGGAGTGATGATGTTCACCTTAAGTGCTCTCAACCGTGGGCCGAGGTTAGAACGCTTTCGAGGGGAAGACAGTCAGGATTTCCCCGAATTCAAGCCCTTCTCAGCGAACCGGTGCCGCTGCTCCCTTCCGTGCCCGCGCGATCGCCGCAAGACCACTGTCTGCCTGAGCCATCTGCGGCTGAATCCGCAAAGCTGCACGGAATTCAGCCTCAGCCAGATCAAGCTGATCGCGCTCCATGAAGAACACGCCGAGTACGATGTGAGAGCCCGGTTGATCGGCGTTGTACCGCTGGCTTGCGACGAACTCCGCCGCCGCAGTGTCGAACGCATGCCGCTCATTCGCCGTTCGCAGCGAACCGACAATCGGCGCGAGCACCCAGGCCGCCCCCTGACGCACCGCGCGAGTGCTGTCAGAGAGCATGGGAACAGCCAGCTCCAATCGCTCGGCAGCTCCGAATCCTTCGGCGATCTGAAGAGCAGCAAGTCGAACGAATGGCCGACTGTCACGCGCCTGCGCGCGCGCGGCCGCGAGAGCGAGGGGGCTCGTGCGGCCTGCGAGTCGACCGAGCGCAGATGCGCGCACAAGCCAGGGCTCCGTTGAGTCGGTAGCAATGCGTGCGAGCGAGGCCGCCGCGCTCGAGTCGTGACGGTCGTCAGATGCAAACGCATCCGCAAAACGTTGATACCCCGGCATCGGATTCGGATACCATGCCCTGATCTGCGCCGCGGCCCAGTTGGCATCCTTGCCCGCGTGACATGAGTTGCACGCGTTCGGCACGCCGAGAGATACGCTCAAATCAGGTCGCGGAATGCGCATGCTGTGATCGTGACGCGGATCGATGTCCATGTACGTCGTCATCGGCATGTGACAGGACGTACACGTTCCGGTGGTTCCGGCTATGATGTGATGATGGTGCTTTCCGGTGTCGTATTTCGCGGCAACGTGGCACTGCGTGCAAACGTTATTGCCAGGCATGCGCAGCTTCGCCGTGTGCGGATCGTGACAATCGGAACACGTTACTCCTGCCGCGTACATCCTGCTCTGCAGAAACGAGCCGTAGTTGTAGACCTCCTCCTTCTGTTGTCCGTCGGGATAATACAACTCGGCCAGGATGACCGGGACGTAGTAGTCGAGCATTCGCGCGCCGGCCGTGTAGCCCTCGGCGATGTGCAAGCGACGTCCATGACACTGCGCGCACATGTCGATCTCGTGATCGGCAGGACGCGGCGCGCTGCGACGGACCAATCCAGATTGCGAGTCGGTTGACCAGGATACTCCGCGCCGTTCAGTGAGACGAGCATCGAGTCCGTCGTCTTTCCAGAATGTCCTTCGGAGCAGGGACGGATAGCGTGCCCATTTCACGTGCTTCGCCCCAGGACCGTGACACGCTTCGCATGCGACGTTGAGCTCGGCGAATGTCGTGCGGTATTCATTGGTACGCTCGTCGTAGCCTTTTCGAAGCGCCGTCGAATGACAATCGGAGCACGTGTAATTCCAGTTGTATCGACGGCCGGTCCAGTGAAGTGGATCCTGCG
Source organism: Gemmatimonadaceae bacterium (assembly GCA_017881685.1). Classification (GTDB taxonomy): domain Bacteria; phylum Gemmatimonadota; class Gemmatimonadetes; order Gemmatimonadales; family Gemmatimonadaceae; genus UBA4720. Next base: position 9,119 of record JADGQR010000101.1, read on the forward strand.
GTTCGCCATGATCAGAGGTGAGCGAGAACCAGCGCTGCCCGCCTTGTTCCGCTGGTCGCGCATCCCACGCAGTCGTGAGCGCCTGCACGCGTCCGCGGTCAAGCTCGACGAGGTACTGCTGAAGCGGATAAACGCCGAACGTCCAGCGAATCTCGAAATCGTGTAAAGCGCCGTCTTCGCCGTCGGTGTTCACGAAGTAGCGATTGCCGCGGCGGAAGAACGTAGAAGTTATGCCGTCATTCGTGAGGCTCGCGCTGTCGAATCGGCCGAGTACGGCGCCAGGTTTCGCGTCCTGCATGGCGATTGCGTGCTGGGAGGAACGCCAGGACGCACTCTCGGTCTTGTGGCACGACGCGCACGCGTCTGCACCGACGAAATCTGCGCGGTTGGTTACAACTCCCCGAGTTGCAACGCGCGAGATCCGGCCAATCGCAAAGATGGCGATCGCAATCACGGCGACGGCAACGCCCGTGATTGTCCATAATCGCGCGTTGTGTGGCTTCATGGGAGAGGAGGTGTCGCTCCCGCGTGAATCATTCCGCTTTCCCGGTCCCCACCCGCCACGATCCAGTCACGTCCAACGCCCAATTGTCAGGACCTTCCTCTTCGGCAGCATGAGGCCGGTACATGATCACCTTCACGCGCTCGAGCGTGATCATTCCGCCTGATATCATGCGGTCAAGCTCCGGAAGAACAGCCTTGATATTCTCTTCGGTTTCGACGCATTCGATCACGACAGGCAAGTCAGATGAAAGGCCAAACAGCTTCTGCCGGTGAACTCGAGAGTTCGCGCCGAATCCCGTGATGCCTCGAAACACCGTTGCGCCCGCGTAGTGACGCTTTCGCAGCAGCTCGACAATTTCCTCGTATAGCGAATTGCCGTCGTGCCGGTCGCGCTCGCCTATATGGATTCGCATCAGTACCCGCTCACCCTTGAATCCGTGCATCGCAAATCTCCTGTTCTGATACTGGACCGCCCGAATTTCCTCGTGATCAGTGCAGATCGGGGTTCCCTTCCTCTTCTCCCGCGCGGTAAACGATCACGTCGGCCCTCTCGAGCGTGATCATACCGCCGCCGATCATTGCGTCGAGCTGCGGCAATATCGCTCGAATGTTTTCTTCACTGTCGACACACTCGATTGCGATCGGCATGTCGTACGAAAGGACCTCGATGCGATCTGTGTGAAGCTGCGAATGTGAGCCGAACGACATCGAGCCACGCAGGACCGTCGTGCCGGCAAGATGACGTTCCCGCATCAGTGCAACGATCGCCTGATAGGCAAGCTTGCCTTCGTACCCGTCGCTCTCGCTCATGTGAATTCTCATGAGCACCTTTTCGCCCTCGAGCTTGTGCACTATTCCTCCGCGACGCTTCCGATCGTGATGCGGCCCCATGGAAATGACTTCCAATCCCGGTTTTTTGTAAGACCACCTGGTCGACGGAGCTGTGCGCCCTGTCATAACGCCGTAAGGTACGCCGAGTTATGCTTACCCGATGCCATTGAATTACCGCAATCATCGCTTCCGCTAGCGGGCATGTACATCATCGCGCACAATGGCTCCGCCATCCTGGGCGGAGGGGAAATCAGCACAGCGCGGTTGCTGGCCGGAATGCAGGACCGCGGTCACCGGGTATTGATGCTGTTCCGCGACCGCACCATTGCAGACCGCGCTGCTGAGCTCGGAATCCCCGTCGATGTTCAACTGATTGGCGGAGATGTAATGGTACAGGATGCGGTCCGGTTCGGTCTGCGCATGAAGGCAGAACGTCCCGATGCACTGATTCTTACAACGTTCAAGAAGATCTTTCTTGCCGGCAGCGGGGCGAGGATGGCTCAGGTTCCGCGAGTCGTTCAGCGCATTGTGCTTGCTGGCGATACGCCCGCGAGAGGGCGGCGCTACCGATTCGCGGTCAGTCACCTCGTGGACGAGGTGCTGGTAAATGCGGGATCTTTGTTGAGTCCGTTCCGTGAAGAGCTTCCGCCATCAGCTCGAGAGAAGGTTGAAGTCGTTGCGGACGGAGTTACCGCGCCAGCCAGAACTGAGCCTTCGGGCGCGCTCCGCCGCCGGCTCGGCATTCCGGCGGATTGCCCCGTGATCGGAACCGTCACGCGACTGGCGCGCCAGAAACGGCTCGAGCGTCTGATCGGCGCCCTGGCTGTCATGGAAAGTGACACACACTGCATCGTCGCCGGCGAAGGGAGTGAGCTGGGCCAGCTGGAGGCTCTGTGTCGAAGCGCTGGCGTGATGTCACGCGTGCACTTCGTTGGATTCGAGAAGAACATCGGCGACGTGCTCGATGCTCTGGACCTGTTCGTGATCTCTTCAGAACGCGAGGGGATGGCGAACAGCATGCTCGAGGCGATGGCGTTCGGAATACCCGTAATCAGCACTCTCGTCAGCGGCGCCGAGGAGGCGCTCCTCGGCATCTCCGGAGACACGCCCCCGGGAATGGTTGTAAGCCATACCGCCGAGGCGATCGCGGCTGCAGCACAACCTCTGCTGAAAAACGTGGCGCAGAGAAAGGCCATGGGTGAAGCAGGCCAGGCTCGTATTCGCAACGTGTTTTCGTTCGAGCGAATGGTCGATCGATGGGAGGAGCATCTCCAGAACGCGAAAGCGTGACGATAAGCCTATCGTCTGCACCAGGGAGTGATCTCGGCAGAACGATAATCGCCTCCGTCGCGCTTGCTGCGACTGTCGCATGCGGAGATTCTACGCTCGGCAATTTTCATCGGGCTGGCTCCGGTTCGACCGATTCGCTCCTGGCGGCTGGCTATGAGGGTGTTGACAGCCGCGGCATACCACACTATGCGACATCAGTCGACTTTTCGAGCGACGACGCAAGAGTGCTGAGGGCCGCGTACGGAATTGAAGACCCCCATCGTCTGTATGTGTCGGACTCTACAGAAGAGGGCCTTCTGAAATACGACACGCAGGTAAAACGCTGCTTCACATGTTATGTGAACAGTTACCGTGTCGGGTACGTGTCGGTGCGTCGGCCTGGCGAATCATGGGAAGAAGCCGAGCGGCGCGTGAAGGGATCGAACCGTACATTCGCGCCTTACGCGAATCTCACGAGCAGCTCGCTTAACGACCTCGATCCGGACGTCGCTCCACTCGCGAAAGTCATGCTTGACGATGCGAGACGCGCGGGGTTTCGCTTGCGGGTATTGGCCACATGGAGGTCGCCTCTGCGTGAAGCGTTCCTTATGGCAGAGGGAGCCGGCAGAACCCACACGCTGACATCCAATCATTCTTACGGGCGGGCGCTCGACATCGTCGTCGACGACGGAAATCTCAGACGGCCGCGTACCCGCAGCGATTGGATATCGTTTCGCCGATGGGTGACCAGCCATCCTACCGTTACGGGCGAATCATTCCGGATTCTCGGCCACGCCGACAGCACGTGGGACTGGCCGCACGTTGAGCTGCCGTCACCAAAGATTGGCTTTCGCTCAGTCGATGAAGCGGTCGCACGCGGGCGTGAATGTCTTTCCGCCGGATCCGCAGTGCCGTGCAATTTTCAGCCGCACCTGCCTGCCTCACTAAATCATCAAACGGTGAGGTGAATAGTACGGAGATTGTCTCTTCGGCTCGGTGCGTGTATCCTCGCCGGTGACGTTCTTTTCAGCCGTGCTCACGGAATGCGCGGGTAAGTCGCTCCGAAAACAAGAACGAAAATCACCAGCACCATTAGTAGGCTCAGGCGAAAGGCATGTTTCGTGCTTTTTTCAACGAGTGAATCCTGTTGCCACGCGATCGATTGAAGGAGCTTTTCAATGCGTAGCCGGCCTATTTCCAACTCTTCGTTCTTCCTCAGCGCTGCGCAGCCGTGGGTGCGCTGGTTCAGCACGAGCGAAACGAGCGGCGCCGCCAGGAGGCACGCGTGAGGCACGGCGACGGTCTGTCGATCTTTGCAAACTCGGGATGAGAACGGCTCCCGTTCGCCCCTCGCCTCACTGGGCTCTCATTGCTTCTGCTTCGGCCTCGCTATTCGTCGCCCTGGGACTCGCTGCTCGAGTTGGAGTTACACGTGGCGTGAACCATCGTGTGCGGGCTCATGTAAATCCCAGGTCGAACAAACGCGCCACTCAGCTTGCCAGATCGATAAGCAGTCTCGGGACTCCTGAAGGCCGCCTGCTGGTCGCTGTCTGCATGGCGTTGTACGTGCGCGCGCTTCGCGGCCACGGTGGGACGAGCGTGCTTGCCGCTGCTCTTGGTGCGAGTACCCTCGACAAGTTATCCCGAACCGTCATCTGGCAAGGCAGGCCGCGCCGGGCCGGTACGCATCATGGGCTCGACCGCTTCGCTTATCCCAGCGGTCATGTCTGCGCCATCACGGCGATTACGACGGCGACAGTTCGCGAGCTTTCGTCAATAACTTCCGAGGACACCGAAGTGCTCCTCTGCACCACTGCCACGCTGGTGTCGATGGTCATGGGCTGGTCACGTCTCTACCTCGACGAACATTGGATCGATGACGTCATCGGCGGTTTTTTCGCTGGTATCGCGGTGGGGACGGCAGCCGTCGAAATTTAAATACAACAGGCCGAACCCGCCGGCCACGCATGCTCAATAACTTGAGTCGTCAAATCAGCCGGGACTTTTTCTGGTAGCACAATGCCCGAAGAGATCGAAGTAGATACAGACAAACTGCGCGAAACCATTGACGAGGAAGTCGAGCGTGCTGGAGGCGGACGCCTTCTACGCTGGATCTCCCTGACGACTGGAATCCTCGCAGCCCTCGCGGCAATCGCATCGCTTCGTGCGGGTGCGACTGTCAACGAAGCCCTCGTTCTGAAAACGGAGTCTACGAGACTCCAGGCGCAGGCGTCCGATCAATGGGCCTATTACCAGGCCAAGGGAATCAAGGGTGAGATCGCCCGGAGTGAGATGAACGCCTGGCAGGTTTCGGGAAGAGCTGCCCCTTCAACGCTTCAGTCCCAGGCCGAACGTTACTCCGCTCAACAGGACACAATCAAAAGAGCAGCTACCCAGCTCGAACATGAGCGCGACAAGCGCTCGGCGGAGGCGGACGTATTGCTGGAGCAGCATCACCGTTTCGCCGCGTCGGTCGCGCTCTTTCAGATAGCAATCGCGCTCGGAGCAATTGCCGCGTTGACGCGAGTCTCGGCGGTCTGGGGCTTTTCACTCCTGGCCGGCATCATCGGAATAGTCTTCATGGCCATCCCGACTTTCGGCTTCAAGTAAACGGGCTCGTTGCCAGCGAGGAGGACAAAAGCTCTAGCGCTTCAGCCTCGTCCAGATGAGGATGCTGCCGCAGCCACTCATGCTCTGCTGGTATTCGACGGGAGCTGTCTCACCCGGATAGATCTCGATCCCGGTAACGTCATTTGGCCGCATCCAGGTGTCGAGATCGTCTGCGGTAAGCGTGACAACGCCGACGCCGCTTTTCACGCTGTCGGCCACCTGACCCGTCATCGGAAGACCGTTGACGTAGATCGCCGGCTGGCACGGTCCGTTGGAGCCTCGCATGAAGATTCGCTTGTCGAGCGCTCTGGAGTCGAACTCGACCCTCAGGCCTGGCACCGAGCGAAACAAATCCGAGACGGTCAGAGGCTGCATCTTCGCTATGTCCTGGGGCGTCAGGTACCGTCCCTGTCCGGTGCGACTTCTGCTCTTGAAGCCGGCTGGGTCGGGATTGATCCGGCGTGCGGTGATCATCACCGTGTCGAGCACCGCCTTGAGCGTCGAGAGTGAGACGCTGACTGGCGCAGCATCCGATATGACGTCGACACGTCGTCGGTTGGGATAGAAGCCGAGGGCACGCGTCTCGAGCATGCGGGTTCCGCCCGGTGCGCCGGCCAGTGTCCACTCTCCCTGCGCGTTAGCAATCGTCTGCGGTCCATCGGTGATGCTCACTTGCGCGCCGGCGACCGGCGTTCCGTTCATGGCGGCCACTACTACGCCACTCAGCGTTCCGGTTCCCGCGTGAATACGCCGCGCCTGCGACGAGAGCGAATCATAGCTGCCTTCAGCGATGACGCTCGTCGCGGGGCCGAGGAACAACTCGTGACGAAGAAACCCGCCGGGCGGGATTCGGACTTCGATCAGACCTGTGCTATCTGCTCCCCGGCTGGCGATCAGCGCGAGAGTGCCGGCGCTCGGAACGTTGCACATGGCGAACCAGCCGTTGTCTCCCGTCAGCGCAACGAGATGAGGAACGCGGCGCGAAAGTCCATGCTTCCTGAATGAGATCTCAACCCATTCCGCTACCACGGTTACTCCTTCAGCCGGCGCTCCATTGCTCGCGTCGCGAACGATGCCGACGAGCACCGCGCTCGAGTCTCGTGCCGACCGACTGCCGCAGATGGCTGCCCGAACCCGGCGCGCGGAAGGAATCGCGAGGTCCGCACGCACAGGTTTGCTGCGATCGACATACACCTCACGCAGAGGCGTTCCCAAACCGATTGAATCGAGTACAGGATGGAAGAACCCGATCACATGACGGCCGTCGGGCACGCCGTTCAGCGTGAATCTGCCGAGCGAGTCCGAGACCGCCGTAAGGGCGAAGCTCCCCGGGTTGTCGGCTGCCACGAGCTCCACGATCGCTCCGGCCAGTGGCGCGTGTGCAAGGCTGTCGTGGACGACTCCACTGACGACAGCACCGGCGGCCTTGTGTGTCGTGTCGGGTGCCTGAGCGCCACCGATGCGCGCAAGGAATGCGACGACGATCAGGATTACAACGCGCATGCGACGATCGGTTCGCTGCATCCTTCAATATGTCATAAAGAAAAAAACCCCGGGAGAATCCCCGGGGTCTTTTCTCGAAATCGCCGCCTTACCTGTTCGCTGTGTTGTCCAGGAAAGGACGGTTGGTAGCTGTAGTGCTCACTACTGTCATGTCGCCTCTCGCGCCGATTGTATAAACGGTGCCAGTGACGAAAGACACTCCGGTTCTTACGACCGCGTCGGTGCTCGCTCCAGAGACACGCGCGCTGACGTCATAAATGCCACCTGGAAGCGAGACGAAAGCCCCGGCGGACTTGTAACCGACCGCAGCACCGACGGGAGTGATGACTCCGGTGGTCTGGTTCTTCGCACTGAGAACCATCGGGCTCGAGTTCGATATCGCGTTCACGAATCTGACATACGTGACCGTTTTATCGATTGCAGGAAGAGGATCTTCAACGATGAACGCCTCGGCCGTCTTCGTCGTCGTGTTATAGAACCCACTGATGTAATACGAGTAGTACTTCCCATCGGCGACTGGGGCGGCGAGGCTTGTAATCGCCACACCGTTGTCAGTTGCCGCGGTAATCTTTCCAGCCAGCGTGTACTGGCCCGGGTCGAGTCCGGAATAGAACCCGCCGGATCCGACGCCGCCGTAACTCGTTCCGAGGTTGGACTCGGCTCCGGTTGCCGATGTTATTGCGGTAATCTTGTTGTCGTTCGCGTAGAAATTCACTGCCGGCGCGTTGACGCCGAAGTTGAAGAATTTCACGGCCGATGTCGGGGCCGCTCCAGTGATCGTCTGAACAGCGTTCTTGTCGCACGATGATGATAGCACGGCTGCACATATCAGCCCTGCCACAGGCAAGTATCGTCTCATGGTTGTTAGGGCTGAATGATCCAGGTTGGCTTCGTGTGATAATCCAGAGCATCGCCGCCGATCGTCTTCAGGGCGGCTACGTTCCATACGTATTCCGAGTTGAATCTTGGCCTGATGCGGTAGACGATCTTTCCACCGTTGTCAGGATACAGATTCGTCGGAGGAGCAAATCCGGGGTAGACCTGCTTGCCGGTTACCGGGTCGAGATCCGTGTAGTGGAAGCGGCGCATGTCCATCCAGGCCTCGTTGAATCCCCATGCCCATTGAGCGATGTACTTCTGGGACATGATCTGCGTCAGCGTCAGGTTCGCCGCTGAAGCCGGAACGATGTTCGGATCTGCAAGAAAAGCCGCCTTCTCCGTCGCGCTTATCGCAATCGGCGCTTGACCGTCATCGGCATTTCTCGCATTGACGAAGTCTATATGCGAGGAGACTCCGTTCTTGTACGCGGCAAGCGCCGTTGCCTTGTCGCCCATTCTGTAAGCAGCCTCTGCCTTGACGAACTGAAGCTGCGAATACGTCATGAACGGCAGCTTCGTCTTGTCGTCGAAGAGGTAACGCGTACCGTACGGCTGCCCGTTGGTCCCGGGGAAGCCCATGAAGTTATTGGGCTGCTGTGTGGTCGTGAGAGCGCCGAAGCCGACGACGTTGATGTCGAGACCGCGGTACACACCGTCAGGCGACGGCGCGAGCATCCGGCTCATGCGCGGATCGACAGCTCCGCCGAAATCGGTGCCATTCATCAGGTTCACGACAAACTGCGTTTGCCGGTAAGACCTGAGGTTGTTTCTCGTCCACCCCATGAAGTTCGTGTCGTCGTTGTTCGTCGCCGGGTAAGCGAGAAGAGCATCATCGGCATTGCTCGCCAATGACTGGTCGACGGCGGCGATCACGTCCGCAGGCTTGTACGCGGACTTGTTCGAGTAATGGTTCAATGTGATGGCTTTTAATCCATAAGCGAGCTTCAGCCACTTCGTGCGGTCACCGTTATACATGTGATCGCCCTTGGCGAGATAAGCCGCGTTGACGGCGCCATCGGTTTTCTGAAGATTGGCGATGGAACTGTCGAGGAGCGCCAGCACGGCGGTGTACGCGTACTCCTGTGTGTCATAATCGAAGCTGAAGCGGTTCTGATCGATCGCTTCCTTGACGATTATTTCGCCGTGCAGGTCTGTCAGCGCGAGCCAGCCCCAGGCTTTCATGAACTGGCCGACGCCGAGCAGATCCCAGCGCTGTTCAGCTGCTGCCTTCGTGTTCATGTCGACCAGATTCTGGCCGAGCGACCAGTACACATCGCGCCACTGCTCGGCACCGTTGTCGCTCGATGGATCGTAACCCATCC
>JADGQR010000102.1 GCA_017881685.1 Gemmatimonadaceae bacterium
CCGTAGCTTCGGTCACGCGTACTCTGTGCGACGTCGCCACGGTTCTGAGTTACCGACTGGATGTTGGTGCTCCAGCTGCCGCCGCCAGCCGCGGAAACGGATGCTACTGGCGTCGCCGTTCCCTCGACGGGGACCGTGTGTGCACACGCTGCGAGGCCGAGGGCGCCGGCGCCAAGCGTTGCGAGAAACATTCGCTGTTTCATGCTCGTTCCTACCTCTCGAAAAGGAATACTCAATACAATCCGGTCGCTGTAGTTAACCGCCCGGACCGATGAATGTCAAAGGATTCGACTTGCGAGAATCCGTTTGTTCCTACTTCTGCTCCTTCGGGAAAAGCGGTTCGCCCTTCGTTACGCGCCATCCGGTGGGGTCAAACGCGCCGGCTTCGTCGAAACTGTGATCGGCAACGTTACCCGGCGCCCCAAGCCGCTCCCACAAGTCCTGCGCGCGCTGCGGCATGAACGGCGCGATGTGCGCCGTCTGCCTGGTCAGCTGTCTTACGAGCGAGCCGAGGGTGCGGTCGAGCTCCTCGGAGCGCGTTTCATCCGCGGCCAGCTTCCACGGTGCCTGCCTGTCGACGAACTCGTTGGCTCTCGCAACCGTTCGCCAGAGTGCCTTGAGCGCCTCATGCAGCAGGTATCCGGATTCACCGCTCATGTGCGTGTGATACGCGGCGAGATCCGCAGCATCTGCCGCATCGATGGTCTCGTCACGACCTGACGGAACCGTTCCACCGCGATAACGATCGATCATGGAGATGGTCCGGCTCGCAAGATTGCCGAAAGCATTTGCCAGCTCGGCGTTGTAGCGCTCCTCGAACCGCTCCCACGAAAAGTTTCCGTCTCCGTCGAATGGAACTTCGCGCAGCAGAAAATATCTGAATGCGTCGGGACCGAACCTGTCGATGGCTTCGTTGAGATCGAGGCGCACGCCTGCTGACTTGCTGAAGCGGTCACCGGCAAGGAGAACGAAGCCGTGAGCCCAGACGTGACGCGGAAGCTCGAGACCGGCGGCCATGAGCATCGCCGGCCAGATGATGCTGTGAAACCGCGTTATATCCTTGCCGACGACATGCAGGTCGGCCGGCCAGCGCTCATCGAATCCGGCGTTTGGATATCCAGTCGCCGTCAGATAGTTCGGCAAAGCATCGAACCACACGTACGTCGTTTGCGTTTCCCCGGTGCTCGATGGACGAGGGAAGGGAACGCCCCACGTAAACCTCGATCTGCTCGCGGAAATGTCCTCGAGTCCCTGGTCGAGCAGCGCAAGCATCTCGTTACGGCGGCTCTTTGGGCCGAGGAAATCCGTATCCGAGATCAGCTTGCGAAGACGGTCCGTATATGCTGAGAGGCGAAAGAACCAGTTACGCTCCGCCACCCACTGCAGCGTACGCGTGGGATGCAGTATGCACTTGCCCTGGATGATCTCGCTGTCCTGCTTGAACGACTCGCATCCGACGCAGTACCAGCCCTCGTATTCCTTCTCGTAGAAATCTTCCGGTGAATTGCGAAAGATCGCCTCGATAAGAGCAGTGACGCCCGCGCGGTGACTTGCCTCTGTCGTCCTGATGAACTGATCGTTTGAGATGGAGAGCCGTCGCCACATGGCCTGGAAGCGCTCAGCGATGTCGTCGACGAGTGCCTGCGGCTCGATGCCGCGGTCGGCCGCTTCCGACGCGACCTTCTGGCCGTGCTCATCCATGCCGATCAGAAAGTGCACGCGGTCACCGCACATGCGGCGATAACGCGCGATCACATCTGCGCCGATTTTCTCGAACGCGTGTCCAAGGTGAGGATCGCCGTTAGCGTAGTCGATTGCCGTTGTTATATAGAAACGATCCATCGCTACTGCTCTCCGGCTTCGCCACCGCGGCCGCGACGGCCGCCGCGACGGCCACGGCGCCGTCGAGCACCGGAGTCATCGCGGTCGCCGGCGCGCGTGGACGCGGGATCCTGACTCTCGTCGTTTCCCACCATTTCCGCGTCTGCGGGAGTCTCCGCATCTCGCGGCTCGGAAATGATGTGCTCTCTCACGCTCGCGATCTCGTGCTCGGACGTATACATGAGCTCAGGCGAGATGTCGAAGCCGCTGTCATTGGTGTCTTCATCAGCGGCGGTCTCGTTCATGTACGAATCGACCGTACCGCCGGCAACAGCAGCCATTTCCCGGTTGAACTCGACGAGAGGAACGACGCGAGTTTCCCCCTCTGCGGTTCTCAGGGTCAGTCTTTCATGGAAAATGTCGATCGCGAGAACTTTCTCCTCGCCTTTCGCTGTCGTAATGATTTTTCCTTCCTTTGGGAATCGCTTTCGGCTCTGAACGTAGAACTCGTGCTCGTAGCGAAGGCAGCACATGAGCCGGCCACACGCTCCGGAGATCTGCGCAGGGTTGAGAGACAGTCGCTGGTCCTTTGCGACGCCGAGGTTGACGGGTCTCAGCTCGGGAAGCCATGAGGCCGAGCAGTATTGCCGTCCGCATCTTCCGATTCCGTCGAGTCGCTTTGCTTCGTCGCGAACGCCGATCTGCTTGAGCTCGATCCGCGTTCTGAAAAGGGAAGCGAGATCGCGAACGAGATTTCTGAAATCGACGCGCTTTTCCGCTGTGAAGTAGAAAGTCAGCTTCTTCCGGTCCCACTGCCAGTCGGCATCGGTCAGCTTCATCGCGAGTGCGTTGGCGCGAACGCGCTCCATTGCCTTGCGGCGTGCGTCCTCGTTCAGGCGCTTGAGCTCTTCGGCGCTGGCCTTGTCCTTCCCGGTGGCGATCCGGAGGGCTTTGCGCGTCGGCGCGGCGGTGCCACAGCCATGGGCGCACCCGCCGTTTCTGATCTGCGCGAGCTCGCCAAGCGAATGGACAATGCCCAGATCCTCACCCCGATCGGCATCTACGATGATTGCCGACTTCAGTGCTGGAGGATCGGGATAGTCCCAGAGAAAAAACTCCTTGCGGTTTCCTCTGAATGCGACTTCGACCAGGTGTGCCAATTAAACGGGTATCGGGATGCAGGGTACCGTTGCCGGTACTCCTATTCTGTCCATTGTCCAAGACGCAGGAATTTCTGTCTGCGTCTTCTGACAAGCTTCTCCGGGCGAAATTTTCGCAGCTCCTCGAGATGCCTGTTCAACGTTTCCTGCAAGACCTTCGCTGCCGCTGCATGATCGGTGTGAGCTCCGCCCGGAGGCTCCGGAATGATCTCGTCGATCACGCGAAGCTCGAACAGGTCCGGCGCGGTTACGCGAAGCGCCGTCGCTGCCTTTTCGCGCATCTCCGGACTCTTTCCATCCTTCCATAGAATCGTCGCGCAGCCTTCGACGCTGATCACCGAGTAGACAGCGTTCTCCATCATTAGTACACGATCGGCGACGCCAAGTGCGAGAGCGCCTCCCGAGCCGCCTTCGCCGATCACCGTTGCAATGATCGGAACGGTCAGCGAGCTCATCTCGAACAGGTTTCGGGCAATTGCTTCGGACTGTCCGCGCTCCTCTGCTCCGATTCCGGCCCACGCGCCCATCGTATCGATGAAAGTGAGCACGGGCACGTGAAACTTCTCGGCCAGTTTCATGAGTCGAAGCGCTTTCCGGTAACCTTCGGGGTGCGGCATGCCGAAGTTGCGCTTTAGAAGCTCCTTCGTGTCGCGGCCACGCTGCTGGCCCATTACCATGACTGTCTCGCCATCGAGACGCGCCCATCCGCCGATGATCGCCGGGTCATCGCGGAAAGCGCGGTCCCCGTGCAGCTCGACGAAATCCGTGAACACGAGATCGATCAGCTCCGACGTGAACGGACGCTTCGAATTCCTTGCCACCAGAACGCGCTGATACGGCGTGAGGTTCCGGTAGATCTGCTCACGAAGCTCCACGAGCTTTTTCTCGAGCGGAGCGATTTCCTCGACGACGCTCATCTGTCGCTCGCCGGCCATTCGCTTCAGCTCTTCGATCTGTTTTTCCAGCTCGACGATCGGCTTCTCGAAATCCAGCGTTTGCCCAGACGTCGCCACCTATTTACTCCCGCGTTGCAAGCGAACGGAGTCGTTGCCCAGCAGCGAGCGCAGCTCGCTCATGGCTGTGTTGTTGACGGCGAGAGTCAAACTGCGGGAACGGAGGGTGGCCCGCAACCCGTTGCCGTCACTGTACTTCACCTCCAGCGGGACGGTACCAGGGTATGACTCTACGATCGACTTGACTTCCCGGATGATTCCGGGATTCGCGTCAACGTCGTGTTTGAGCTCGATGGCGATCATGACATGGCCGTCGGCGCGAAGCTCCGCGAGCTTCGTGACCGATTCGACGACGAACGAAGGATTGTCCGCATCCTGATCCCGGCGTGCGTATCCGCCCTTCATTAGAATCGGGATGTCCGTCTTCACCTGATCTGATAAGGCGGACCACTTCTCCGGAAACACGAGGACCTCCGTCGATCCGGAGAAATCCTCGATCGTCAACCGCGCGAACTCCGCCCCGCTCCGCTTGCTGGTCTGCCGCTTGATGGCGGTCACGACGACGGCGAGTGCCATGGGCTCGGGACTCCAACCCCCCATGTCAGCGACCTTGTGCGTCGAGAACAGCTCGCATTCGGTTGAAAACGGCTCGAGCGGATGACCCGAGATGTAAAACCCGAGGATCTCCTTTTCTTTCGCGAGACGAATCGACTCAGACCACGGCGCAACGTTCGGAAGGGTCTGCTGTGCGTGTTCGTGACCTGACTTGCCGTTCGGTTCGGGAGATCCGAACATCGAGACCTGGCCTGACGCTGCCTCTTCCTGCTGCAGCGAAGCTTCGCGCAGCGCTGTGTCGAGTATCGTCATGTACTGCGCGCGGTGCCCGCCGAGTCCGTCGAGTGCGCCTGAAGGAATCAATGCTTCGAACGCGCGCTTGTTGCAGACTCGAAGGTCAACGCGAGAAGCGAGATCGAAGATCGATGTGAACGGTCCTTTCTGACGGGCAGCCAGAATCGAATCGATCGCCGACCTGCCGATGTTTCTGATACCGCCCAGCCCGAAGCGAATTTTCTTCTCGCCGATAACCGTGAACTTGTACCCGGACTCGTTCACGTCGGGCGGAAGAAGCTCGATGCCGATATCTCGCGCTTCATTGATGTATTTGACGACGCTGTCGGTGTCACCGATCATCGCCGAGAGAAGCGCCGCCATGAAGTCCGCGGGGAAATGCGTCTTCAGCCAGGCGGTGTGGTACGAGATGATCGAATAGGCAACGGAGTGCGACTTGTTGAAGCCGTACCGGCCGAAGGTCTCGATCTGGCCCGAGATGTCGTCAATGATCTTCGCGTCGTATCCGCGGGCGACTGCTTTCTCGACGAACTTGCCAAGCTCGAATCGGATGAGATCTGCGTCCTTCTTTCCGACTGCCTTTCTCAGCACGTCGGCCTCGGCGAGCGAAATACCCGCGAGCTTCTGCGCGATACGCATCACCTGCTCCTGATAGGTGATGACTCCGTACGTGGTGTTGAGAATCTCCTCCAGCTCTGGGAGCTGGTAGGTGACTTTCTCTTCGCCTTTCTTTCTGCGGATGTAGACCTTGTGCATCCCGGCGTCGAGCGGGCCCGGGCGCATCAGTGCATTCGATGCGACGAGATCGTCGAACCGGTCTGCGCGCATGCTCTTCAGCAGGTCTGTACCGAGATGCGACTCGAATTGAAACACGCCTGCAGTCTTGCCCGCTCGCAGCATGCGGTAAGTATCCGGATCGTCCAGCGGGAGCGTGTCGAGGTCCGGAGCGGAGCCGGTCCGCGCACGAATCGACGCAAGCGCGTCGGAAATGACTGTAAGTGTCGTCAGGCCGAGGAAATCCATCTTCAGCATGCCGACTTTTTCGAGCGCGTTCATGTCGTACTGCGTAACGACGGTGCTGTCATCGCTCCCGGCGCCCGAACCCCTGGAGCTCTGGGTGCAGGTTGGCACGTAGTCGTCGAGAGGACCGGGCGCGATGACGATTCCGGCCGCGTGTACACCCGCGTGGCGCGACAGTCCTTCGAGTGCGATCGCAAAGTCGAGCAGCTCGCGATAACGCTCTTCATCACGGTACAGCTTCCGAACTTCCGGAACCTTGTCGATCGCTTCCTTTACCGTGAGCGAATAGTTCGGCGCGTTGGGAATGAGTTTGGCCAGCGCGTCGGTTTCGGAGGGAGTGAAGCCGAGCGTGCGTCCAACGTCCTTCACCGCGGCGCGCGACTTCATCGTTCCGAAAGTGATGATCTGCCCGACTGAATCGCGTCCGTATTTCTCGCGCACGTAGTCGATCACCTCACCGCGTCGCTCGAAACAGAAGTCGACGTCGATATCAGGCATCGACACGCGCTCAGGATTCAGGAAGCGCTCGAAGAGCAGGTCGAACCGTAGCGGACAGACGTCCGTTATGCGAAGGCAGTAGGCAACCAGCGATCCCGCAGCGGATCCACGCCCCGGGCCAACAGGAATCCCCTTGTCGCGCGCGGCCTTGATGAAATCAGCGACGATGAGGAAGTATCCTGCATAGCCGGTCTTCGTGATTACGTCGAGCTCGTACTTGAGTCTCTCACGTACTTCCTGAGAAAGTTCCTCGCCATACCGCTCGTGCGCACCCTTCTCCGCGAGCATGACGAGGAATTCGTTTTCACTCGAAGCTTCGGGAGGCAGTGGAAATGCAGGTACCTGATATTTCTTCGACAGAGCGATTGTCGATTCGTCGCCGATGCGAAGTGTGTTTTCGAGGACGTCGGGCCTGTCCGGAAACGCATCCCTTATCTCGCCCGCGTGCTTGAAGTACAGACCCTTGTCGTAGTGCATCCGGTCCGGCGAGTTGTAATCCTTGCCGAGTCCGATGCAAAGCAGCACGTCGTGAGACTCGTGATCCGAGGCGCGGAGGAAGTGCGCATCATTCGTGGCGACGACAGGAAGGCCAACTTCTGCGGCGAGCTTGAACACTCTGCGGTTCAGCTCCGCCTGATTCTCGGTATTGTGCGCCTGAACTTCGAGGTAGTACGAGTCCTTGAATGTGTTCGC
>JADGQR010000103.1 GCA_017881685.1 Gemmatimonadaceae bacterium
CTGCTCGTGGTGTGGTTCTATCTTCGGTTCAGCCGAAAGCCGATGCAGTTGTTTGGCGGGGCGGGAGTCGCGCTGACGGTACTCGGTCTGTTGATAGGGCTCGTTCTCGTCGTCCTCCGGGCGTTTCAGATCGGGCCACCGTCGATTGGATACCGACCACTTCTCGGCCTGGTGTTGCTGCTTGTCGTCGTCGGTATCACGCTTTTCGGGTTTGGATTTACAGCGGAGATGATCGCGCTACTGCGGAGCGACATCGAACAGCTCAAGTTCGAAGATCGTCGAAAGCCCGAGTAACCATCCGGGCAATTTCACGCGATTGCTATATTGGTCGGATGTCTACTGAAAGGATGGCAATCGCGATCGACGGACCCGCGGCGTCGGGAAAATCTTCCACAGCGAAGGCCGTCGCTCGCGCGCTGGGATTTCATCACGTCGATTCGGGCGCGCTGTATCGGGCTGCTACCGCTGCACGGTCGCGTCAGGCCGGCGCGCCCGAGACGTGGACCGAAGCGTCCGTGATCGAAGCCGCGCGAATCGTGTCGCTCGCTCCCACCGAGACTGGCTTCACGCCTTTGCTCGACGGACAGGAGGCGGAATTGGAGATGCGAGGCGATAGCGCAACTGACAATGTATCACGCGTAGCGCAGATGCCCGGTGTGCGCAATTGGGTAAACTCGATCGTTCGCAAGACTGGACAGGAATATGACGTTGTCGTGGATGGCCGCGACATCGGGACAGTTGTTTTTCCGAATGCCCGGCTCAAGATATTTTTGATTGCTGATCCGGCCGAACGGGCGCGGCGGCGGCTACTCGAGCGGCTCGGGGCTGAGCCATCCGCTCCTCAGATTTCCGAAGAGACCGCCAGGATTCTACTGAGGGACGAACTGGACGCGAAGCAGAGTGGGCGGGCTCGGGACGCCATTGTGATCGACACAACCCGGCTCGCCCGGGCCGATCAGATCGAGAAGATCGTCAAGCTCGGTCGCGAGGCAATGGTCTGACCGGCACCTCGATCGGGCCACCGACGCGCACGAAGAGGCCGCGCCAGATTGGTCGATTGATCAAGGGAATTTCGTGGGTCGCGCGCGAGCGCCTGCACGCGACGACGATTTCCCGGTGGGGATGGTGGCCCGCTGATCTTCCCGCCATTCTGCAACGCCGCCCGCGATCGGTCGGGGTCGCGAACCCGCGTGTCGCGTACTACATCTGGCACTTTCCGGTGCTCAGTCAAACCTTCGTTCGTCGCGAGATCGAGGCGCTCAGGAAGCATGGCCTTTCGCTCGAAGTTTTCGCCGAGGCCGCCGAAGACGTGGCCCTGCTCGCCGAACGCGATCGGGGCTTGTTGACAACTACCGGCTATCTGCTTCCTATCGACCCAAAGCGTCTCTCGCGTTACCAGCGAGAGTTCCGTCGCGATCGGCGGCTCGCGTATTACCATCTCTGTCTCTTCATCATGTCGCGCAGATATGGCCGAACGAAGACGCTGGCACGCGACAAGTTGCTGTTCGACCAAGTCGTGTACATCGCCGGTCATCTTCGCGAGGCCGGGATAGACCGGGTCCATTCGCCCTGGGGCGATCGAGCGGGATTCGCGTTGATGCTGGCGGCAAAGCTGCTGGGCATTCCATTCTCCCTGCAGATCAGGGCGCACGATCTTCACGATCCATCGTACCATCAAGCGCTTCGCGAGATGCTCCCAAGCGCGGACTTCGTCATCACCAACACGCAGTACAATCGTCCGTTCATTCAGGCGCTGATGATGGGTAGCGGAACTGAGATTCACACGATCTACAACGGTATCAACCTCGCGGAATTCGATCCGCCAGAGCGATTGGCGGCGACCGGGGTCCCGACGCGAATCTTGTGCGTTGCCCGCCTGGTGGAGCAGAAGGGCCTGACATATCTGCTCGACGCCTGCGCTCTCTTGCGCGACCGTAACTTTTCCTTCACCTGTGACGTGATCGGGGGTACTGAGGAGCCGTTGTACACTGCGTACTGGCAGCACCTGAAGGAAAAGCACCATCGTCTCGAGCTCGAGAGTTGCGTGTTCTTTCGGGGCGCACAGCCCTTCGCGACCGTCATGGAGGCCTACCGGGCGGCGGACGTCTTTGTGCTCCCGTGTGTCGTCGCACGCGATGGCCGGAGAGACATCACGCCGAACGCGGTCATCGAGGCGATGGCTATGAAGCTTCCGGTGATCTCCACGCCAATAGCCGGGCTCGCCGAGATCGTCGAGCACGGAACGAGCGGGCTGCTGGTGCCTCCGGAAGACCCGGTCGCACTGGCCGACGGAATCGAACAGCTCACGCGTGACCGCGCGCTGGCTGATATGCTCGGCGAAAACGCGCGACAGCGGATCGAGAGTCGCTTCGACGCCGACAAGAACGTACTCGCGCGACTCAGACTTTTCGGCGTGGCGCCCACGAATGCTGACGCACAGCCGTCAATGCAGATGTAATGGCAAAGATCGTAACGGTCTATCGGGATTCGCGAGGGATCTTTCAACCAGTCGAGATGGGCGCCATCCGCTGGCTGAAGATCTCCGAGGCCCTTGCGCGCCGGGGTCACTCGGTTGACATCGCCACCAACGAGACGTTCCCCGTCGCCATGGAGCGAGCCGCTGCCAGAAACGGATTGCAATTGCGCCGCGTTGCGCTGCGCGATGTCCGCTGGTCGGAATACGACGTCGTTAAAACACTTTTCGATCTCGGCTTTCAGACTCTCGAAGCGTACGGCGGGGCTGGGCACCCGTTCATCATTTCGAAGCTCGGGTCGGTCGTGGATGCACGCGACCGGGAGGGCATCTACTTCTATGGGGCGTACCGCGAACAGCTTTATGCCATACAGGAACGGATCAACGCGAGCAGCCGCTATGTCACCGTCCTCAGCGAAAGCGCCAGGGAGCTCTGGATGGAGTTGTTCGGTCCGAAGCAGAACATTCTGCTCGTTCCTGGCGCCGCGGATCGGGACATTCCGCCACTCGTGGCCGATCCGTTTCCCCCGGGCGAGGACGCCCGCGTTCTGTTCGCCGGCAATGTGTACAGTCGCGATGACCAGGGAGAAGCGAACGACGTCCTGGTGGCGAAGCTCAACCGCCTCGGTGAGCTGCTGCGCGATCGCGGATGCCGGCTCTACATGATCGGCGTCGGAGATGTGAGCCGGCTCGATCCCGAGTGTGTGACGTACCTCGGCTTCGTTTCGCACGACGATGCGTGGAACTACTTCGGCCACGCGCAAGTCGGGATCGTCGTATCTGCCGGTGCTTTCATGCACAACAACGAGAGCACGAAGATCTATCACTATCTGCGAGCAGGTCTGCCAGTCGTGAGCGAGTCCGGTTTTCCTAACGACGATGTGGTGCGGCGTGCCGGGCTGGGGTTCGTGGTCGA